>JBPCQY010000208.1:0-2668 GCA_050997635.1 Nocardioides sp.
TGCGGCCAGAACATCTACGTCAAGGACGACGAGATCGTGCAGATCGAGGGCGACCCGGACTCGCCGGCCAGCCGTGGGCGCCTGTGCCCCAAGGGCTCGGCCACGATGCAGCTGACGACCGGCGACGCGCGGGAGCGCCACGTCCTGTACCGCCGCCCGCACGGCACCGAGTGGGAGCGCCTGGACCTGGACACGGCGATGGACATGATCGTCGAGCGCGTCATCAAGAGCCGCGACGAGGGCTGGCAGGACGAGGTCGACGGCCTGACCGTGCGGCGCACCATGGGCATCGCCCACCTCGGCGGCGCGGTGCTGGACAACGAGGAGAACTACCTGCTCAAGAAGCTGTACTGCGCGCTGGGCATCGTGCAGGTCGAGAACCAGGCGCGCGTGTGCCACAGCTCGACGGTGGCCGGCCTGGGCACCTCGTTCGGGCGCGGCGGCGCCACGACGTTCCCCGGTGACCTGCAGCACTCGGACACCATCGTCATCCAGGGCTCGAACATGGCCGAGGCGCACCCCGTCGCCTTCCAGTGGGTCGCCGAGGCCAAGGCCCGCGGGGCCAAGGTCATCCACGTGGACCCGCGCTTCTCGCGCACGAGCGCGATGGCCGACCTCTACGTGCCGCTGCGCGCCGGCACCGACATCGCCTTCCTGGGCGGCATCATCAACCACGTCCTGAGCAACGAACTGGACTTCCGCGAGTACGTCACCGCCTACACGAACGCGTCGACGATCCTCAGCGAGGACTTTCGCGACACCGAGGACCTGGCCGGCGTGTTCAGCGGCCTCAAGGACGACGGCTCGGCCTACGAGATGAGCTCGTGGATGTACGAGGGCGGGGTCGTGGCGCCCGCCTCCGGCCAGCGCGACCAGACCGACACGATCGCCCACGCCGGCCACGGCGAGTCGCACGGATCCGGCGGCGCCGGCGCGCCCGCCGACCCCGAGCGCGACGAGACCCTCCAACACCCGCGCTGCGTCTACCAGGTGCTCAAGCGCCACTACGCCCGCTACACCCCGGAGATGGTCCAGCGGGTGTGCGGCGTCGCGCCGGAGACCTTCGCCCAGGTCTGCGACTGGCTGACGGAGGGGTCCGGCCGCGAGCGCACGAGCGCCTTCGTGTACGCCGTGGGCTGGACCCAGCACACCGTCGGCGCGCAGTACATCCGCTGCGCCTCGATCCTGCAGCTGCTGCTCGGGAACGTCGGCCGCCCGGGCGGCGGGATCATGGCCATGCGCGGGCACGCCTCCATCCAGGGCTCCAGCGACATCCCGACGCTGTTCAACATCCTGCCCGGCTACCTGCCGATGCCCCACGCGCACGAGAACGACTCCCTGGAGGACTTCATCGCCGCCGACGCCGCCGACAAGGGCTACTGGGGCGACATGCGCAACTACCTGGTGAGCATGCTCAAGGCATGGTGGGGTGAGCACGCCACCGCCGAGAACGACTTCTGCTTTGACTACCTGCCGCGCATCACCGGCGGACACTCGACCTACGACACCGTCTTCGAGATGCTCGAGGGTCGCTGCAAGGGGTACTTCCTCATGGGGGAGAACCCGGCCGTCGGCTCGGCCAACACGCGCCTGCAGCGCTTGGCCATGTCCAAGCTGGACTGGCTGGTCGTGCGCGACTTCTCGCTCATCGAGTCGGCGACCTGGTGGAAGGACGGCCCGGAGATCGAGACCGAGGAGATGCGCACGCAGGACATCGCCACCGAGGTCTTCTTCATGCCCGCCGCCGCGCACACCGAGAAGAGCGGCACGTTCACCAACACCCAGCGCATGCTGCAGTTCCACCACCAGGCGGTCCAGCCGACCGACGACCGGCGCAGCGAGCTGTGGTTCGTGCACCAGCTCGGGCAGCGGCTGCGGGCCCGGCTTGCCGACTCCACCGCCGAGCGTGACCGCCCGGTGCAGCAGCTCACCTGGGACTACCCGACCGAGGGACCGTACGACGACCCCAAGGCCGAGGCGGTCCTGAAGGAGATCAACGGGTGCGACGCCTCCGGCGCGCTGCTGTCCACCTACGAGGACCTCAAGGGCGACGGATCCACCGCCTGCGGCTGCTGGATCTACTGCGGCTGCTACGCCGGCGGCGTCAACCAGACCGCCCGGCGCACCCCGTGGACACAGCAGAACTGGACGGGGGCGCAGTGGGGGTGGGCGTGGCCGGCCAACCGCCGCGTCCTGTACAACCGCGCGTCCGCCGACCCCGAGGGCAACCCGTGGAGCGCGCGCAAGGCGCTGGTGTGGTGGGACGCCGAGCAGCAGTCCTGGACCGGGCACGACACGCCGGACTTCCCCGCCGACCGCGACCCGGCCTACCGCCCGCCGGACGGCGCGCGCGGCCCGGACGCGCTCAGCGGCACCGACCCGTTCATCATGCAGGCCGACGGACGCGGCTGGCTGTACGCGCCCTCGGGCCTGGCCGACGGCCCGCTGCCCACCCACTACGAGCCGCAGGACTCGCCGGTGGCCAACGCGCTGTACGACCAGCAGCACAGCCCGGTGCGCAAGACGTTCCCGCACCCGGACAACCGCTACCACCCGCAGGGCAGCGACGTCTTCCCGTTCGTGCTGACGACCTACCGCCTGACCGAGCACTTCACCGCCGGCGGCATGACGCGCTGGTCGCCGTACCTGGCCGAGCTGCAGCCCGAGC
>JBPCQY010000227.1:0-8267 GCA_050997635.1 Nocardioides sp.
GGCGTACACAGCACCTCGAGGCCGACCCCGCCGACGTCGAGCACGGCGCTGGACAGGGTCAGGGCGGCCACCCGGCCACTCACGAACGCGATCACCGCGATCTCCCGGCGGCCGGAGCGGCGGGCAGCAGGGCGGGGTCGAGCTGGCCATAACCTACACTGGGCGCGGAGGCACCCATGCCCGCATGGACGCCGCGCTCGCGGCCGCGTCCGCGGCCGCCGGGAGATCGCGTTGATCGCGTTCGTGAGTGGCCGGGTGGCCGCCCTGACCCTGTCCAGCGCCGTGCTCGACGTCGGCGGGGTCGGCCTCGAGGTGCTGTGTACGCCGGGCACGCTGGCCGGCCTGCGGTCGGGCCAGACGGCCACGTTGCCGACCAGCATGGTGGTGCGCGAGGACTCCCTGACCCTGTTCGGCTTCGTCGACGAGGACGAGAAGCAGACCTTCGAGCTGGTGCAGACCGCCTCCGGCGTCGGACCCAAGCTGGCCCAGGCGATGCTCGCCGTACTCCCGCCCGACGACCTGCGACGAGCTGTCGCCTCCGACGACGTGAAAACCCTGACCCGGGTGCCCGGCATCGGCCAGAAGGGCGCCCAGCGAATCATCCTGGAGCTCAAGGACCGGATCGGCCCGCCCGGCAACGTCGCGCGTTCCACGCCCGGCGGGGTCCGCTGGGAGACCTGGCGCGACCAGGTCGCGCAGGGCCTGGTCGGCCTGGGCTGGTCGGCGCGCGACGCCGAGCAGGCCGTCGACCGGGTCGCCCCCGACGCGGGGGAGACCCCGGACGTGGCCGCGCTGCTGCGCGCCGCTCTCCGCACCCTGAGCAGGGGCTGAGCCGATGGACGACCCCGAGGCTCAGGAGACCGAGCAGCTGCGCCCGCTGACGGCGGCCGAGGCCGAGGGCGACGAGCGCGCCGTCGAGGCCGCCCTGCGCCCCCGTCACCTCGACGAGGTGATCGGGCAGTCGCGGGTGCGCGAGCAGCTCGGGCTGGTGCTCGAGGCCGCGCGGCGGCGTGGCCGGGCCCCCGACCATGTGCTGCTCTCCGGGCCGCCCGGGCTCGGCAAGACCACGCTGGCGATGATCATCGCCGCCGAGATGCAGGCGCCGCTGCGGTTGACGAGCGGGCCGGCCATCACCCACGCCGGCGACCTCGCCGCCATTCTCTCCGGCATGAACGACGGCGACGTGCTCTTCATCGACGAGATCCACCGGATGTCGCGTCCCGCCGAGGAGATGCTCTACCTCGCCATGGAGGACTTCCGGGTCGACGTCATCATCGGCAAGGGCCCGGGCGCCACCGCCATCCCGCTCGAGATCCCGCCGTTCACCCTGGTCGGCGCCACGACGCGTGCGGGCCTGCTGCCCGGGCCGCTGCGTGACCGGTTCGGCTTCACCGCCCAGCTCGAGTTCTACGAGGCCGACGAGCTCGACCGCATCGTCCGGCGCTCGTCGGGGCTGCTCGGCGTCGACGCGACGTCCGACGGCACGGCCGAGATCGCCTCGCGCTCCCGTGGTACGCCGCGCATCGCCAACCGGCTGCTGCGCCGGGTCCGCGACTACGCGCAGGTCCGCGCCGACGGTGTGGTGACCGAGTCGGTCGCCCGCGACGCGCTCGAGCTCTACGAGGTCGACCCGCTCGGCCTCGACCGGCTCGACCGGTCGGTGCTCGACGTCCTGTGCCGCCACTTCGGCGGCGGACCGGTCGGCATCTCGACCCTGGCCGTGGCCGTCGGGGAGGAGCGCGAGACGGTCGAGGAGGTCGCCGAGCCCTTCCTGGTGCGCTCCGGGTTCCTGGCGCGCACCCCCCGGGGCCGCGTGGCCACGCCGTCCGCCTGGCGCCACCTGGGGCTGGCGGCTCCACCGGTGACACCGCCAGATCCCGGTGGGGCCACGCTGTTCGAGGACTGATGGGGAGACCTGGCCCACGCCCGGTTACACTTCACCGTTGGTCGGCCCGGGGATGGTCGTCGTCGTCAATGCAGACAAGGGTGAGTTGTGGGCCAGCTGTTGTCGATCCTGCCGTTGGTGGGGATCGCCCTGGTGTTCTGGCTGCTCCTGATCCGGCCGGCGAGTCGGCGCCAGAAGGAACTCGTGGCCATGCGCTCCACGTTGAACGTGGGTGACGAGGTCGTGCTCACCAGCGGCATCCACGGCGCCGTACGTTCGATCGGCGACGACACGGTCGGCGTCGAAGTGGCAGACGGGGTGACCTTGACGGTCGCCAGAGCAGCGATCGGCGCGGTGCACACCGCCATGCCGACCGAGGGGTTCGTCGAAGACGAGCCAAAGGAGAACTGACAGATGGCTCGAAAGACCGCTCGCCCAGGACGCACCGTTGCGGTGTTCTTCCTCGGTCTGGCGATCGCCTACGGCCTGGTGGCCCTGGCCGGCACCTGGAAACCGGCGCTGGGCCTCGACCTGGAGGGTGGCACGCAGATCACCCTGATCGCCAAGGACGGCAACGTCAGCAAGGACCAGCTCCAGCAGGCGGCCAATATCATCGACGCTCGCGTCAACGGCTCCGGTGTCACTGAGGCCGAGGTGACCACCCAGGGCAGCAACGAGATCGTCGTCCAGGTCCCCGGACCCACCCAGAACAACCTCGTCCAGACCGTCGTACGCCAGGCCCAGCTGAGGTTCCGGCTGGTGGCGCAGGCGCCGGGCAGTGGCACAGCGCCCAGCCTGCCCGGCCCTACCACCAGCCCGGGGGCGGGCGTGACCGGGTCGCCGTCCGCCGGCACATCGCCCAAGGCGACCAAGCAGCCGAAGGCCGGCACGGGGTCGGGCAAGAACCGCCCGCCCGCGCTGCTCGGCAAGGACAAGAAGAAGCACCAGAAGTCGTCCGCTGGCCCGACGGCCACGGCGACCCCCCAGACCACCCCGACCGACCAGGGCCCGACGTCGACCAGCCAGGTGACCTACACCGCCGCGAACCGGAAGGCGTTCGGCGACCCACTCTCCTGGTTCACCAGCCCCGATCCGCAGTCGCTGGCCGTCTACAACGCCTACGCGTGCCCGTCGAAGAAGCAGGTCGTCGACACTCCTGACATCCCGATCGTCACCTGCGACGTGAAAAAAGACCCGGCCACCGGTCAGTACCAGAAGTATCTGCTGTCGCCGACGGTGATCGAGGGGACCCAGATCAAGAGCGCTGCCGCGGGTGCACCGGGCAGCACGCAGGGTCAGGTCGACTGGACGGTCAACCTGAGCCTCAAGGGCCAGGGGTCCGCCGAGCAGCTCAAGCTGTCGCAGGCGATGGCCGGAGACCAGAACAAGCTGGTCGCCGTGGTCCTCGACGGGCAGGTCATCACCGCGACCTACTTCCAGGGGGTCATCCCCAACGGCAGCTCCACGATCCAGGGCAGCTTCACCGAGACCGAGGCCAAGAGCCTCGCCACGAGCCTCAAGTACGGCGCCCTCCCGATCACGTTCGACAAGGGCAAGACCACCGTGCAGACCATCGGTCCATCGCTGGCCGGTGACCAGCTGAGCGCGGGCATCACCGCGGGCATCGCCGGCCTGATCCTGGTGATGATCTACTGCCTGCTCTACTACCGCGGCCTCGGCACGGTGGTCATCGCCTCGCTCCTCGTCGCTGCCGCGGTGACCTACGCCCTGGTGCTGCTGCTGGCCAAGGGCGCCGGGTTCACGCTCACGCTCCCCGGCATTGCCGGCCTGATCGTCGCGGTCGGCATCACCGCGGACTCGTTCATCGTGTTCTTCGAACGGATCCGTGACGAGATGCGCGGCGGCAAGTCCATGCGGGTCGCGGTCGAAGCCGGCTGGGTGCGTGCCCGGGGCACCTGTGTCGCCGCCGACTCGGTGTCGATCCTGGCCGCCCTGGTGCTCTACTTCTTCGCGGCCGGCGTGGTGAAGGGCTTCGCCTTTGCGCTCGGACTCTCCACCCTGATCGACCTCGCGGTGTTCTTCTGGTTCACCCACCCGATGGTCTCGTGGCTGGCTCGCTTCGCGTTCTTCAACCGTGGCCACAAGCTGTCCGGCCTGGATGCGGAGAATCTCGGCCTCGATCGCATCCCGGCAGGGGGGAGGGCCTGATGGGCAGGTTCAGCCGTCTCGGCAACGATCTCTACAGCGGACAGAAGTCGGTCGACTTCGTTGGCCGCAAGACGCTCTGGTATGCCATCTCCGGCCTGATCATCGTGGCCGCCGTCCTCGGGCTCTCGATCCGTGGACTCAACTTCGGCATCGAGTTCGTCGGCGGGGCGCAGTACAGCGTCACCATGCCCTCGGGGCAGGCCACCCAGGCCAATGCCGACAAGCTGCGCAGTGCCGTTGCCGACACGGGGATCAAGGCCGCCGCCGCGGCCCAGGTGACCACGGCCGGCCAGAAGAACATCCTGGTCGACGTGGAGCCGCTCACCCCCGGCGAGAGCAACCAGATCTCGACGGTGATCCAGCAGACCGTCAACGTCCCCAAGGGCGCGCTGTCGATCGACGAGATCGGGCCCAGCTGGGGCAAGGAGGTCGCCCAACGGTCGTTGATCGGGCTGGTGGTCTTCCTGATCCTGGTGGTGCTGCTGATCTGGGCCTACTTCCGGCAGTGGAAGATGTCGGTCGCGGCGATCGTCGCGCTGGCGCACGACCTCGTGATCACGATCGGCATCTACGCCCTGTCCGGGTTCGAGGTGACCCCCGCGACGGTGACCGGTGTGCTGACCATTCTCGGCTTCTCGCTGTACGACACCGTCGTGGTCTTCGACAAGATCCGCGAGAACACCAAGAACCTGCGCGAGACCCACAGCACCTACGGCGAGGCCGCCAACCTGGCGGTCAACCAGACGCTGGTGCGCTCGATCAACACCTCGCTGGTAGCGCTGATCCCGGTCGGCGCGATCCTGTACGTCGGTGCGGTCCAGCTCGGCTCCGGGTCGCTCAAGGACCTGGCACTCGCGCTGTTCGTCGGCATGGCTGCGGGCGCCTACTCCTCGATCTTCATCGCGACCCCGCTTCTCGCCCAGCTCAAGGCGCGCGAACCCGACGTCCAGGAGCTCGAGAAGCGGGTCCACGCGCGGCGTCGTCACCAGGTCGACCGCTACGCCAGCGTGCCGGTGTACGCCGACGACATGGTGGCCGCCGAGCCCGGCAGCGACCGTGCCGCGCGGGTGTCGTCCGGTGACCAGGTCGCCGCGGCGCCCGCCCCGCGGGCCCCCGAGGCGACCGGGCGGGGACGCGTGGCCCCCGCGTCGCGCGGGCCGGTCCGACCGAGCAACGCGAGCGGACGGCAGCAGCCGACCCGCGAGACGAAGTCGAAGCGCGGCAAGAAGTGACCCGTCCGGGGGTCGACGACGCGCTGCGGCTCGTGGTCGACGTACCGGACTTCCCGGAGCCGGGAGTGGTGTTCAAGGACATCACGCCGCTGCTGGCCGACCACACGGCGTTCGGCGTCGTCGTCGAGGCGCTGGCCGACGCCGGCCGGGGCGCCGAGGGAGAGACCGTCGTCGACCACGTCGTCGGCATGGAGGCGCGCGGCTTCATCCTGGCCGCTCCCGTCGCCCTGGCGCTGGGGGCGGGGCTGGTGCCGGTGCGCAAGGCCGGCAAGCTGCCCCGGGCGACCTACGAGCGCACCTATGGCCTGGAGTACGGCGAGGCCACCCTGCAGATCCACCGCGACGCGCTGCAGCCGGGCTCCCGAGTGTTGCTGGTCGACGACGTGCTGGCCACCGGAGGCACGGTCGCGGCGACTCGCGAGCTGGTCGACGAGTGCGGCGCGCAGCCCGTCGGCGTCGCCGTCCTGATGGACCTCAGCTTCCTGCCCGGGCGCGAGACCATCGGTGACCTCCCACTCACCAGCCTGCTGACTGTCTGACGATCGGGCCTCGGCTCCTAGACTTGGTCCATGGCAGGGGATCCACCGGAGCCGACGGCGCGTGAACGCGCGCCCGATCGCCGTCCCACGTCGCGGTCCGTGCGCAACCGGCTGGCCCGGATGGGCAACCGCACGGCGCTGGAGCGCCCCGAGCTGGAGCCGCTCTTCCGCTCGATCCGGGCCAACCACCCCAAGGCCGACCTGGCGCTGATCGAGCGCGCGTACCGCACGGCCGAGCAGGCGCACGGCAGCCAGATGCGCAAGAGCGGCGACCGCTACATCACCCATCCGCTGGCGGTCACCACGATCCTGGCCGACATCGGCATGACCGAGCCGACCCTGGTCGCGGCTCTGCTGCACGACACGGTCGAGGACACGCCGTACACCCTCGACCAGCTGCGCGCCGACTTCGGTGACGAGGTCGCCCGCCTCGTCGACGGCGTCACCAAGCTCGACAAGGTCCAGTACGGCGACTCCGCGCAGGCCGAGACGATCCGCAAGATGATCGTGGCGATGGCCCGCGACATCCGCGTGCTGGTCATCAAGCTCGCAGACCGGCTGCACAACATGCGCACGGTCCGCTACGTCAAGCAGTCCACCCAGGAACGCCAGGCATCCGAGTCCCTCGACATCTACGCACCGCTCGCGCACCGGCTCGGCATGAACACCATCAAGTGGGAGCTCGAGGACCTCGCCTTCGCGACCCTGCACCCCAAGGTCTACGACGAGATCGTGCGGATGGTGGCCGAGCGCGCGCCGTCGCGCGACCAGTACCTCTCCCAAGTGATCGAGCAGGTCGAGCAGGATCTCAAGGATGCCAAGGTCAAGGCGAAGGTGACCGGCCGACCCAAGCACTACTACTCGATCTACCAGAAGATGATCGTCGGCGGCCGTGAGTTCACCGACATCTACGACCTGGTCGCGCTGCGGGTGTTGGTCGACGAGGACCGCGACTGCTACTCGGCGCTCGGCGTGCTTCACGCCCGGTGGACACCGGTGCTCGGCCGGTTCAAGGACTACGTCGCGATGCCGAAGTTCAACATGTACCAGTCGCTGCACACCACCGTGGTCGGCCCGGGCGGCAAGGCCGTGGAGATGCAGATCCGCACCCACGCGATGCACCGGCGTGCCGAGTACGGCGTCGCGGCGCACTGGAAGTACAAGGAGGACGGCCGCAACGGCGTCGACACCGAGCGCCTCGGCGACATGGACGACATGACCTGGGTGCGCCAGCTGCTCGACTGGCAGAGCGAGGTCGAGGACCCGGGGGAGTTCCTCGAGTCGCTGCGCTTCGAGATCAACCGCGCCGAGGTCTATGTCTTCACGCCGCGCGGCGACGTGATGGCGCTCCCGGTCGGCGCCACCCCGGTCGACTTCGCGTACGCCGTGCACACCGAGGTCGGTCACCGCACGATCGGCGCCCGGGTCAACGGCCGCCTGGTGCCGCTGGAGTCCACGCTGGAGAACTCCGACGTCGTCGAGATCTTCACCTCCAAGGCACCCACCGCCGCGCCGTCGCAGGACTGGCTCGGCTTCGTGAAGTCGCAGCGGGCTCGCAGCAAGATCCGCCAGTGGTTCACCAAGGAGCGCCGCGAGGAGGCCATCGAACGCGGCAAGGACCAGATCGCCAAGCTGATGCGCAAGGAGGGACTGCCGCTCAAGCGGGTGATGTCCCACGAGTCGCTGACCGAGGCCGCCGTGCACTTCAACCTGGCCGACGTGTCGGCGCTGTACGCCGCGGTGGGGGAGACCAATCTCAGCGCCCAGGCCGTCGTACGCCGGGTGATCGAGCTGCACGGCGGGCAGGAGGGGGCGACCGAGGACCTCGCCGAGGCCGTCACCATCACCGACCGACGCCGCCGCTCGCAGGTCACCGCGAACGACGACGCCGGGGTCGTGGTCAAGGGCACGGCCGACGTGTGGGTCAAGCTCGCCAAGTGCTGCACGCCCGTCCCCCCCGACGACATCCTCGGCTTCGTCACCAAGGGCGGCGGGGTCTCGGTGCACCGCCGCGACTGCACCAACGCCGGCGATCTGGAGCGTCAGCCCGAGCGTCTGGTCGAGGTCGAGTGGGCGCCGACGGCGCGCTCGACGTTCCTGGTCAACATCCAGGTCGAGGCGATCGACCGGGCACGGCTGCTCTCGGACATCACGATGGTGCTCTCCGATGCCCACGTGAACATCCTCAGTGCCCACCTGTCGACCACCCGCGACCGGATCGCCAAGAGCCGCTTCACCTTCGAGATGGCCGAGGCCAAGCACCTCGACACGGTGCTGCGCGCCGTCCGCGGCGTACCCGGGGTCTTCGACGCCTACCGCGTCACCCAGTAGTCCCCTTCTGCGTAGTCCGCATCCTTCTGCACCTCGACACGACGGCAGAAGGTGCCGAATGATGCGGAATCCGCAAGTGGGGGGCGGGGCGCCAACCACACCAAAGGTCCC
>JBPCQY010000212.1:0-11161 GCA_050997635.1 Nocardioides sp.
CCGGCGTACGACGGGGTCTGGCTCTCCGATGCCTGCTTGCGGGCCCGCTCCAGCTCACCCTCGAGCGCGGCGATGCGCTCGCGGGCGCCGTCGAGGCTGGCACCGAGGCCGTCCTTCTCGCCGGCGAACTCCAGCAGCCGGCGGTCCACGGCGTCCTTGTCGTAGCCGCGACGGGCCACCGGGAACGCGGATCCGGCGACGACAGGTGGCGTGCGTGCGGAGGATGACGAGGTGGCGGGTCGGCTTGGGGCGGAAGCCGGGGTCGGGGCAGTCGGCGCCGCCGGCGGGATCACTCGGGCCGGGGCAGGTCGCGACCCGGCAGCCGGCGACGGGGAGTCGTTGTCGGCCCGGGCCTCGCGGGCGTGCGTGGGAGTGGTGCGGGAGTCATTCGGCTCAGCAGCGGGCTTGGTGGCGGCCGGCTGGGCCGCGACCTGGTGGGTCCGCGTCGGAGCATCGGCGCCGGCGGCTCGGCGGCCGGTTGCGATCACCTGCGTCGGCTCGTCGGCGTTGTCGTCGCCGTCTGGCTCCTCATCGAAGATGGATAGACCCCGACCGTCAGTCATACTCTGCTTCCTCGCCTTCGCTGCAGCTGCGCAGAGGGTGCGCGTCGCCACGGGTTGATGCTGGGTGTCACGCACCAGTGTCGCGGATACTGCAACCTCGGCAAACCCTCGCCGCGCGGAAGTGGACGCAAATGAGTCGGGTTCGTGACCTCAGGGATGAGACGCGATCCACTGCTGCAATGTGGCGGTATGACGAAGCGCGCGGTGAGAGTTCCGTCGAACGGCTGTAATCGCGAGGCTCGGCGAGCCCGTCAGACCCCGCGGAACCGGTTGATCGCGTCCAGATGCTGGGCACGCAGGTCCTCGTCACGCACGCCGAGCCCCTCCTCGGGTGCCAGGCAGAGGACGCCGACCTTGCCCTGGTGCAGGTTTCTGTGCACGTCGAGGGCGGCCTGGCCGACCTCGTCCAAGGAGTAGGTGCGCGACAGGGTGGGGTGGATCATCGCCTTGGCGATCAGCCGGTTGGCCTCCCACGACTCGCGGTAGTTAGCGAAATGGGAGCCGACGATCCGCTTCAGGTTCATCCACAGGTACCGGTTGTCGTACTCGTGCATGAAGCCGCTGGTGGAGGCGCAGGTGACGATGGTGCCGCCCTTGCGGGCGGCGAACACGGAGGCGCCGAACGTCTCGCGGCCCGGGTGCTCGAAGACGATGTCGACGTCCTCGCCACCGGTGAGCCCGCGGATGTCGTTGCCGAAGCGGCGCCACTCCTTCGGGTCCTGCTCGTGCTCGTCCTTCCAGAACCGGTAGCCGGCCTCGGAGCGATTGATGATGAGCTCGGCGCCCATCCGGCGGCAGATCTCGGCCTTCTCGTCGCTGGAGACGACGCACACGGGGGTCGCGCCGCCGTTGAGCGCGTACTGCGTGGCGAACCCGCCGAGGCCGCCGCTGGCACCCCAGATCAGCACGTTGTCGCCCTGCTTCATGCCGGCACCGTTGCGGCTGACCAGCTGGCGGTACGCCGTGCTGTTGACCAGGCCGGGGGAGGCGGCCTCCTCCCACGTGAGGTGGCCCGGCTTGGGCATCAGCTGGTTGGACTTGACCAGGGCGATCTCGGCGAGGCCACCGAAGTTGGTCTCGAAGCCCCAGATCCGCTGCTCGGGGTCCATCATCGTGTCGTTGTGGCCGTCGGGGCTCTCGAGCTCGACGGACAGGCAGTGGGCCACGACCTCGTCGCCGGGCTGCCAGCGGTGCACGCCGAGGCCGGTCTTGAGCACGACGCCGGCCAGGTCGGAGCCGACGACGTGGTAGGGCAGGTCGTGCCGCTTGGCGAGCGGGCTGGTCCTCCCGTAGCGTTCGAGGAAGCCGAAGGTCGACATCGGCTCGAAGATGCTGGTCCACACCGTGTTGTAGTTGATGGCGCTGGCCATCACCGCGACCAGTGCCTCGCCGGGGCCGAGCTCGGGCAGATCGACCTGGTCGATGTGCAGCGACTTTCGAGGGTCCTTGTCGTGGCTGGCCAGACCCTCGAAGATGTCGACCTCGTCCTTGCGCACGGTGGCGGCGCGGTAGGTCGTCGGAAGGTCCAGGTGGGCGAAGTCGTCGGCGGTGGCGTTGCCGGAACCGATGGCGTCGAGGATGTTCTGCACGGCTGCTCCTGTGAGTGGGGGCGGTCGGGCTGTGCCGGACGTCATACGACCCGGCGGCTTTGGTGGCTTTGGCGCTCGCATCGTATGACATCGCGGGGGCGACGGTGGTGCGTCGATCAGCGGGCGGGCTCGACCAGCTCGACCAGCACGCCACCGGCGTCCTTCGGGTGGATGAAGTTGACCCGCGAGTCGGACGTGCCGCGCCGCGCCGCGTCGTACAGCAGGCGGACGCCGCGCTCGCGCAGCACCGCGCAGACCGCGTCGAGATCGGTGACCCGGTAGGCGAGCTGCTGGAGGCCCGGACCGTTGCGGTCGAGGAACGCAGCGATCGTGGAGGTCTCGTCGAGGGGGGCGAGCAGCTGGAGCATGGTTCCCGCCTCACCCGCTGCGCCGACTCGGACCATCGCCTCGCGCACGCCCTGCTCCTGGTTGGTCTCCTCGTGGACCGTCTCCATGCCGAAGGTGTCGCGGTAGAAGGCCTTCGCGACGTCGAGGTCGGGCACCGCGATGCCGACGTGGTCGATGGCGGAGAAGAGGTGGTCCGGGATCTGCAGGCTCATCCGGCCATCGTCGTACGACGGGCCCCGGCGCCGCCACCGCCGCCGGGGCAAGCGGCGTGTGAGGTTTTCCTCAGGGGTGCGCCCCTCGCGGGCGGCGGGCCTGGTCGGTATCGTCGCTGGTGACCGCATCGCTGATCAGCAGGAGGCACCACCATGGCCGGATCCGTCATCGTCGCCGGGGCGCGCACCCCGATCGGACGCCTGCTCGGAGGCCTCAAGACGATGTCCGCCGCCGACCTCGGTGGCGTGGCCATCAAGGGTGCCCTGGAGAAGGCTGGCGTGTCCGGTGACCAGGTCGACTACCTGATCATGGGCCAGGTCATCCTCGCGGGCGCGGGCCAGAACCCCGCCCGCAACGCCGGCATCGCCGGCGGCCTGCCGCTCACGGTGCCCTCGATCACCATCAACAAGGTCTGCCTGTCCGGCCTCAACGCCATCGCGCAGGCCGACCAGCTGATCTCGACCGGCGAGGCCGAGATCGTCGTGGCCGGCGGCATGGAGTCGATGACCAACGCCCCGCACCTGCTGCCCAAGTCCCGCGAGGGCTTCAAGTACGGCGACACGACGCTGGTCGACTCGATGGCCTACGACGCGCTCTACGACCAGTCCACCCAACAGGCCATGGGTGCGCTGACCGAGGACCACAACAGCACGCACACCGCCCTGACCCGCGAGGAGCAGGACACCTTCGCCGCGGCGTCACACCAGAAGGCGGCCCAGGCGTGGAAGAACGGCGTCTTCGACGAGGAGGTCGTGCCGGTCTCGATCCCGCAGCGCAAGGGCGACCCGGTCGTCGTCTCCCAGGACGAGGGCGTGCGAGGTGACACCACCGCCGAGTCGCTCGCAGGCCTGCGGCCGGCGTTCAGCAAGGACGGCACCATCACCGCTGGCTCGGCCTCCCAGATCTCCGACGGCGCTGCCGCCGTCGTGGTGATGAGCAAGGCCAAGGCCGAGGAGCTGGGCCTGACCTGGCTCGCCGAGATCGGCGCCCACGGCATGGTCGCCGGGCCCGACTCGACGCTGCAGATGCAGCCCGCCAACGCCACCAAGCTGGCCTGCGACAAGGAGGGCATCGCGCCCACCGACCTCGACCTGGTCGAGTTCAACGAGGCGTTCGCCGCGGTCGGCATCGACTCCACGCGCGCCCTCGGTCTCGACGAGTCCAAGGTCAACGTGAACGGCGGCGCGATCGCGCTCGGCCACCCGGTCGGCATGTCCGGCGCCCGGATCGTGCTGCACCTCGCGCTCGAGCTCAAGCGTCGCGGTGGCGGGGTCGGTGCGGCCGCGCTGTGTGGTGGTGGCGGTCAGGGCGACGCCCTCATCGTCCGCGTCCCGTCGGCCTGAGGTGAGTCGTCGCGCCACCGGCGACGTCACCGACCTGGTGACGCGCGCCCGAGACGGTGACGCGCGCGCCGTCGCGCGGCTGATCTCGCTGGTCGAGGACGAGTCGCCGCTGCTGCGCGAGGTGATGGCCGCGCTCGCGCCGTACGCCGGTCACGCACAGATCGTGGGCATCACCGGGTCACCCGGCGTCGGGAAGTCCACGTCGACGGCCGCGCTGGTGAGCGAGCTGCGCACGGTCGGCAAGCGGGTCGGGATCCTGGCCGTCGACCCGTCCTCGCCGTTCTCCGGAGGCGCCCTGCTGGGCGACCGGGTCCGGATGCAGGACCACGCCCTGGACCGGGAGGTCTACATCCGCTCGATGGCCTCGCGGGGTCATCTCGGCGGCCTGGCGTGGACCACTCCGCAGGCGCTGCGGGTGCTCGACGCCGCCGGCTGCGACGTGATCCTGATCGAGACCGTCGGGGTCGGCCAGAGCGAGGTCGAGATCGCCAGCCTCGCCGACACCACCGTCGTCCTCCTCGCGCCCGGCATGGGCGACGGCATCCAGGCCGCCAAGGCCGGCATCCTCGAGATCGGCGACCTCTACGTCGTCAACAAGGCCGACCGCGACGGGGCCGACCAGGTCCGGCGCGACCTGCGGTCCATGCTGGCCCTGGCCGAGCGGACCGAGGGCGCCTGGAAGCCGCCGATCGTGAAAACCATCGCGGCCAAGGGCGAGGGGCTCGACGAGGTCGCCGCCGAGATCGACAAGCACTACGCGTGGCTCGAGTCGTCGGGAGAGCTCGAGTCGCGCCGTACTCGCCGAGCCCGTGGTGAGATCGAGGCGATCGCCGTCACGGCGCTGCGGGAACGCTGGGGTGACGTGCACGGCCGCTCGGAGCTCGACGACCTCGCGGCCGCCGTGGTGGCGGGGGAGTCTGACCCCTACGCCGCCGCCGAGACGCTGCTCGAATCCATCTGAGAGCAGCGTCGGCTCAGCCGGGCGGTCCGGAGCGGCAGGCGGGTCTTGGCTGCGCAGTGACGGGCCACGCGTTGACGGGCCGGTCGGGCGGTGTCACGTCGCGGGTGCCGGAGGCGTCACAGAGGAACTGCTGCCCGTGCGGGTCGCTCCACAGCCAGACGCCGCTGTCGATCACCGTGTAACGCCAACCGGCGTGGGTCTTGAGCCGGTGGTGGCGGCGGCACAACGGCGCGATGTTGCACTCGCACGTGGGGCCGCCGGCCTCGTGTGCGACCCCGTGGTCGTGGTCGCAGCGGCGGGCCGGCCGGGCGCACCAGGGGAAGACGCAATGCCCGGCGATGAGGTCGGTACGGGTGCGGAGTCGACCGCGAACCTCGTAGGCCTCGGTGGCGGTGTGGTCGGCGAGGTCGATGATGCCCGTGACGTGGATCTGAGTGTCCGTGCGGCCGCACCAGCTGCGCACCTGCTGCTCCAGGACGGCACGGCCCGCGGACTCGTTGCGGCCGACAGGCTCGAGCCCGAGCACGGCGAGCTCGGACAGGTGCACGAACAGGTAGAGATGCTTGCTGGATCGTGGCGCCTGCGTATGGTCGAGGAGGGCGAGGGCCGCGGCGGGGTCGGCGAGAACGCCGAGGGCGCGGGCGCGTCGTACGTCGAAGGAGTCGGGCGAGCCGTCGGGGTCGTCGGCCGTGTCGGCGGCGCCGAGCGCGGCAGCCAGCCGCGAGAGCAGGGCGTCGAAGTCCGCCAGATCCTTCCAGTCGGCCCGCGCGGTCATGGTGGCGACGCCGGTTTCACCGATGGAGGCTTCCTCGAGCTTGACGTAGCGGGCGTCGAGGGCGGCCAGCTGGGCGAGCTCGCGCTCTTCGGCGTGCAGCCGCAGCATGGCCTCGTCGATGAGCCGGTCGAGGGTCACCGGACCTACCCGGTCGGCGATGTCGGCGAGGGTCTCGTCGAGGGTGGCGCAGACGTCGTCGGGCGCCCCGAGCACGGCTTGGGCGATGCGGCGGGCCCGCCAGGCCTCCACTGTGCCGGCGACGACGCGCGCCCAGACCCGCGGCAACCGGTGACGCAGCACCAAGGAGTCGCGGATCAGGGCGTCGCCACCGGCCGTCGTACGCCCGATCGCGGACCCGAACGGCGCCGCGCACGACCAGGACCAGCCTGGCACGTCGCGCCGCTCGTCGACCTCGTCGAGATCGTCCTCGAGCCACGACTCGGACAGGTGCGACCGGCCACCGCGGGCGGGATAGGGCTCGTCGCCGAGGTCGGGGTGGGCGTCTGCCCAGGCTGCCGACAGGACCAGCAGCTCCGCCTCGGCCGCCACCGCCGCCCGATGCGTGGCCTTCACCCGTGCGAGCAACGCCGTCGGCGTGACGGCGGTGTCGGCAAGGGCGAGGTCCATGCCGCTATTCTACTCGAACAACTGTTCGAGTCAAGGGGCCAAGCCGGCGTTGTGGAGAAACTGGTCGGGTCAGGCCGTCGCAGCCGCCGCCACGCGCGCCGCGGCGGCGGGGTCGAAGAGGATCGTGTAGTGGTTGACGTCGGGCACCGTCTCGACGCTCAGGTTGGCCACCTCCGCGCCGTAAGCCGCCACAGCCTCGGCCGGCAACAGACCGGGCGGCTCGCCGAACATGCCCATCGGCGCGACCAGCAGGCGGGTGCCGGGCTGCGCGGCTCGCAGCGCAGCGTCGAACTCGGCCTGGTGGACGAGCAGCTCACGGCCGTCCTGCCGGACCGCCTCCTCCAGCGCGCGCGACCGGACGCCGTCTCCGGTGGGCCCGTTTCCGGTCGGCCCGTTTCCGGTCGGCATCGAGTCGTAGCGGACGTAGGCCTCGATCGTGTCGTTCCAGTGGGGACCGAGCGCGGGGTGGGCGCGGAAGAAGTCGACGTAGGCGTCCTGGTCGGCGTAGGTCTCGCGCAGGCGGGCGAGGGCCGGTCCGAGCGTGGCGGCGAGCACCTCGTCGGGATCGACGCCTTCGGACATCGGCAGCGGAATGCCGCCGTCGACCAGCACGACCTTCTCGAAGAGCTGGGGGCGCTCGGCGGCGGCCAGCGACGCGACGTACGCGCCCATCGAATGACCCAGCAGCACACACGGGCCGAGCTCCGCAGCGAGGTCGCAGACATCGGCCACGTGGCGCCGCAGCCCCCAGGGTCCCGGCAGGTCGCGGGAGTGCCCGCGGCCGGCGAGGTCGGGCGCCACGAGGCGCCAGCTCTCCGGGAGCGCCGCCGCCACGGCGCTCCAGGCCGCCGATGACGCGGTGATGCCGTGGATCGCCAGCACCGTGACCGGCCCGCTGCCCCAGCTCTGTCCGTGGAGTTCGCTCATACCTCGATCACACCACGGACGGGCTCGCGCGAGCACCAGCTCACGCTCGTGGGTGACCCGCGCGGGGGCGGCACCCGCCGGTCGAGCGCATCAGTGCAGCAGGTGGGCGACCGTCTCGTAGTGGCGCCGAGCTTCCTCGGGGGTGCCGGTGCCGTAGACGCGCAGCAGTTCCGCGACTTCCGGGTGGGTCGCGGCGAGCAGGGCTGCCGCCTCGGCGATCTCGCGGCCGCCGGCGACCGCGCGGAGCACGCCCGAGATCGCGGCCGAGGCCTCGGCGGGTGCGCTCGGGTCGCGGCGGCGGGTGAGCGTGGTCGACTCTTCGGCGGCAATCGCCTCCAGACGTGGCGCCACGGCGTCGTGGGCGAGCCCCGAGTCCACCTCGTCGGCCAGCGCCAGCAGGGACTGCAGGCGCTGGAGGGCGAGCGGGTTGCCGACCTTGATCCGCTGTGCATGGACCAGCTGGGAGAGCATGGGGGCGCTGATGCCGAGGACGCGCGCGACCGCGGCCTGGCTCAGGCCGAGGGTGGCCGAGATACGTCGGACCGAGCCACCGATCGTGGCGCCGTACAGCTCGGCCTGCTGGGCAGCGGGGTTCACGCTCACGGGCCCACGATAGCAAAACGAAATAGGACGTTTGCAATTGCGAACGCGAGGGAAGTGTGGTGGCATGCCTTCCATTCGTGTGACCAGAGAGAGAGTGGTCCCCATGTGCGTGCTCAACCGGATCCTGGCTGTGCTGGCCGTCGTGGCCACGACCTGTTTCGCCGCCGTCGTGCCGGCGGCCGCACCCGCCGTCGCCGACGACGGTTCGGGCACGACCTACTCCCGCATGCTGCTGGTGCTCGACAGCTCGGGCTCGATGTCGGAGCCGGCCGCCGGCGGCGTCTCGAAGATCAAGGCGGCCAGGGCGGCCCTCGACCAGGTCGTCGGCGACCTGCCGGAGGGCGCGCAGGTGGGGATGCGGGTCTTCGGCGCCACCGTCTTCTCCAAGTCGCAGCGGGGCGCCTGCATCGACACCCAGCTCGTGGTCAGGCCGGGCACGGGCAACCGCAACCAGCTGCGGCAGGCGATCTCGTCGTACAAGCCCTACGGCGAGACGCCCATCGCCTACGCGCTGAAGCAGGCCGCCCGCGACATCGGCAGCGAAGGCAGCCGCTCGATCGTGCTCGTCTCCGACGGTCTCGCCACCTGCCCGCCCGACCCCTGCGTCGTGGCCCGGCAGATTGCGCAGCGGGGCATCGATCTCAAGATCGATGTCGTCGGCCTCGACGTCTCGGGCAGGGCCCAGCAGCAGCTGCGTTGCATCGCGGAGAAGGGTCACGGCACCTACTACGGCGTGGACAGCGCCGGCGACATCGTGCAGAGCCTCAGTCATGTGGCGCAGCGCGACGCCCGGCCCTTCACGCTGGAAGGCACCCCGATCAAGGGGAGCCGCGACCCCAACGACCCGACCCCGGTCACAGCGGGAATCTGGACAGACACCCTGCCCGCGCACCAGGAGAACCAGGACGGTGATGCCCTCAGCTACACGTTCACCCGCACCATGCCCGGCTCCACGGTGCACATCTCGGCGGTGAGCACCGGCGACCCGGGTGCGGGAGACAGCATCGAGGCCGAGCTCAAGGCGCCCGACGGCACCGTGTGCGACTCCGACAACGACTACCGCGACATCAACCGCTCGTCGGTGCTGGGGGCGGAGGTGCTCTCGCAGTCACCGGAGGATACCGAGAGCTCGTGTGCCACCAGCCCGACGCTGCTCGTCACGGTCGCCCGGTCCATCGACGCCACCAAGCCTGCCGCCCCCCTGGAGCTGCTGGTGGCGGAGGAACCTCCGGTCGGCGACCTGGCGCACCTTCCCGGCCCGGTCAACAGCGCCGACGTGAAGACTCACCCGCCCACGCCGGGTCCTGCCGAGCCCGTGACGGGCGGTACGTCGTTCCCAGACGCGACCGCCGTGTCGGCTGGCACCTACAGCGCCTCGACGGTGCCGGGGGAGACCCAGGTCTACAAGGTCCACCTTGACTGGGGGCAGCGACTGTCCGTGGCCTTCCGGTTCCCCGCCGGGACGCCGAGCCTGCAACGGCTCACGGGTGCCGAGGGCCCCTATGCCAACGTCCGGGTCTTCGACCCGCTGCGTGCGCCGCTCTCCGACTTGGTGGGGGACAGCGACACCACCGGCTTCTCGACGGGGGTCAACCCCGACCGGATTGGCGCGGAGACCTTCCCGGTGCGCTACCGCAACCGCGGGGTCACGGCGACGGTCAGCACCCTGCCCGGCGACTACTACGTCGAGATCGGGGTCTCACCCGACATCGACGGCGACACCTACGTGCTGCCCTACCAGATGGACGTGTCGGTGATCGGGGCGCTCTCCGGTGCCCCGACCTACACCGGTGACTCCGGGTGGCAGGTCTCGGACGCCCTGGCTGCCAACGCCAGCCCCGCCGGTAGCGACCCTGGCGCCGGGCCGACCGACTCAGGCTCCTCGACCGGCGCCGAGCAGTCGGCCGGCAGCGGGCGAGCCGCGCCCGCGGCCTCCCGGTCCGGATCCACCACCAAGTACGTCGTCGCCGGCGGGCTCGGAGCCGTGGCCCTGGTGTGCGCGGGAGTCGGGGTCGCGCTGATCAGACGGGTCAGGTGAGCAGCACGACGAGTGCTGCGACCACCAGCAGGAACGCGAGGCCGACGAGCAGCACTCCGGCGTAGCGCGACCAGCGGGTGGGGCGGGGAGCCGGTGCCGGTGCCGGTGCCGCCGGCCGGGACCGCGGTGTACGGCGAAGGGCGGTCGCCTCCCGGGACGGCTCCCGGACCGCCGGGTGCAGGTCGGCCGGCGCGAACTGGTCGAACACGAACGGCCCGTCGGCGTCCGCGTCGCCGGCGGGGACGTCGAGGCGGGCCAGGGCCGTACGGAAGGCGCCGGCGGTCGCCGGGGCGTCGGGTGTGTCGTCGATGACGGCGAGCATCAGGTCGACGACCGGCTCCTGGCCCGCGGGCGGTTGGTCTCGCGCCGCCGCTAGACAGGCGGTCGGCCGCGCGCCGGTGACGAGCTCGAGGCCGACCATGGCGGCGGCGTACAAGTCATGGCGCGGGTCGGGGTCCTCTCCGGCTTCCTGACCGGGTGCCATGTAACCGGGGCTGCCGATCACCTCCGAGGCACGGGTCATCCGGGGCTCGTCCATCGGGACGGCGATGCCGAAGTCGCTGAGCCGCACGTGCGGGCGGCCCGATCCGGTCGGGTCGAGCAGCAGGTTGGCCGGCTTGACGTCGCGGTGCACGTAGCCCGCGGCGTGGACGGCCTCGAGCGCCTGGAGGATCTGGTCGACGATCTCGCAGGTCCACGACGCGGGCAGCGGGCCGAAGTCCCCGAGGAGCCCCGCCACCGACCCGCCGCGCACCAACGGCATCGTGAACAGCACGCGGTCGTCGGCCCCGGCCCACGACTCGGGGGTGACGACGTGAGCGTGGTCGATCCGCACCGACTGCTCACGGATGAAACGCAGCAGGGACCCGGCATCCGACTGGCGCAGCAGCTTGGCGGCCTTCACCTGGCCGTCCTGGCGGTCCAGGACCTGCCAGACCCAGCCCATGCCGCCCTCGGCCACGGGCGTCAGCAGCTCATAGCGCCCGGCGAACACCTCTCCCACGAGCGGCACGATAACCGGCGTACGCCGACTCGTGGTCACCGCGCCACTAGGGCGTGTCCTGTAATGGTGTGCGGTTGGGTTGGCTGAGGATGACGATATGCATGATCGTCATGACTTGACCGATGGGCAGTGGGAGCTGCTTGAGCCTCATCTGCCGCGGTGCACCGCAGG
>JBPCQY010000066.1:0-16910 GCA_050997635.1 Nocardioides sp.
GTGCAGCGAGGGGTGCGACCTGCGGATGGCGTTGAGCTTGGTGAGGAAACCCGAAAGCGACTGTCCCTCCTTGGCGCCGCCCTCCTCGTAGTCCTCCCAGCGGCGGTCCTTGTACTGGTACTTCTCGTTGTCGACCTGCTCCTCCGCGCCCTGTCGCGCGACGTTCTCCATCAGCTCGTAGCCGGCGTAGATGCCGTACGTCGGCACGAGGGTGGCGGCCAGCGCCGCGCGCAGCATCCATGCGGTCGGTCCGCCGTACTGCATGTAGGGCGTGAGGATGTCGTGCGTCGTCGGCCAGAAGGACAGCCGCATGTAGGCCGCGGCATCGCCGGACAGCTCCTGGAGGTACTCCTCGAGCTCCCACCGCAGGTTGCGCCAGGCGTAGTACGTGTAGGACTGCTGGAACCCCGCCTTGGCCAGGGTGTGCATCATCGCCGGCTTGGTGAAGGCCTCGGCCAGCCAGATGACGTCTGGGTGCTCGAGCGCCACATCGGCGATCAGCCACTGCCAGAACGCAACCGGCTTCGTGTGGGGGTTGTCGACGCGGAAGATCTTGACGCCGTGGTCGATCCAGACCTGCACCACCCGACGAACCTCGGCGTAGGCGCCGGCCGGGTCGTTGTCGAAGTTGAGCGGAAAGATGTCCTGGTACTTCTTGGGCGGGTTCTCGGCGTAGGCGATGGTGCCGTCGGCCTGCGTGGTGAACCACTCGGGGTGGGTGCTCACCCACGGATGGTCGGGGGCGGTCTGCAGGGCCAGGTCGATGGCGACCTCGAGACCGAGCTCCTTCGCGCGCGCCACGAAGGCGTCGAAGTCGTCGAAGGTGCCGAGATCGGGGTGGATCGCGTCGTGCCCGCCGTACCGGCTGCCGATCGCCCAGGGCGAGCCGGGATTACCAGGCCCGGGGTCGAGGGTGTTGTTGGGGCCCTTGCGGTTGACCTCCCCGATGGGGTGCACCGGCGGCAGGTAGATCACGTCGAACTTCATCGCGGCCACCGCGTCCAGGCGCCTGGCGGCGGTGGCGAGGGTGCCGCTCGTGACGGCGCCGGTCGAATCGTCGACGGTGGCGCCCTCGGAGCGGGGGAAGAACTCATACCAGCTGCCGAACAGCGCCCGCGGCCGGTCGGCGTACACGGGATGCGGGCCCTCGACGGTGACCAGCTCACGCACAGGGTGCGCGGCCAGTACCTCGCGCAGCTCGGGCGACTCGAGCCCGGCCAGCCGGGCCTCGACTGGCCGGCTGGTGCCCTGCGCGGCGGCGATCGCCCCCTGGACGACGGCGCGAGCCTCCTCGTCGAGCGAGCGGTCGGCGGCGACCTTCTCCAGCAGCAGGCGGCCCTCGGCGAACATCAGGTCGACGTCGACCCCGGCCGGGATCTTCAGCCCCGCGGCGTGCTGCCAGGTGGCGACCGGGTCGGACCACGCGTGCACCTCGTAGGTCCAGGCGCCCTCCAGATCGGGCGTCACCCAGGCCTCGTAGAGGTCGGGGACCGACTCGTGCCTGGCCATCCGCGTGGGCGGGCGGCGGCGGCCGGCGGGGTCGGCCAGCACCACCTCGGCGCCCAATTTGTCGTGCCCCTCCCGGAACACGGTGGCCGAGACCGGGAACGGCTCGCCTGCGGTCGCCTTGGCTGCCTGGCGACCGAGGTCGGCCAGGGGGGAGACGTCCATGACGGGAATGCGTCCGACCATGCCGCCAACCCTTGCGGAGCACATGGGCACACGCAAGCCGACGACGCGGGAGTGGGCCCCGGGAGCGGCCCTCCCCCTGGAAGGGCCGCCGCCCGAGGTCCCGGCTCAGTAGACCTCGACCTCGGCCGCGTCCACGATCGTGCCGCGGTCGGACGCGGTCGTTGCAGTCGGTGGCGTTGGTCGGCCGGGGCCTGGGTGAGGTGCGTCCATGGCGAGACAACGCGCCGAAGTCCCCGGGGTTACGACTCGGATATTCGGCGCCAATGGTTGGAACGATCAAGTCGAGAACCGTTACCGTCGTCTCGTGCGCGCGATCCGTCGATTCACCGTCCGTCCCGTCCTGCCTCCCGCCCTGGCCGCCCTCGGCGATCTGGCGGGCAACCTGCGCTGGTCGTGGCACCCTCCGACGCAGGACGTGTTCGCCGCGGTCGACGCCGACCTGTGGGAGTCCACCGGCCACGACCCGGTGCGGCTGCTCGGCGCCGTCGGGCGGAAGCGTCTGGGTGAGCTCGCCGCAGAGGCCGCCTTCCTCGAGCGGCTCGAGTCCGCCCGCTCCGACCTCGAGCGCTACCTGACCGACGACCGCTGGTACCAGCGTCGCGCGGGCGATGACGCCCCGCAGGCGATTGCCTACTTCTCACCCGAGTTCGGCATCACCGCTGTGCTCCCGCAGTACTCCGGCGGCCTCGGCATCCTCGCCGGTGATCACCTCAAGGCCGCGAGCGACCTCGGCGTCCCGCTCGTCGGCGTCGGCCTGCTCTACCACCAGGGCTACTTCAAGCAGAGCCTGTCGCGCGAGGGCTGGCAGCACGACACCTACCCCGTGCTCGACCCCGACGAGCTGCCGATCAGCCTGCTGCGCGAGCCCTCCGGGGCGGCGGCCCGCATCTCGCTCACGGTGCCCGACGGTCCCGAGCTGCTCGCGAAGATCTGGGTCGCCCAGGTCGGCCGGGTGCCACTGCTGCTGCTCGACACCGACGTCGAGGGAAACCCCGACCACTACCGCGACGTGACCGACCGGCTGTACGGCGGTACCGCCGAGCACCGTCTGCGCCAAGAGCTGCTGCTCGGCGTCGGCGGCGTCCGTGCCATCCGCGTGCATAGCATCTTGACCGGCCACCCCAACCCGGAAGTCTTTCACACCAACGAGGGCCACGCCGGCTTCCTGGGCCTCGAGCGGGTCCGCGAACTCACCGTCGACCCGGCCGGCCCGCAGCTCGACTTCGACACCGCGCTCGAGATCTCCCGCGCCTCCACGGTCTTCACCACGCACACGCCTGTGCCGGCCGGCATCGACCGATTCCCGCGCGACCTGATCGAGCAGTACCTCGGTTCTTCGGGCTCGCTGCCCGGCGTCCCCGTCGACCGGATCCTGGCCCTCGGAGCCGAGGACTACCACGGTGGCGACCCGGCGGTGTTCAACATGGCGGTGATGGGGTTCCGTCTGGCCCAGCGCGCCAACGGCGTCTCGCAGCTGCACGGCCACGTCAGCCGCGGCATGTTCAACGGTCTGTGGCCGGCCTTCGACGAGGCCGAGGTGCCGATCACCTCGGTGACCAACGGCGTGCACGCCCCGACCTGGGTAGGCCGCGAGGTCTTCGAGCTCGTCGCCGCGCAGGGCGTCGACCTCGACGTCGACGACGCGTCGCCCGTGTGGGACGTCGTCGACCGGATCCCGGCGGGTGACATCTGGGCCGTCAAGCGCCGCCTGCGCGAGCGGCTCGTGCAGGACGCCCGTCGCCGCCTGAAGAAGTCCTGGCTCAAGCGCGGGGTCGCCGCCCCCGAGCTCGCCTGGATCGACAGCGCGCTCGACCCCGACGTGTTGACGATCGGCTTCGCGCGCCGCGTCCCGTCGTACAAGCGGCTGACGCTGATGCTGAGCGACCCCGAGCGCCTCAGGCGCCTGCTGCTCGACCCCGAGCGCCCGGTGCAGCTGGTCATCGCCGGCAAGGCGCACCCGGCCGACGACGGGGGCAAGAAGCTGATCCAGGAGATCGTCCGGTTCGCCGACGACCCCGAGGTGCGCCACCGCATCGTCTTCCTGCCCAACTACGACATCGCGATGGCCCAGCCGCTCTACCCCGGCTGCGACGTCTGGCTGAACAACCCGCTGCGTCCCTACGAGGCCTGCGGCACCTCGGGCATGAAGGCCGCCCTCAACGGTGGCCTGAACCTGTCGATCCTCGACGGCTGGTGGGACGAGTGGTACGACGGCGAGAACGGCTGGGCGATCCCGACCGCCGACGGCGTCGAGGACCCCGACCGTCGCGACGACCTCGAGGCCCACGCGCTCTACGACCTGATCGAGAACGACGTGGCCCGCCGCTTCTACGACGTCGACGACGAGGGCGTGCCCGGCCGCTGGATCGAGATGGTGCGCCACACCCTGAAGTCGCTCGGCCCCAAGGTGCTGGCGACCCGGATGGTGCGCGACTACATCCGCCAGCTCTACACGCCGGCCGCGGTGACCGGCCGGGCGCTCAACGCCGACTATGCCGGCGCCACCGAGCTGGCCGCGTGGAAGAGCAAGGTACGCAACGCCTGGAAGGAGGTCCGCGTCGAGCACGTCGAGAGCTCCGGCGTCGGCGATGCTCCCGAGGTCGGCACCACGCTGTCCGTGCGCGCCTTCGTGGCCCTCGGCTCGCTCACGCCGGACGACGTCGACGTACAGATCGTGCACGGAGTGACCAACACCGAGGACGTCCTGGTCGACACCACGGTGACCTCGCTGACGCTGGCCGAGTCCTACGACGGCGGCCGGCACCGCTACGACGGCACCGTCGCGCTCGAGCAAAGCGGCCCCTTCGGCTACACGGTCCGCGTCGTACCCCGCAACGACTCGCTGGCCTCGGTCGCCGAGCTCGGCCTGGTCGCCTTCGCCTGAGACAGACCTGCCACGCCGGCGGTCCCGGGAAATGCTGAGTCAGGCCTGCTGCATCATCAGCACCGAGCGTGCTCCGATGGTCAGCTGCTCGCCCGCCTTCACCGCCGTGCGCAGCGGGTGGGCGTCGTCGGTCGAGAGCACCACCTCCCCGGCCCGCACCCACGCGTTGTCGGGCAGCGTCAGCTCGACCGGCGTGCTGCCCGCGTTGAGCCACAACAGGAACGAGCTGTCGACCTGCTGCTCGCCGTTCGGGCCGGGGGAGCGCAGCGGGTCGGCCGAGACGAACATGCCGACGATCTCCAGGCGGTCGTCGTGCCAGTCGTCCGGCGTCATCTCGCGCCCGGCCGGGTGCAGCCAGACCAGGTCCTTGGGGCCGTCGACGATGGTCGGCCGGCCCTCGAACCAGTGCCGCTGCCGCAGCGCCGGGTGCTCGCGCCGCAACCGCAGCGCCGCCTTGGTCACCTCGTAGACGTCTCGCCACGCGTCGTCGGACCGCCAGTCGACCCACGAGATCTCGTTGTCCTGCACGTAGGGGTTGTTGTTGCCGCCCTGGGAGCGGCCACGTTCGTCGCCCATGGTGATCATCGGGACGCCGTTGGACAGGCACAGGGTCACCATCATCCCGGCGGCGACGCGGCGGCGTACGGCCGAGATCTCGGGGTCGTCGGTCTCGCCCTCGACGCCGAAGTTCTGGGACCGGTGGCCGTCGCTGCCGTCATGGTTGCGCTCGCCGTTGGCCTCGTTGTGCTTGGTCTCATAGGAGACCAGGTCGCACAGCGTGAAGCCGTCGTGGGCGGTCACGAAGTTCACCGAGGCGTACGGCGATCGCCCGTCGTCGGCGTACAGGTCAGAGGAGCCGGCCAGCCGGGTGGCGACCGTGCGCACCCCCGAGGATCGGCCGCGCCAGAAGTCGCGGATCGTGTCGCGGAACTGGTCGTTCCACTCCACCCACGGCGGCGGGAACTCGCCGACGCGGTAGCCGTCCATCGAGGCGTCCCACGGCTCGGCGATCAGCTTCACGTGCCGCAGCGTGGGGTCCTGCCCGATGGCCATCAGCAGGTGGCAGCCCATGTCGATCTCATGCCCGGTGCGGGTCAACGCCGACGCGAGGTCGAAGCGGAACCCGTCGACGTGCATCTGGTCGGCCCAGTAGCGCAGCGAGTCGAGCACCAGCCTCAGCACGAACGGGTTCGAGGTGTCGACGGTGTTGCCGCAGCCGGTGATGTCCCAGTAGGCATCGGGGTCGACCTCGCCCAGCGGCGTCGACAGGGCGCGGCGGTAGAAGCCGCGGTCGTCGAGTCCGCGGAAGGAGAGGGTGGGGCCCTCGGCCCCGGCCTCGGCCGTGTGGTTGTAGACCACGTCGAGGTAGACCTCGAGTCCGGCCGCGTGGAACGCCTTGACCATCTCCTTGAACTCGCGCACCTGCTCGCCGCGCTCCCCCGAGGAGGAGTAGGCGTTGTGCGGGGCGAAGAAGCCGATCGTGTTGTAGCCCCAGTAGTTCTCGTCGCCGCGCGCGAGCAGCGCCGCCTCGGTGACGAACTGCTGGACGGGCAGCAGCTCGACCGCGGTCACCCCCAGCTCGCGCAGGTAGTCGATGACCGGCGGCGACGCCAGGCCGGCGTACGTCCCGCGCAGGTGCTCGGGCACCCGGTCGTACAGGGCGGTCATCCCCTTGACGTGCAGCTCATAGATCACCGTGTCCCGCCAGCGCGAGCGCGGCTTCACGTCGCCGCCCCAGTCGAACGACTCGTCGGCGACCACCACGCTCCGAGGCACGTACGGCGCGGAGTCACCGTCGCCGGGCAGGTCGGGGTCCTCGACGTCATGGCCGAAGATCGCCGGGTTGTCGGTGAGCCGACCGCAGATCGCCCGGGCGTAGGGGTCGAGCAGCAGCTTGTGCGGGTTGAACCGCAGGCCGAGCTCGGGCTGCCACGGACCGTCCACGCGATAGCCGTACGCCGTACCGGGGGCGACGCCGGGCACCGCGCCGTGCCAGATGCCGAGCGACACTTCGGTCAGCTGGTGCCGGGTCTCGGCGCCGGACGCGTCGTACAGGCAGACCCACAGCGAGGTGGCCTCGGGCGCGTAGACCGCGAAGTTGGTGGCCTCGGGCGACCACGTCGCCCCCAGCGGGCGGTTGCGTCCGGGCCACACGGGTGAGGTCTCGCCGCGATGGCTCCAGATACCGGGGGTCACCCGCGCCATTGTGGCGGACGGACGGCACAATGCCGGGGAGACCACGACGCCGACGCCAAAGGAGCAGCAGATGAGCGATTTCGACTCCGCTCAATCCAGGGAGTTCGTCCGACTGGAGGTCGCCGACGGCGTCGGCACGATCCGGCTGGACCGGCCGAAGATGAACGCGCTCAACGTGCAGGTGCAGGAGGAGATCCGCGCCTGCGCGGCCGAGGCGACCGAGCGCGACGACGTCAAGTCCGTCGTGGTCTACGGCGGCGAGCGGGTCTTCGCCGCGGGTGCGGACGTCAAGGAGATGGCCACGATGTCCTACACCGACATGGTCAAGCGCTCCGGCGGCCTGCAGTCCGCATTCACGGCGGTCGCCCGGATCCCCAAGCCCGTCGTCGCGGCGATCACCGGCTACGCCCTCGGCGGCGGCTGCGAGCTGGCCCTGTGTGCCGACGTCCGGTTCGCCGCCGACAACGCCGTCCTCGGCCAGCCCGAGATCCTGCTCGGCATCATCCCCGGCGCCGGCGGCACCCAGCGGCTGACCCGTCTGGTCGGTCCGAGCAGGGCCAAGGACCTGGTCTTCTCCGGCCGGTTCGTGAAGGCCGAGGAGGCGCTGGCGATCGGTCTGGTCGACCGGGTGATCCCGGCCGACGAGGTCTACACCGAGGCCGTGGCCTGGGCGTCGCAGTTCACCCGGGCCGCGACGTACGCCGTGCGGGCGGCGAAGGAGTCGATCGACCGCGGTCTCGAGGTCGACCTGGTGACGGGGCTGGAGATCGAGCGCCAGCAGTTCGCGGCCCTCTTCGCCACCGACGACCGCGCCATCGGGATGGCGTCATTCGTCGAGAACGGCCCGGGCAAGGCGGAGTTCACCGGCCGCTGAGCGACCTCGTGGTGCGGCGTGCGTCTCCAGCTGCCGTATGACGTGTGCCACAGTGCCTCCTGCAGCACGAGGCGTGTCCTGCGGTTCGCTCGGACGTTGAGGCGGCGGACCCCCCACACCACCTGAGGAGTCTGGACGTGGCCGCCGACAAGGACGAGAAGGATCAGAAGGGGTCCGGTCGCACGCGTGCCGGCGCGGCCGCTGCGATGGTGCGGCTGCGGGTGGCGCAGCTGATCTGGCTGGTCTGCGTGCTGGCCGCCCTGGTGCTGGCCGGAGCCGCGCTGCTGATCGCGCTCAGGGCCAACCACACCAACGACCTGGTGAAGCTCATCAAGGACACCGCCGGCAACCTCGACCTCACCGTCTTCTCCCTCAAGGACGGCGTCTTCCACTTCACGGGACACGACCACTCGGCCGACACCAAGAACGCTCTGGTCAACTACGGCCTGGCCGCCGTCGTCTGGCTGGTCGTCGGGCGGATCGTGGAGCGCGTCGTACATCCCTGACCGGGGCGGTCAAGCACCCTGTGAGCGACCCCACGGCGGACCAGGTTCCGCCATGGGGTCGCTGGCTTGTACCCTCCGAACCACATCCCACCAACCCAGGAGGGGCCCGCGCGGCCAGCCACCATGAACATTGTTGTGTGTGTGAAATACGTTCCGGACGCGACCGGTGACCGGCACTTCGAGGACGACAACACCGTCGACCGCGTCGGCGTCGACGGACTGCTGTCCGAGCTCGACGAGTACGCCGTGGAGCAGGCGCTGCAGATCAAGGACAAGGCCGACGGAGATGACGTCGAGGTGACCGCGCTGTGCGTCGGCCCCGAGGGGGCCGTCGACGCGGTGCGCAAGGCCCTGCAGATGGGTGCCGACAAGGGCGTGCACGTCGTCGACGACGCGATCGCCGGCTCCGATGCGATGGCGACCTCGCTGGTGCTGGCGAAGGCCATCGAAAAGGCTGGTGAAGCTGGGGCCTTTGACCTGGTGATGTGCGGCATGGCCTCGACCGACGGTTCGATGGGCGTCGTACCCGCCATGCTCGCCGAGCGCCTCGGCATCGCGCAGGTCACCCTCGCCTCGGTCGTCGAGACCCAAGGAGACCAGGTCCGGATCAAGCGGGACGGCGACACCGCCACCGAGGTCATCGGCGCCACGACGCCGCTGGTGCTGTCGGTGACCGACCAGTCGGGCGAGGCCCGCTACCCGTCGTTCAAGGGGATCATGGCGGCCAAGAAGAAGCCGATGGAGTCCTGGTCGCTGTCCGACCTCGGCGTCGAGGCCGACCAGGTCGGCCTCTCCGTCGCCTGGACCAAGGTCGAGGACACCACCGCCCGCCCGCCGCGCGAGGCCGGCGAGATCGTCAAGGACGAGGACGGCTCGGGCGCCGCTGCGCTGGTCGACTTCCTCGCCTCCAAGAAGTTCATCTGAGGAGCCATCACCCATGACTGAGATCCTGGTGCTCGTCGACCACGTCGACGGAGCGGTCAAGAAGCCGACCTACGAGCTGCTCACGCTCGCCGCCCGACTGGGCGAGCCCTCCGCCGTGTTCATCGGCGAGAAGGGCCAGGCGTCCGAGGCCGCGCAGGCGGTCAAGAAGTACGGCGCCGCCAAGGTGTACGCCGTCGACGACGCGGAGCTCAAGGGGTACCTCGTGGCCCCGAAGGCCGAGGCCCTGCAGCAGCTGGTCGACAAGACCTCGCCCGGCGCCGTACTCCTGGTCTCCTCCGCAGAGAACAAGGAGATCGCCGGTCGGCTCGCGATCAAGCTCGAATCGGGCCTGATCACCGATGCCACCGACGTGGAGTCGGACGGCGGAGCGCCGGTGACGACGCAGAGCGTTTTCGCGGGCAGTTACACGGTCAAGGCCACGGTCACCCATGGCACGCCCATCATCACCGTGAAGCCCAACTCCGCCGCACCGGAGGAGAAGGACGGCGCCGGTGAGGTCGAGGAGTTCGCCGCGACCGTCTCCGACGCCGCGAAGGGTGCCCAGATCGTGGCCTCCCAGCCGCGCAAGGAGACCGGTCGGCCCGAGCTCACCGAGGCCGCGATCGTGGTCTCCGGCGGCCGTGGTACCGGCGGCAACTTCGAGCCCGTCGAGGGCCTGGCCGACGCCCTGGGCGCGGCTGTCGGTGCGTCGCGTGCCGCAGTCGACTCCGGCTGGAAGCCGCACAGCTTCCAGATCGGCCAGACCGGCAAGACCGTCTCGCCGCAGCTCTACGTCGCCACCGGCATCTCCGGCGCCATCCAGCACCGCGCCGGCATGCAGACCTCGAAGACCATCGTGGCCGTCAACAAGGACGAGGAGGCGCCGATCTTCGAGCTCGTCGACTTCGGCGTCGTGGGCGACCTGCACACCGTGCTCCCCGCCGCCGCCGAGGCGATCGAGAAGCGCAAGGGCTGAGCACTCACGCACTGGCCGACATCGGAGGATCGCCCGCACCAGATGCCGGGGATCCTCCGATGTCGCATTTGCGGCAGGGGTGAGGGTGGCCGTCCCAGCCGCGGGCCACGAGCACGGCGGCCACCGCCGTCGCGAGGCGGCAGGGTGCGAGCACTTGGCCCCATCCGAGTCGGAGGGTCAGATCGCCCCGAACCGCGAGCGCCAGGTCTCGTTCGAGGTCGGCCCAGCGGTCGAGTGCCCATTCGTGCCCGAGCCGGCCGTCGAGCTCGACCTCGACCCCGAGCCCGACGTAGGTGACGTCGCGGTAGTAGGGGCGACCGCCCCACGCTGACCCGGCGCTGTCTGCTGGCGGTCGGGAGACCGTGGGCCCGCTCGACGTGGACCAGGTACCGGTGCTCCAGCGCCGAGAAGGCGCCCGACGCCACGTCGTCGACCACGCCGAGCAGGAAGCCTCGTCGCGGCAGCCGGGTCTGCTGCCGCAGCGCCCGGGCCAGTCGCTCCGGCGTCGCACGTCCTGCTTGGCAGGCATCCGCCACAACGGCGACGGCAGCGTCCTCGCTGACGGCCCAGGCAGCGGCGCGGACGGCGGCATGGTCCAGGCGCAGCCGTGGCGGCGACAGGTGCAGCTGGACCAGGGAGTCGAACGCGCTCAGCCGGCGGACCCGCACTCTGGAGGGCGGTCGAACCCGCCGCGCTTCGGGCACCACCAGGTCGATGGGGGCGTCCGGCAGGTCGTGGCCCCGCAGCTGGTGGGCGTGGAGGGAGGAGCGGGCATCGAGCGCTGCGGGCGCCAGCAGCAGAGCACCGCGGCCCAGGCTCGTTGTTGCCATGTCGGCTGGCCCGTGTGGTCGACGAAGACGCCCTCGTGCAACCGCACCAGCTCGCGACGCCGGACGAGCCGGGCGAGGTCGGCGTCGGTGCCTCCGGCCGCCAGCACCTGAGCGCGTGAGACCACGCCGCTCTGGACGGCAAGCAGGCGTCGGACGGTGGGCTCGTGCACGTCCTCATCCCAGGCGGCCGAGCCGTCGAGCGCAACCGGCGATCCGCCGCCTGTGGAGGAGTGCCCCGAACATCGGAGCATCGCGTGCATCCGGTGCGTGGGATCGACCGGTGTCCGCTCAAGCACCCGAGATGACCTCCGATCACGTACGTCGTCGCGGTGGCGGCCACGTCCGCGAGCCGGCACCGTCTCGGATAGGCTGCGCCCATGACTGTGGCTCCCCTGATCATCAACCACTGGATCGTCGGCGGCGGCGCCCTCGGCCTGCTGCTGTTGGTCATGCTCGCCCTGCTGACCTTTGGCGCGGGACGCGAGCACAGCTGAACGCGAGCGCTGACCCGACGTCTCCAGCGCCCCGGGCCCGACGGGTCGGGGTGATGGGTGGCACGTTCGACCCCATCCATCACGGCCACCTCGTGGCCGCGAGCGAGGTCCAGGCCTGGTTCGACCTCGACGAGGTCGTCTTCGTGCCGACCGGTGCGCCGTGGCAGAAGTCCGACCGGGTCGTCTCGCCCGCCGAGGACCGCTACCTGATGACGGTCATCGCCACGGCGTCCAACCCGCGCTTCCAGGTCTCGCGGGTCGACGTCGACCGCGGCGGCCCGACGTACACCATCGACACGTTGCGCGACCTGCGCGCGCAGCAGCCCGACGCCGAGCTCTACTTCATCACCGGGGCCGATGCCCTCGCCGAGATCTTCACCTGGCGCGACGCCGACGAGCTGTTCGCCCTGGCACAGTTCGTGGGCGTGACCCGGCCGGGCTACGCAATGGACGCCGCCACCCTCGACAAGATCCCGGCCGACCGGGTGACGATGGTCGAGGTGCCGGCGCTCGCCATCAGCTCCACCGACTGCCGCCGTCGTACGGCGCGGGGCGAACCGGTCTGGTACCTCGTGCCCGACGGCGTCGTCCAGTACATCGCCAAACACCATCTCTATCCGGGAAGTCACCCATGACCGCCACCGACCACGCCATCGAGCTCGTGGAGGCCGCTGCCCGCGCCGCCTCCGACAAGCTCGCCCAGCAGATCATCGCCTTCGACGTCAGCGAGCAGCTGGCCATCACCGACGCCTTCGTGCTCGCCTCCGCCACCAACGACCGCCAGGTCAAGGCGATCGTCGACGAGGTCGAGGACAAGCTCCGCGAGATCGGGGCCAAGCCGATCCGCCGCGAGGGTGAGCGCGACGCGCGCTGGGTGCTCATCGACTACGGCGAGATCGTGGTGCACGTGCAGCACGAGGAGGAGCGCCAGTTCTACGCGCTCGAGCGGCTCTGGCGCGACTGCCCGGTCATCGACCTGCCCGCCGAGGTCACCCGCTCGTCAGGCCCGACCGCTGGCTGAGGAGGGCGCGCTGTCGTCGTCCCCGGTGGTTGAGGAGGGCGCGCTGTCGTCGTCCCCGGTGGTTGAGGAGGGCGCGCTGTCGTCGTCCCCGGTGGTTGAGGAGGGCGCGCGGTCGTCGTCCCCGGTGGTTGAGGAGGGCGCGCGGTCGTCGTCCCCGGTGGTTGAGGAGGGCGCTCTGCGCCCGTCTCGAAACCAGCCGCGCACCCTGGTCCTGGTCCGTCACGGCCGCACCGCGTGGAACCTCGCCTGGCGCGCCCAGGGCCAGAGCGACATCCCCCTCGACGACGTCGGCCGTGCCCAGGCGCGCGCCACCGCGTCCGCCCTCGGGCCACGGCACCGACCCGGCTGTGGGCCAGCGATCTAGCCCGCGCCCGCGAGACCGCCGACATCATCGGCGGCCAGCTCGGGCTCGCGGTCCAGACCGACCCGCGGCTGCGGGAGTACGACGTCGGCGAGCGCTCGGGACTGACCAACGCGGAGTTCGCCGCGCGCTTCCCGGTCGAGTACGCCGCGTGGCTGGCCGAGGACGACAGCGCCCGGGTCGCGGGGGAGGAGACCACCGAGCAGGTGCACGACCGCGTCGTACCCGGGCTCAGGGACTGCCTCGACGCGCTGGCGCCCGGCGGGACGGGGATCGTGGTGCTGCACGGGGCGTGCCTCAAGGTCGGGCTGATGGGGCTGCTCGGCTGGCCGTGGCAGCTCTCACACTCGCTACGAGGAGTCGAGAACGGGGCCTGGTCGGTGCTCAGCGAGCAGCCCGACAAGGACGGCCTGCGGCTCACGTCGTACAACGAGAAGGCGGGACGCGGCCCGCACGGACCCGATTTCGCAACCGACGGGCCAGTTGGCTAAACTTCCGCGAGTTGCCCCCGGGGCAATCAGATTTGGGGCTGTGGCGCAGCTGGTAGCGCATCTGCATGGCATGCAGAGGGTCAGGGGTTCGAGTCCCCTCAGCTCCACTCGGAATCGAACGGCCGGTCCACGGGGCCGGCCTTCGTCGTTCCGGTGCACCCGCGAGTCGTGTGCTCAGATGGCTCCTTGCCGTGCGGGAGCCAGCACACGACCTGCGGGCTATCGACCCAGCCGGTGCGTGACGGTACGACGCGTGACCAGCCAGCCGCACAGGAGAGCCGTGGCGGCGGCCAGGGAGCCGATGACATCCGTGAGCCAATGCACGCCGAGGTAGACGCGGCTGGCCGCGACCAGCACGGCGTACACCGCGGTGCTCACCGCGACACCGACCCTGACGGTCCCGCTGCGCCGCGCCGTGAGCAGGACCGCAAGGAGACCTCCGACGAGGGCCGCCTGGATCGTGTGGCCCGACGGATAGGACCATCCGGAAGCCGCCGTCAGCCAGTCCGCGGACGGCGGGCGGAGTCGGTGCACCAGGGTGCCGACGACGGCGTGGACCACTTGGCCGAGTCCGTAGACGACCACGGCAGCCGCCAGCGGTCGCCACGAGCGGCGGCGACGGCCCAGGACCAGCCCGAGCACGAGCAGTGCGGGGATGACGACAACATTGGAGCCGAGGAACGTTGCCGTCTTCATCACGACGGTCACCGGGCCTGATCGGTGGGCGAGGATCCAGACGTGGACTCGCGGATCGAGCACGCCGAGGCCGTCGTGGGCCAGCACGTCCTGTGTCACGCCCAGGAAGACCCAGACGGAGGCGATCATCAGGGCCACCAGGCCGGTGAGCGCGAGGCCGCGCGGCGTGTCTGGATCGAGGCGAGCGGCGAGCGAGGCCGACGTCCGCGGGAACCTGGTGTCGAAGGCTCGGACGGGTGCGCTGTCCAGCACGCGCTGACCCGCGACCGACCACCGGCCCCGCGCGCGACGCAGGGTCCACGCCATGGCCAGCACGACCGCCACCACGACCAGGGCACCGAGCCCGATGCGGGAGGTCAGGTGCGCGGCACTGCGCCAGCTGGCGCCACCGAGGTAGCCCACCAGCACCGACATGGTTCCCCAGGCGGCACCGCCGGCGACGTTGAAGACCAGGAAGCGGCGGTACGGCAGGTGCGACATGCCGGCCAGACCGGGAATCATCACGCGCAGGGCGGCGGTGAAGCGTCCGAGGAAGACGGCCGAGCCGCCGCGGTCGGCCAGGTAGGACTCCGCGCGGTCGAAGTGGCGATGGTTGACGAACCGGCCCAGGGTGCCTTCGAGGAGTCGACGACCGTAGCGGCGGCCGACCGCATATCCGACAGAGTCGCCCACGATCGCGCCCGCGATCCCGGCCCCGAGCACTGCGACCAGCGAGAGCCGGGACTGCGAGGCGAGCACGCCCCCCAGGATGAGCGCGATCTCTCCCGGAAACACGAAGCCCACGAAGGCCGCCGACTCGAGCGCGGGCAGCAGGAACACCACCGCCAGAGCCACCCACGGGGGAAGCTCCAGGATGTGCGCCGCGAGGGAGTCGATCAATGATCTGCGGCTTCGAGGTCACGCCGCCCGGCCGCGACCGAGGGGTCGGTGCGGCGGCGCTCCTGGACGGCGTTCACGATCGGCTGGCTGGCGTCGAACAGAAGCTGGCCGGCGGACACGGACGGGTGCGGCACGTGAGGACTCCTGTCGGCTCCAGCCCGGAGGATCAGACGATGGGGCGGAGGGCAGAATGGCTGTGGGAGCGTCGAGGTTACGGAAGTCGCATGAAGGTTCGGTGAAGAGTGATCGGGCCCCGTATCGGTACGGCGTACGGAGCCGTCAACGCGAGACCTTGTCGCCGTCCGGCACACTGGGCGCATGGGGAGCCTTGGAGTGCCTCGCGCCGTCCGGTCGGTGCTCTCGCACTGGTCGGGACGGTCGCTGCGCTCGCGCTCGTGCTGAGGCACGCAGGAGTGGCGCACGCCGGGGCCTGCGCCGGAGGCGACCCGGGCATGGCGATGGCGAAGCATCACGTCCCGGATCGGCCGGCGCACGCCCACGGGTCCGAGATGTGCCTGAGCACGCCGTCGGTCGATGCCCCGGTCCTGGCCAGCACGCCCGGCACCCGGAGCTTGGCCGACGGAGCTTGGCCGACGGAGTCTGGATGCCTACTGGCGCCGCGAGCTGCGCCTCAGGTGATGGTCATCCCGCCGTCGACGGCGAGCGTCTGCCCGGTGACGTAGCCGCCGGCGTCGGAGGCCAGGAACACCACGGTTGCGGCCAGCTCGCGCGGATCACCCTTGCGGCCCGACGGGATCCGCACGCCCATCTGGTCGAGGTAGCCGTCGGGGTACTGCTCGGTCATCTCGGAGTCGAAGAAGCCGGGTGCGATGGCGTTGACCCGGATGCCCTTGCGGCCCGTCCACTGCTGGGCCAGGTCGCGGGTCAGGCCGATCAGGCCGGCCTTCGACGCGGCGTACGCCGCCTGGGGGAGGCCGGCGGTGGTCAGGCCGAGCACCGAGGAGATGTTGATGATCGAGGACCCCGGCGCCATCACCCGGCCGCACGCCTGTGCCATCCAGTAACAGCCGTTCAGGTTGACGTCGATGACCGAGCGGAACTGCTCGGGCGTCTCGTGGGTCGCGGGTACGGCGGTCCCGACGCCGGCGTTGTTCACGAGCACGTCGACGCGGCCGAACTCCTCCATCGCGGCCGCGACCAGCGCCGTACACGAGTCGGGGTCGGAGACGTCGGTGGCAACCGCCAGAGCACGCCGCCCGGCATCGCGCACCAGCGAGGCGGTGTCCTCGAGCCGGTCCGCCCGGCGCGCACCGAGCACGACGTCGGCGCCCGCCTCGGCCAGTCCCTCGGCGAAGGCGACGCCGAGTCCGCTCGAGGCGCCGGTGACGACGGCGACCCGGCCGTCGAGGGAGAACATCTCTGGAACCGTCATGGGCCGACCCTAATGGGGCGTGAGAGGCTGGACGGCATGAGCCAGTTGCCCGACCCGTACGCCGCTCCGCAGCAGCCGATCAGCCCCGGCGAGGAGCGCACCTGGGGCACCCTCGCCCACGCGATCCCGCTCGTCGCGATGGTGGTCAGCGCCGGTGTCCTCGGGTTCGTCGGCTCGCTGGTGATCTTCTTGATGTACAAGGACCGCGGGCCGTTCGTGCGAGCCAACGCCGCCAACTCGCTCAACATCCAGATCATCACCGGCATCGTGTTGCTGATCTCGCTGCCGCTGATGCTCGTGCTGGTCGGCTTCCTCACCTACGGTCTCGCACTGCTGTTCGCGTTCGTCCTGCACCTGATCGGCGCGGTCCGGGCCAACAACGGCGAGTGGTGGGACCCGCCGTTCACCCCGCGCATGGTGCGCTGAGCGCCAGTGCGGCCAGGGCCGCCCGGACGACCCGGCCGGCGGGTCCGGCACCCCGATGGTCGAGGAGGCTCACGAGCGGCCAGGTGAGGAGAACCCCCGCGCGCCCGCCACCGCGTTTCGGCTACCATGGCCGCATGCAGACGACCCTGCTTCTTCGACAGCCGCGCTGACACTCACCGTCGCGCGGCCACCCCTCCCTGCGAGGGGTTTTTTCATGTCCCGAGGCAGACGAGAGCGGAGACCACCGATGAGCGAGGAAACAGCAGA
>JBPCQY010000107.1:0-7372 GCA_050997635.1 Nocardioides sp.
TCAGGGCAGCGCCGCCAACCGGTCGAGGGCTCGTCGGCTGAGCGTGACGAACGCGCCTGGCCGCATCGCCGCCCGCCCGTCGGGCAGGAAGCCGAGCTGGCCCACCGCGTCGCCGCGGCGCAGCACCGCCATCATGAACGGCACCGTCGTCTGGTCGCTGATCTCGGTGCTGACCCGCCACACCGTCAGGTCGATCGGCCCCTTCGACAGGTTCATGATCTGTGCGGCCTTGGTGCCGAGCTTGCGGTCCGAGCACGTCGCCAACGCCCGGCGTACGCCGTCGACGAAGCTGCCGCCCTGGCCGCGAGCCGTGCGGGCAGTCGTCTCGGTCAGGCCGAACGCCGGTGAGAGCCGGGCGCCGGGGATGACGAAGGTCCGCGTCATCGGCCGACGCAGGACGGTGAACGACGTCTTGTCGCAGCCGCTCGCCGCCGCGTTGCGCTTGGCACGTGCCGCCCGGGTGCCGACCCAGGGCCGGTCGACGCCGATGATCGGCGGCAGGTCGTACTCCCCGACGATCGAGGCCGACCACTGCCGCAGCACGAACTGCGTCGCGCGGTCGCCCACGTGGTCGACCCCGCGCACCGAGAGCAGCTGGGTGCTCGGCTCGGTGCAGCCGGCGAACCAGTCGAGGGTGGCCCGGTACGCCGCGCGGGCCGACCGGTTGGTGCGGGCGAACTCCGTCGCCTGGATCGCCGACAGGGTCGGGCGCCCGGCGCGCCTGCTGGCCGCGTAGGTGCGGTAGAGCGCCGACTGAGCGTCGGGCTCGGCGTACCTCGCCTGCTGGCAGGGCAGCACCAGCCCGTTGCCGTCGGCGAGGGTGGCGGTGCGGGTCTCGGTCCAGGTGCGCAGCGGAGTGTCGAGGGCGGTGCGGACGGCGTCACCGGGCAGCAGGTTGGCCGCCGAGATCGAGTCCGGAATGGTCGTCGTCGGCGCGGGTCCGGTGGGCGTGGCCCGCGGTGACTCGAGCGTCGTACGACGCAGGCTCGCCTGCACGCCGCTCGGGTCGTGGACCACCTTGCCGGCTCCGATCAGGGCGACGACCACGAGGACGGCCCCGAACAGCGCATGCCCGCGGCGCCGGGTCTCGCCGGCCCGGCGGATGATCGTGGCCCGCGGCCAGCGCACCCCGGAGCCACGCGCGCGGCCGCAGCCAGGCCTCGGGGTCGGCGAGCCGGCGTACCTTGCGCCAGTGGTGCCACGCGGTGATGAAGGAGTGACGCACCGCGCCGCGCGACGCGGGCAGGTCGCCGGTCAGGGCGAAGGTCTGGGCCAGCAGGCGGGTGCGCGAGCGCGCGTAGAAGGCGTCGAACTCCTCGGCATCCGTCATGGCCAGCCAACGGTACGGCGCCGCGGGGTCTGGACGCACACCGGCGTGGGAGCCACGAACCTCCCGGCGCGCGGGTGATGATGGCCGGGCCATGACTTCGCTGCTCCCGTCCGGTGTCCGGCCGTCCCTGCGCTCTCCGGGGCGTACGCCGCGCGAGGACGCCTCCCACCGGCGGCCGCTCGCGCTGCTGGCCACGCTCGGTGGTGCGGCAGCCGCGGCCTCGACCCTGGTCGTGTGCCTGGCCCTCGGCGTCGTCGGCTGGTTCCTCACCGATGCGGGCGCCCACGGGGCGCCCCGCGACGGGCTCCGCGTCGGGGCGCTGGGCTGGCTGAGCGCGCACGGGTCCGGCGTACACATCGAGGGTGTGCTGGTCAGCCTTACCCCGCTCGGGCTCTCGGCCGTCTGCGCCTGGGTGGTGTGGCGGCTCGGCCAGCGTGTGGGTGACGCGGTCTCCGGGCACGGGCCCGACGCCGACCGGATCGCGGACGGCGAGCGCGACTGGACGGTGCCGAGCGCCACCGTGCTGTTCGTCGTCGGGTACGTCGCCGTCGCGGTCGTCACCGCCCGCCTCGCCGCGACCCCTGCCACCGACCCGTCGCTGGCGTCGGTGATCGGGTGGATCGTGCTGATGGCTGGCGGCATCGGCGGCGCGGCGATCGCGGTCGGGTCGGGTCGCGCAGCCATCTGGAGCGCCTTCCTGCCCCACTCGGTGCGCGCCACTGCGGTCGCGGCCTGGCGGCTCGTCAAGGCGTACGCCGCCGCCTCGGCGGTGCTGCTGATGGTCAGCCTGGCCGTGCACTGGAGCGATGCCGCCAACGTGCTGGCCCAGCTGCACGCCAGCCCGGGCGCCGCCGTACTCGTGCTCGGCGCGTGCGCGGTGCTGGTGCCCAACGCCGTCGCCTTCACCGGCTCCTACCTGTTCGGCCCCGGCTTCGCCGTCGGCGCCCACACCCTCGTCTCGCCGACCCTCGTGGTGCTCGGGCCGCTGCCGCTCTTCCCGCTGCTGGCCGCCCTGCCCGGCACCGGGCCGGCTCCGCAGTGGACGCTCGGCTTCCTCGCCGTCCCGCCGCTGGTCGCCGCCGTCTCGGTCGCCCGCACCCAGCGTGCGTGGCCGACCACCCGCTGGGAGCAGGGCGCCGTCCGCGGCTGCGCGGCCGGCCTGCTCGCCGCGGTCGTCTTCACCCTGGTGGCCGTGCTCGCCGGCGGCTCGGTCGGGCCCGGCCGGATGGAGCACGTCGGTCCGCTGGTCTTCTCCACCCTGTTGCACGGGCTGACCACGCTCGGACTGGGCGGCCTGCTCGGCGGGCTGGCGATGACCTGGTGGCAGCGCCGCTCCTCCTAGACTGCGCACCGTGGCTGCTCGCATCGTCGTCCTCGTCTCCGGCGCGGGCACCAACCTCCAGGCGCTGCTCGACGCGGCCGCCGACCCGTCGTACGGCGCCTCCGTGGTGGCCGTGGGCGCCGACCGCGACGGGATCGAGGGGCTGACCCGCGCGGAGGCCGCCGGCATCGCGACCTTCGCGCTGCGGGTCAAGGACTTCGCGACCCGCGAGGAGTGGGACGCCGCGTTCACCGACGCGGTGGCCGCCCACGAGCCCGACGTGGTGGTGCTGGCCGGCTTCATGAAGCTGTTCGGGGCGACGTACCTGTCCCGCTTCGGCGGCCGCACCGTCAACACCCACCCGGCGCTGTCGCCGTCGTTCCCCGGGATGCGCGGGCCGGCCGAGGCGCTGGAGTACGGCGTGAGGGTCACCGGCTGCACGCTGTTCGTCGTCGACGCCGGCGTCGACACCGGACCGATCGTGGCGCAGTCGGCGGTGCCGGTGCTCGATGACGACACCGTCGAGTCGCTGCACGAGCGGATCAAGGTCGAGGAGCGCGCGATGCTGGTCGACAGCATCGGCCGGATGGCCCGCGAGGGCTTCCGCGTGGAGGGCCGGGCGGTGCGGTTCGGCGCGCAACCCGTGTAACGCGGGGTGGACACCGCGTTACAGCTGTCACAGCACCGCACCAGTAGCCACGCACCGCACCAGTGCCGCTGGTCGCTCCCGCCAGCTGGCCCGCCCAGATGGCTCGGCGACCCCACGAGCCGTTAGGCTGTCGGCACACGACTGGCGCAGGTGGGCAACCACCAGGGAGTGACCCGCAAGGGTGAGTGCATCGAACGCCTGGGTGCCTCCTCGATCGCAGCACAATCGCAGCAGAGGAGCATCCCATGCCTGACCTCGTCCACGACCAGGTGCCGATCCGGCGCGTACTGGTCTCCGTCTACGACAAGACCGGTCTCGACGATCTGGTCCGCGGGCTCGCCGCCGCCGGGGTCGAGCTCGTCTCGACCGGCGGCTCCGCGGCGCTGATCGAGTCGCTCGGCCTGCCGGTGACCCGGGTAGAGGAGCTGACCGGATTCCCCGAGTGTCTCGACGGCCGGGTCAAGACGCTGCACCCGCGCGTGCACGCCGGCATCCTGGCCGACCGCCGGCTCCCGTCGCACGTCTCGCAGCTCGAGGAGCTCGAGATCGCGCCGTTCGACCTGGTCGTCTCCAACCTCTACCCGTTCGCCGACACCGTCGCCTCGGGGGCGAGCCCCGACGAGTGTGTCGAGCAGATCGACATCGGTGGCCCGTCGGTGGTCCGGGCGGCCGCCAAGAATCATCCGTCGGTGGCGATCGTGACCTCGCCGTCCTCCTACCAGGCCGTGCTCCAGGCGGTTGCTGCGGACGGATTCACGCTGGCTGCCCGCCAGCGCCTCGCGGCCGAGGCGTTCGCGCACAGCGCGGCGTACGACGTGGCCGTGGCCGAGTGGATGAGCCACGTGCTGACCGACACGAGCGACGGCACCGGCTGGCCCGCCGCCACCGGCGCGACGTACGAGCGGAAGGCGGTGCTGCGCTACGGCGAGAACCCGCACCAGGCGGCGGCGATGTTCACCGACGGCTCGGGGGCCGGGCTGGCGAGTGCCGAGCAGCTGCACGGCAAGGAGATGTCCTACAACAACTACGTCGACACCGACGCCGCCCGTCGCGCGGTCTCGGACTTCGACGAGCCCGCCGTGGCGATCATCAAGCACGCCAACCCGTGTGGGATCGCGGTCGGCGCCGACGTCGCCGAGGCCCACCAGCGGGCCCACGCCTGCGACCCGGTCTCGGCGTTCGGCGGCGTGATCGCCGCGAACCGGCCGGTCTCGGTCGAGCTGGCGCAGCAGGTGGCCGAGGTCTTCACCGAGGTGATCGTGGCGCCGGCGTACGACGAGGGCGCCGTCGAGGTGCTGCAGGGCAGGAGGAACATCCGGATCCTGGCCTGCCCGATCATCGACGAGGAGCATCCGTCGGAGTTCCGGCAGGTCAGCGGCGGGCTGCTCGTGCAGCAGACCGATCGGGTCGACGCCGGCGGCGACGACCCGGCGAGCTGGGCACTGGCGACCGGCGAGGCCGCGCCCGACGACGTACTCGCCGACCTCGCCTTCGCCTGGAAGGCCTGCCGCGCGGTGAAGTCCAACGCGATCCTGCTCGCCCATGCGGGCGCCTCGGTCGGCATCGGGATGGGCCAGGTCAACCGGGTCGACTCGTGCCGGCTCGCGGTCGAGCGGGCGGGGGAGCGGGCCGCGGGCTCGGTCGCCGCGTCCGATGCGTTCTTCCCGTTCGAGGACGGTCCGCAGATCCTCATCGACGCCGGCGTACGCGCGATCGTCCAGCCGGGCGGGTCGGTACGCGACGAGCTGACCGTCAAGGCCTGCCAGGACGCCGGCGTGACCATGTACCTGACCGGCACCCGGCACTTTGCGCACTAGCACACGCGTCAGCGGGGGCGTGAGTGCGCAGGTTGAGCACGGCGCACGACCGAAGGAACGAGGTCGTGACCGCCGGGTCGAAACCCGGTGACGTCCGCGCGACCGCAACCATCCGCCGTACGAAAGACAGGATCCGCAGATGACCGCACAGCTGCTCGACGGCACCGCCACCCTGAAGACGATCAAGTCCGAGCTGGCCGAACGCGTCGCCGCCCTCAAGGAGCGCGGCGTCGTGCCCGGCCTCGGGACCGTCCTAGTCGGCGACGACCCCGGGTCCCACTGGTACGTCGGGGCCAAGCACAAGGACTGTGCCTCGATCGGCATCACCTCGATCCGCCGCGACCTGCCTGCGACGGCGACCCAGGCCGAGGTGGAGGCGGTGGTCGACGAGCTCAACGCCGACCCGGCCTGCACCGGCTTCCTGGTGCAGCAGCCGACCGGGCTCGACGAGTTCGCCCTGCTCTCGCGCGTCGACCCCGACAAGGACGTCGACGGGCTGCACCCGGTCAACCTCGGCAAGCTGGTGCTGGGGGAGTCCGGCTCGCTGCCGTGTACGCCGGTCGGGGTGCTCGAGCTGCTCCGGCGCTACGACGTGCCGATCGAGGGTGCCGAAGTCGTCATCGTCGGCCGCGGGATCACGGTCGGAAGGCCGCTCGCCCTGCTGCTGACCCGTCGTACCGAGAACGCCACGGTGACCCAGTGCCACACCCGCACCCGCGACCTCGCCGCGCACGTCCGCAACGCCGACATCGTGGTGGCGGCGGCCGGCGTACCCGGCATCATCACCGCCGAGATGGTCAAGCCGGGCGCCGCGGTGCTCGACGTGGGCGTCTCGCGGGTCGACGGCAAGATCGCCGGCGACGTGGCCGCCGAGGTGGCTGCCGTCGCGGCGTGGGTCTCGCCCAACCCGGGCGGTGTGGGACCGATGACGCGCGCGATGCTGCTCTCGAACGTGGTCACGATCGCCGAGGCGGCACACTGACTACCGTGAGCGACGTCGACCCCGAGCTCGGGCCCCCGCCCGAGGACGATCTCGGCCGTCGCTACCCCTCGACCATCGGCGGCGTGGTCTACCTGGTCATCATCGCGATCTCGGTGTTCAGCCTGATCAGCGCGTGGCGCGGCGACTGGCGCCACGGCGTCACCTGGTTCGGCGCGACACTGATTGCGGCTGCGCTCGCCCGGCTCGCGCTGCCGCGCAGGGACGCCGGCATGCTCGCCGTACGCCTGCGGGTGGTCGACGTCGTGCTGCTGGCCGGCACCGGCGCGGCCCTGATCTTCTTGGCCACCACGATCCCGAACCAGCCACCCCTCTGAGCGTCAACAAGTGACAGGTCGGCGTCAGATGAGGCCGAGGTCGGTCACGGCGGAGCGCTCGTCGGCCAGCTCGGCGACGGAGGCCTCGATCCTGCCGCGGGAGAACTCGTCGATCTCGAGGCCCGGCACGATGGTCCAGTCGCCGCCGGAGGTGGTGACTGGGAACGACGAGACGAGGCCCTCGGGGACGTCGTACGAGCCGTCGGAGGCCACGGCCATCGAGACCCAGTCGCCCTCGGCGGAGCCGTGCAGCCAGTCGCGGGCGGCGTCGATGGTGGCCGACGCGGCCGACGCGGCCGACGACGAGCCGCGCGCCTCGATGATCGCGGCGCCGCGCTTGGCGACGGTGGGGATGAAGGTGTTCTCCAGCCAGTCCTGGTCGCCCACGGACTCCGCGGCGTTCTTGCCGGCGATCTCGGCGTGGAACAGGTCGGGGTACTGCGTGGCGGAGTGGTTGCCCCAGATCGTCATCTTGGTGGTGTCGGAGACGGGTGCACCCGTCTTCGCGGCCAGCTGCGAGATGGCGCGGTTGTGGTCGAGCCGGGTCAGCGCCGAAAAGCGCTCGTTCGGGATGTCGGGGGCGTTCGACAGCGCGATCAGGGCGTTGGTGTTGGCCGGGTTGCCGGTGACCCCAATGCGTACGTCGTCGGCCGCGACCGCATTGAGCGCCTTGCCCTGGCCGGTGAAGATCGCCCCGTTCGCCTCCAGCAGGTCGCCGCGCTCCATGCCCGGCCCGCGGGGGCGGGCGCCGACGAGCAGGGCGAGGTTGACGCCGTCGAAGACCTTCTCGGGGTCGGCGCCGATCTCGACGCCGGCCAGGGTCGGGAACGCGCAGTCGTCGAGCTCCATCACCACGCCCTCGAGGGTCTTGAGGGCCGGCTCGATCTCCAGCAGGCGCAGCTCGATCGGGCGGTCGCCCCCGAGGAGGGCACCGCTCG
>JBPCQY010000111.1:0-10560 GCA_050997635.1 Nocardioides sp.
CCCGCCGACCTGCTCAACGAATGATCCCGCCCCTGCCCCGCCCGAGCACGAGCACGAGACACCGAGGCGGTGACCTGCGGAAATGGAAGAGCGCCCCTCACGGCAGCCGGGGGGAAGCCGAGAGGGACGCGGACGCCACCACACCGGGGGGAGGCAGGTGACGATACAAGGGTAGCGCGGAAGTAAAGAAAGCGGTTACTCAGCGGCGCCGGGAGTCCGGAACTCCACCGACCGGGTCGTCACGTCGGCCTTGGCGAGGGTGACGTGCACGTCGGTGCCGAGCGGCAGGGTCTGGTCGCTGGTGACCGGCGCCTCCACGGCGGGGTCCTGCACGGTGACCGAGCCGTGCTTGTCGAACTTCTCGTCGACGTCGACGACGACGCCCTCGAAGGTCTCGCCGACGCGGTCCTTCAGCAGGCCCGCCTCGACCAGGTCGAGGACCGCCTTCTCGTAGCGGTGGGCGAGCCGGTCGGAGCCGGCCATCGTCTCGGGTACGTCGCCCAGCTTGCCCAGCACCCACGCCGGCACCTCGGTGCCCGCGCAGAGCGCGACGCAGATCTCCCCGGCGTACCGGTCGCACAGGCGGCGCAGCGGCGCCGTGACGTGGGCGTACTCGCTGGCCAGTGCGGCGTGCTCGGGCTCGGCCGGGACCTCGCCGTTGAAGCCGACGTACCCGCTGCCGCGCAGCAGGCGGGTGCAGGCGACCACCATCGCGGCGTGGCTGGGCTGATCGGGATCGAGCGAGCGGATGAAGTCGGGGTAGAGCTGCTCGGCAGGCCAGTCGATGTGCAGGGCGCGGGCCGTGCGGTGCAGCCGTTGTACGTCGCGCGGGTCCGGCGGTGGGAGGGTGCGCAGCAGCCCGACCCGGGCATAGACCATCAGCGACGCGGCCGCGAAGCCGGTGAGCAGGGAGATCTGCGCGTTCCAGCTCTCGGCCGGCAGCATGGCGCGGAACTCCAGGGTCCACCGATCGCCCTCGATGTCGACCTCCTGCTCCGGAAGCGGCAGGGACACGCCGCCGCGAGCGGCCTCGCGCTGCAGCCGCAGCTCGCCGACCTCCTTGAGCAGCTTCAGGGTCTCGGGGGCAGACCCGTCGTCGACCGCCTTCTGCACGCCCTCGTAGTCGAGCTTGGCGCGCGAGCGCACCCGGGCCCGCTCGACGTGGACGTCGGTGCCCTCACCGATCGCGTCGACCTTGATCGTCCACAGCAGCGCCGGGCGGTCCTGGTCGGGCAGCAGCGACGCGGCGTCCTCCGAGAGCGACTTCGGGTGCAGTGGCACCTTGGAATCGGCGCCGTACAAGGTCTCACCGCGCTTGTTGGCCTCCACGTCGACGGGATCGTCGGGAGTGACGAACGCTGCCACGTCTGCGATCGCGTAGTGCACGACATACCCGTCGTCGCCGTCGCGTTCGAGGTGCATCGCCTGGTCGAGGTCCATCGACGAGGCGGGGTCGATGGTCACGAACTCGAGGTCGGTGCGGTCGAGGTCGGGCAGCCGCGGAGCCTTGGCCGCGGCCTGCGCGGCAGCCTCGACCTCGGCCGGGAAGTCGACACTCACCTCCAGCTCCGACTGGATCGCAGCGATCCCGTCGCGCAACGCGGTGGCAGCGACACTGTCGGCATCAGCCTTGACCCGGACGACTCGGTTGCTCGGCATGCCCACCACCCTAGGGTGTCCGCGTGGAGCCCACACCGTGCTGATCCTGCTGCCGCCCAGCGAGGGCAAGACCACCCCGCGCCGCGGCCTGTCGATGCGTCCCGACGCCTGGCCCGCCGGGCTGCGCGGGCCCCGGACGCAGGTGGTCGAGGCGCTGGCCGACCTCTGCCGCGGCGACGAGGCGGAGGCGATGGCGACGCTCGGGCTCGGCCCCACCCAGGCCGAGGACGTACGACGCAACGCGGCGCTGGAGTCCGCACCGACGGCGGCAGCGGGCAAGGTCTACAGCGGGGTCCTGTACGACGCGCTCTCGCTCGACACCCTCTCCCCCGCCGCCAGACGCCGGGCCACCCGGCGGGTCGCCGTCGTGTCCTCGCTGTACGGCGTGGTGCGGCTCGACGAGCGGATCCCGGCGTACCGACTCGGCGGCGGCGTCAGCCTGCCCGGGCTCGGCACGGTGGCGGGCCACTGGCGTGGCCACCTCGACCCGGTCGTCCGCGGCCTGGCCGGCACCGGCCTGGTCGTCGACCTCCGCTCGAGCACGTACGCCGCGTTCTGGCGCCCGGCGGCCGACCTCGCGTCGCGCGTGGTCACGGTGCGAGTGCTGCACGAGGTCGGGGGGCGGCGTCAGGTGGTCAGCCACTTCAACAAGGCGACCAAGGGGCGCCTGGTCCGCGACGTACTCGAGGACGGCCGCAACCCCCGCACCGCGGCCGCCTTCGCGGAGCTGCTGGGCGACCTCGGCTGGAAGGTGGAGCCGGACGGCACCCGGCTCGACGTGGTGGTCACCGACATCTGAGCCGTCACCAGCGCCACGGGTCGACCACCTGCTGGCGCCCGGGCGCGACGGCGTTGTAGAGCCGCATCGAGCCACGCGGCTCGCCACCCTCGTCGCCCGCGCCGAAGAACGACAGCACGGTCACCGAGGCCGGCGAGAGCTCCATCCGGAACACCGAGCCGAGCGGTGCCTCGACGGCGTGCGCGACCAGGGTCTTGATCGGCGTCACGTGGCTGACGACGAACAGGGTCTGGCCTGCGTGCGTGTCGAGCAGCCGCTGCAGGCCGCCCAGCACCCGCTTCTCCACGTCGCGGAACGACTCTCCTCCACCGGGCGCGACGTCGAGCGCGTCGAGCCAGGCGTCGAGCTCCGGCTGATGCCGCTCGGCCACCTCGGTGAGCGTCAGCCCGTCCCAGGCGCCGAACTCCATCTCGGCGAAACCCGGCTCCTCCTCGACCGGCAGCCCGAAGCGCTCGGCGAGGATCTCGGCGGACTCGCGGGTGCGGCGTACGGGCGAGGTCACGACGGCATCCACCCGCTCCGCGAGAGGCGCGAGCCACTCGGCGACCTCACGCACCTGGGCTCGGCCCTCGTCGCTGAGGCCGGGGTTGCTGCTGGCCAGGCCGCCGGAGAAGCGCTTGTCGACGGTGTGCGGCGTGACGCCGTGCCGCACGAGCACCAACGTCGTCGCCGGACCCGTCGGCGGCGTCCAGCCGCGATAGGCGGCGGTCCCGGCCGGCTCCTCGGCCGGGCTCTCGACCTCCTCGATCAGCGACTCGGGCTGCTCGGGCTGCTCGGGCTGCTCGCCGGCGTAGGTGACGCCGCTGCGCTGGCCGTCGAGCGCCTCGTTGGCCAGCCGGTCGGCGTGCTTGTTCTGCTCGCGCGGCACCCAGGTGTACGTCGTGCCGAACGGCGCGAGGCGGTTGGCCTCCATCGCCAGCGGCCGCATGTCGGGGTGCTTGATCCTCCAACGCCCGCTCATCTGCTCGACCACGAGCTTGGAGTCCATCCGGACCTCGATGTCGGCCTCCGGCGCCAGCTCCTCGGCCAGCCCCAGTCCGGCGATCAGGCCGCTGTACTCGGCCACGTTGTTGGTGGCCATACCGATCGTCGTACCGTCCTCGGCGAGCACCTCGCCGGTGTCGGCGTCCTTGAGCAGCGCGCCGTACGCCGCCGGGCCGGGGTTGCCGCGAGACCCGCCGTCGGCCTCGATCACGACCCTCTTGGTGTTCACAGTCCGGACTCGGAGGTGCGGACCAGGATTCGCTGACACTCCTCACACCGGATCACGTCGTCGGTCGCGGCCACGCGGATCACGCCCAGCTCGGCGTTGTCGAGGGACAGCATGCAGCCGCCGCACTGCCGGGCCCGCAGCGCGGCGGCTCCGACACCGCCCTTGGCGGCGCGCAGCCGTTCGTAGAGCGCGAGCAGGTCGGCCGGCATGCCGTCGATCGTCGGCGCCCGCTCGGCCGCGACGTCGGTCTCCTGCTGGCCGATCGTGACGAGCTTCTCGTCCCGCGCGGCCGCCAGCTCGCCGAGCCGCTCGTCGGCAGCGGCGACCTGGCCGGTGAGCCCGTCGAGCTGCGACTGGGCCTGCTCGAGCTGCTCCATCACCTCGAGCTCGTCGTCCTCGAGGCTGGAGATGCGCCGCAGCAGCGACTCCATCTCGTGCTGCATCCGCTGCAGGTCCTTGGGGTTGGTGACCAGCCCGGCGTCCATCCGCTGCTGGTCTCGCGTCCGCCGTGCCTTGACCTGCTCGACGTCGGCGTCGACCTTGGCCTGCGCGGCGCTCAGGTCGTCGACCTCGATCTGCGCATCGCGGCGCTGGTCGTCGATGTCCTTGCGGTCACGCTCGAGCTGGCCGAGCTCGGCCAGCTCGGGCATCGACGTCCGCCGGTGGCGCAGCTGGTCGGCGCGCGAGTCCAGCTCCTGCAGGTCGAGCAGCTTGAGTTGGGCGAACGGGTCGGCTTTCAGCGTGTGCTCCTCGGTCGGTTCACGAACGGATCGTCCAGGCGTCGGTGCACCTCGTGCTGACGCGGGTCTCCACCGTATCGCCCAGAGCTGAGCGCAGCCGGGCCTCCACCACCGGCAGCCAGGTCCACTCCGCCGCCCAGTGCGAGACGTCGACCAGCGCCGGCCCGTCCTGCTCGAGGAACTCGATGGCCGGGTGGTGCCGCAGGTCGCTGGTGAGGTAGACGTCCGCGCCGCTGGCCCGGGCTGCGTCGAGGTGGTCGTCGCCCGCTCCGGGAGCGGTGGCGACACGTCGTACGACGCGGTCGGGGTCGCCGCCGACCAGCACGCCACGCGCCGTCGCCGGCAACGCCTCGGACACCCGGGCCGCGAACCCGGCCAGCGTCGTCTCCACGACGTCGCCCACCCGGCCGAGCCCGGTCCGGCCCCGGCCGGTCTCGGCGAGCTCGACCAGGTCGTAGGCCGGCTCCTCGTAGGGATGCGCGGCCAGCAGCGCATCGACGACGCGCGCGCGCAGCTCACGGCCCAGCACCGCCTCGATCCGAGTCTCGGGCACCACCTCGGGCGTGCCGACGCTGCCGATCGCGGGCTCTGCACCGGCAAGCGGGCGGAACCGTCCCTCACCGGTGCTCGAGAACGAGGCGCCGTCGTAGGCCCCGATCCGGCCCGCCCCCGCGTCCGCGAGAGCCCGCCGGACGCGCTCGGCCGCATGGTTCGGGACGTAGGTCGTGATCTTGTCCAGCTGCCAGAGGCTGGGAACGAGCGGCCGGGCGTCGCTCAGGCCGACGGCGTCGGCCAGCGCCTCCGACACCCCTCCGATCGCCACGTCGGCGTTGGTGTGGGCACACAGCAGCGCGCAGCCGGCGGCGGTCAGAGTGGCGAGGGTGCTGCCCTTGCCGGTGTCGGCCGCCACGGCGTGCACCCCGCGTAGGAACAGGGGGTGATGGGTCACCAGCAGGTCGGCTCCCCACTCCGCCGCCTCACCCGCGGTCGCCGCCGTGATGTCGACGGCGAGCGCGATGCGTCGTACGTCGCCCGCGGGATCGCCCACGACCAGTCCAACGGCGTCCCAGCCGGCCGCCGTCGCAGGCGGATACCAGCCGTGGAAGAGGTCTAGGACCTCGGCGAGCTGGGGCACGCGGTCAGGCTAACGGGACTCGAGCGCGAGGCGGGCGCCCAGGGCCGCGAACGATGCGGCGAAGGCGCGGCGCAGGCGGCGCATCCGGCGTGGGTGGGCCAGCAGCCCCTCACGGAAGCGGGCCGCGGCCACGCCGTACCCGACGAAGACGACGAAGGTCATCGCCATGAAGACCGCGCTCAGGGCGAGCATCCGGACGGTCGCGTGGGTGGTGCCGACGGGGACGAACTGCGGCAGGAATGCGAAGAAGAACACCGTCAGCTTGGGGTTGAGCAGGTTCAGGGTGATGCCGTCGGCGAGCACGCGCCGCCAGGTGCGTGGCGCGGCATTCTCGGGCAGGCTCAGCGTGCCATCCTCGCGCCAGGTCGACCAGGCCAGGTAGAGCAGGTAGGCGACCCCGGCGTACTTGAGCGCCTCGAACGCCACGCCGCTGGCGTAGAGCAGCGCGGCCAGGCCGGTGATCGCCGCCGCCAGGTGCGGGACGATGCCGAGGGTGCAGGCGAACGCCGCGAGCACCGACGCCCGGCGACCACGGGCCAGACCGGTGGTCACGGTGTAGATCGCGCCGGTCCCGGGGATGGCCACGATCACCAGTGAGGTGAGCAAAAAGGCGATGCTCATCAGTTGACCTGCCTCTCGCGTCCTTCCCAGTACGGCGCGCGCAGCTTGAACTTCTGCAGCTTGCCCGTGGCGGTACGGGCCAGCTCGTCGCGGAACTCCACCGACGACGGCGCCTTGAAGCGCGCCACCTTCGACTTGCAGTAGTCGATCAGCTCCTGCTCGGTGAGCTCGGAGCCCTCGGTGCGCACCACCAGCGCCGTGATCGTCTCGCCCCACTTGTCGTCGGGTACGCCGATCACCGCCACCTCGGCCACGTCGGGGTGGTTGAAGATGACGTCCTCGACCTCGATCGAGGAGACGTTCTCGCCGCCGGTGATGATGACGTCCTTGCGGCGGTCGGCGATGGTGAGGTAGCCGTCGTCGCCGATCGAGCCGCCGTCGCCGGTGTGGAACCAGCCGCCGGCGAGGCAGCGCTCGGACTCCTCGGGATTCTCCCAGTAACCCTCCAGACACACGTTGGAGCGAGCCAGCACCTCCCCCTCGGGGTCGGTGTCGAGGGTGACGCCGATCGCCGGCATCCCCGCGCGGACGAGGTTGGCGGCTCGGTCCTCGACCGACAGGTCGTCCCACTCGGCGCGTTCGTGGTTGATCGTCAGCAGCGGCGAGGTCTCGGTGAGGCCGTAGATCTGGATGAACTCCCAGCCCAGCTCCTCCTGCACGCGCACGATGGTCCTGGTGGGCGGTGGCGCCCCGGCACAGATGATCCGGACCTTGCCGCGCCCGGGTATCTCGCCGTCCCAGTCGGGCGCCGCGTCGAGCACCGAGGCGACCACGGCGGGCGCCGCGCACATCACGGTCACGCCGTACTTCTCGATGCGGCGCAGGATCTCGGTGCCGTCGACCTTGCGGAGTACGACGTGCTGGGCGCCCATGCCGGTCATCGCGAACGGCATCCCCCACCCGTTCGCGTGGAACATCGGCAGCGTGTGGAGGTAGACGTCGCGGTCGCTGGTCTGGGTGTGCAGCGCGAACGTGACCGCGTTGGTCCAGATGTTGCGGTGGGTGATCTGCACGCCCTTGGGCCGCGCCGTCGTACCGGACGTGTAGTTGATGGTGGCGGTCGCGTTCTCGTCCGGCTCCCACGGCTCGGGGTCGCCGGAGCCGAACAGGTGCTCGTCCTCGCCGAGCACGAAGCGGTGCTCGCAGTCGACGTCCTTGAGGGCCTCCTCCAGCTCGGGGTCGACATAGAGCACCCGCGCACCGGAATGGGACACGATGTAGGAGACCTCGTCGACTGAGAGCCGGAAGTTGATCGGCACCAGAATCCGGCCATAGCCACTGACGCCGAAGAACGCCGCCAGCAGACGCGCGCTGTTGTGGGAGACGAAGGCGACCCGCTCGCCCACGCCGATGCCGAGCGTGTCGAGCCCGGCCGCCATGGCGCGGGCCCTTTCGGCGAGCTCGCGGTAGGTCAGGTCGCCGAGCGACGGTGCCGGCTGGTCGGGCTCGTCGACCACGCCGACGCGCTCGCCGTACACCTGGGCGGCCCGGTTCACGAAGTCGTTGACGCTGAACGGAACGATCATGAAAAGCACCCTAGCCGCGGAACGTGGGTGGAAGGTTGGGTCGGATTGCCCCGCGGAACCGCAGAGGTTAGCCTTACCTAAGTCCGCCGTTCCCGACCATCGTGAGGCGACCTCCATGGGCATCGGCAGCACCCTGTTGCTCGGCTTCATCGCCGGCGTCACCATCCTGATCGGCATGCCTCTGGGGCGGATGCGCCGCCCGACCGACGCGCTTCGGGTGACCCTCAACGCGGTCGCGGTCGGCGTGCTGCTGTTCCTGGTCTGGGACGTGCTGTCCGCCGCGTGGGAGCCCATCGACGCAGCGCTCGCCACCCACCACCAGACCGGTGGTGGCCTCGGTTCGGCGATCGGTTACGGCTTGCTGTTCTTCGGCGGCCTCGCCGTAGGCCTGCTGGGCCTCCAGCAGTACGAGGCGTGGATGGGCCGCTCCGTACGCCGCTCCCGGGCCCGCCAGTCGATCGGCCCCGGCGCGATGGCGCGTCAGGAGCTCGCCGCTGCTCGCGGCATCAGCTCGTGGTCCTCGGCCCGCCAGCTGGCGCTGCTGATCGCGGTCGGCATCGGGCTGCACAACTTCGCCGAGGGCCTGGCCATCGGGCAGGCGGCGGCGAGCAGCGAGATCGCCCTCGCCACGCTGCTGGTGATCGGCTTCGCCCTGCACAACGCGACCGAGGGCTTCGGCATCGTGGCCCCGCTCGCTGCCGACGTGGACGATCGGCCCAGCTGGGGCTTCCTGCTCATGCTCGCCGCCATCGCCGGCGGCCCGACGTTCGTCGGCACCGCGGTGGGCCACGCGTTCACCAGCGAGCCGCTCTCGGTCGCGTTCCTGACCCTGGCCGCCGGCTCGATCGTCTACGTGATCGTGCAGCTGCTCGCCATCGCCGGCCGCAGCACCCGCAAGGACCTGGTCTACCTCGGCGTCCTGCTCGGCCTGTCCGCGGGCTTCCTCACCGACGCGATCGTCACCACCGCCGGCGTCTGAGCTCCGGACCTGAGCTCTCGGCGCGTCGGTGTGCGTCGGGCAGCAGGGGTGGGCGCAAAGGGATTCGAACCCCTGACCGCTGGTTTGTAAGACCAGAGCTCTACCGCTGAGCTATACGCCCCAGCGCCCGACCGGGCGCCGGCACAGACTAACGGGAGCATCCGGTGCGGATCGAACCGCCAGAGCCGGAGCCGAAATGGAAAGAGCCGAGCCGCTGGCGTCTCGGGTCACCAGCGGCTCGACTGAGATAACTGTAGCGCGCCGGTTCAAGCTTCGGGAGGGGAGCTTGAAGTTTCTTCCACATCTGGTCTAGACCGGTCGGTTTCCCGGGTCCGAGACCGGCCCCGGTCAGGTCACCGCGACGAGCTGGCGCAGGTGCTCGTCGAGGTCGCGCCCGTCGGCCATCGGGTTGTGCACCGACCACGAGATCGTGCCCTGCTTGTCGACGACGTACGACGACCGGAGGGCCTGTCCCCTCTCCTGGTCGAAGACGCCGTACGCGCGCGCCACGGCGCCGTGCGGCCAGAAGTCCGAGAGCAGCGGGAAGTTGATCCCGTCGGAGTCGGCGAACGTCCGCAGCGCGTACAGCGGGTCACAGGAGATCGCGAGCACCTCGCTGTCGAAGGTCATGAACTCGGCCAGCCGGTCGCGGATGCCGGCCATCTCCCCGGTGCACACGCCCGAGAACGCGGCCGGGTAGAACACCAACGCGACCGCCTTCCGTCCGCGGTACGACGACAGCGTGACGTCCTGGCCGAACTGGTCGCGCAGCGTGAAGTCGGGGGCGCTGACGCCCGCATCGAGGACGGTCATTCGGGCTCGGTGAGCTCGCGCTTGAGGATCTTGCCGGTGGAGTTGCGGGGCAGCTCGTCGAGGAAGACGACCTCGCGAGGCACCTTGAAGCGCGCCAGGCTCTCCTTGACCCAGCCCTTGAGGTCGTCCTCCGACGGCTCCGGCGAGCAGACGACGACGAAGGCGCGCAATCGCTTGCCGAACTGGTCGTCCTCGACGCCGATCGCGGCCACCTCCACCACCTGCTCGTGACGCTGGAGGCAGTCCTCGATCTCCTTGGGGAAGACGTTCTCGCCGCCGGAGACGATCATCTCGTCGTCGCGGCCCTCGACGTAGAGCCGCCCGTCGGCGCCGTACCGGCCGACGTCGCCCGACGACATCAGGCCGTCGACGACCTCCTTGTGACCGCCGTCGGTGTAGCCCTCGAAGAGCATCGAGTTGCCGACGAAGATCCGGCCGGACTCCCCCGCCGGAACCTCCTGGCCGAGTTCGTCGAGGATCTTCACGATCGTGGCGTGCGGCGGCCGCCCGGCCGACCCCGGCGCCTCGCGCAGGTCTCCCGGCGTCGCGATCGACGCGTAGGCAACCTCGGTGGAGCCGTAGATGTTGTAGAGGTTGTCGCCGAAGTTGTCCATCCACTCGACGGCCAGGTCGCCGGCGAGCGAGGAGCCCGAGGCCGCGGTCGCCTTGAGGCTCGGCAGGGGGTACCTGTCGAGGGTCTCCTGCGGCAGCTTGAGCATCCGCTGCAGCATCACCGGGATCACGACCAGCGAGTCGCACCTCTCCTCGGCCACGGCCCGCAGGCAGCCCTCCGGGTCGAACGTGCGCCGCAGTACGACGGTCGAGCCGAGCAGCATCGCCAGCGCGAGGTGGGCGAAACCCCAGGTGTGGAAGAGCGGAGCGGCGATGTGGGTGCGCCAGCCGTACTTGAGGGGCAGGCGCGACATCAGGCTGACCGCGGCACCGATGCCGGCCTCGCTGCGCGGGGCACCCTTGGGGGCGCCGGTCGTGCCGGAGGTCAGGATCACGACCCGGGCGTGGTGCTCGGGCGCCTCGAGGTCGGCGTCGTCGTGGGCCTCGATCAGGCCGTCGAGCG
>JBPCQY010000145.1:0-3219 GCA_050997635.1 Nocardioides sp.
TGTGCAGCTCGACCGGGTCGTCCGGCGCATCTGCTCGGCCGTCAGGTCTGCGCACTTGTACGCGAAGGTGGCCCGCTGCCGCTCCAGGGAGCCCAGGAGCGTCTCGGCCTCGCTGCCGACCGCCGGCGGCAGCCGTGGACACCGGCCCAGGAGATCACCGCGTGCGGTAGCCACTTGGCAAAAAGGCCGTCCCAGCTGACGATCGGCTACCGGGCCGGCGGTCGTCGTGCCTCGATCAGGGGCTCTTCGCACTTGAGCGGGGTGTCGTGATCGTTTGAGGCTCGTGGCCTCGACATGCTGGTGGTTCTCACACCGTCCAGCAGAAGAGGGCCACGAGCTATGTCAGACCGTACGACGTTGTTGTTCGCGCTGCCCGGTTTCCGGGTGCTCGACGTCACGCTGGAGCCCGCCGGTGGCCGGCGGGTGCTGGTGGAGAGCATCGCGGAGGAGGGCGGCTGCCCGTCCTGCGGGACGCTGTCGAGGCTGGTGAAGGATCGTCCGACGTCACCGGTGAAGGACCTGCCGCACGGGGCGGTGCCGGTGCGGGTCTGGGTGCGCAAGCGCCGCTTCCTCTGCCGCGAGCGGCTATGCCCGCGTCGGTCGTTCACCGAGGTCAGCGACGAGCTGCCGGCGCGGGCTCGGCTGACAACCCGGCTGCGGGCCAAGGTGCACGAGGCGGTCTGCACGACGAACCGCGCGATGAGCGAGGTCGGCACCGACTACGGCCTCGCCTGGTGGACGGTGCACCGGGTCCTCGTCGCCGCGGCCGCGGGCACGCTCGGCCCGGCCGCGCCGACGACCACGATCGGGATCGACGAGACCCGCACGCGCAGCGTCCGGTGGCTGCTCGACGAGGTCGGCTGGCGACGGTCCGACCCGTGGATGACCTCCATCGTCGACCTTGACCCGGCGAGCGCTGCGGGCATCATCGGGCTCGCGCCGGGACGGTCGGGAGCGTGCGTGCAGAGCTGGTTGGCCGTGCAGAGCAAGGAGTTTCGCGACGGCATCGAGGTCGTCGCGATCGACCCGTCGGCGCCCTACGCGGCCGGGATCCGGCGGGCGCTGCCGCAGGCCCGGATCGTCGTGGACCACTTCCACCTCGTCATGCTGGCCAACCAGATGCTCACCGAGGTCCGTCAGCGCGTGCAGCGCGTGCAGCAGGGCCGGCGCGGGATGAGGGTCGACCCGGCCTGGGCGCACCGGCGGCTGCTGCTACGCGCCGGGGACACCCTGGGCCCGAAGAGCCTGGCGCGGTTGCGCATGGTCCTGCGCACCGACGACCCGACGAACGAGATCGGTGCCGCCTGGGCGGTCAAGGAGCTGCTGCGCCAGCTGCTCGCCGCGCACGGCCCGACCCGCTACAGCCGCCACGAGACCGCGCACCGTCGTACCCGTTTCCTCACCGCCTGCGTGGGCGCCGACATGCCCGAGACGACCCGCCTGGCGGACAGCGTCGAGAAGTGGTGGCCCGAGATCGAAGGGTTCCTCGAGCTCGGCGTCACCAACGCCCGCACCGAGGGTTACAACCGCGTCATCAAGCAGATCAAGCGCGTCGCCTGCGGATTCCGCAACCAAGCCAACTACGAGCGGCGCATCATGCTGCACAGCGCGACGAACAGAGCCGCGTGAAGCACCAGCAGCGAGGTCAACCCCGCTCAAGTGCGAAGAGCCACCTAAAGATGGTGACTGACCAGCGGTCGAGCACGCGCCGTTCGGACGGTCGACCCTTCGGCGTTATCACCGTCTACTGTGATGTCAAGGGTGGGAGCGTCGATCCGCAGAACCACAGTCTGGAGTTGACCCGCTTCGGTGGACACCCTGAACTTGGGAGTCACTCCCGAGGAAGGGTTCCTGATGGGCCGTCCGAGCAAGTACTCCCCGGAGTTCCGGGAGCAGGCCGTGGAGCTGGTCCGGGCCACGGGCAAGACGATCGCCGAAATCGCCCGTGACCTGTCGCTCAACGACACCACGTTGGGCAACTGGGTCAAGGCCGACAACGCCGAGCGCGGCGTGGCAGACAGCAGCGGGCTGCTGCCGCTGACCGCCGCCGAGCGGGCGGAGCTGACGAAGCTGCGCCGGGAGAACAGCAAGCTGCGGGTCGAGCGCGAGATCTTGAAAAAAGCGGCGGCCTTCTTCGTGACGGAGTCGACGAGGTGACGCGGTTCGCCTTCATCGACCGGGAGAAGGCGCTCTACGACGTCACCGTGCTGTGCACGCTGTTGAAGGTCAGCCGCTCCGGTTTCTACGCCTGGCGGTGCCGGCCGACGTCGACCCGGGCGCTCGCCGACGAGGTGCTGACCGTGCAGATCCGCGCCGCGTTCGACGCGAACCGCAAGGTCTATGGCAGCCCGCGGATCCACCGCGAGCTCCTCGACGCCGGCGTGCACGTCGGGCGCAAGCGCGTCGCTCGGCTCATGAAAGCCGCCGACATCGTCGGTTGCCACCGGCGCAAGCGCTCGTTCTCGATCACGAAGCAGAACCCGAAGGCGGAGGCTGCGCCGGACCTGGTGGACCGCCGGTTCGTCGCCAGCGCCCCGAACCAGCTGTGGGTCGCCGACGTCAGCTACGTGCCGACGGTGCAGGGCTGGCTCTATCTGGCCTGCGTCACTGACGTGTTCAGCCGGATGGTGCTGGGCTGGTCGATGGCCAGCCACCACAAGACCGACCTTGTCGTCGACGCCGTCACGATGGCTGTCGCACGCCGCGGCGGGCATGTCCCCGGCGTCATCCACCACAGCGACCGCGGCGGCGAGTACAGCTCGCACGCCCTCGAGCGCGAACTGCGCCGGCACGGTGCCCTCGCGAGCATGGGCAGCGTCGCCGACTGCTTCGACAACGCGCTGGCCGAGAGCCTGTTCGCGACCCTGGAGTGCGAGCTGTTCGACCAGCAGCCCGGTGGCCGCTTCGCCACCCGACGGGAGGCAAAGCTCGCCGTGTTCGACTACCTCGAAGCCTTCTACAACCCGCGTCGCCGGCACTCCTCGCTCGGCCAAGTCTCACCCGCCGCCTTCGAGGCACGACACACTGCACAGACCGCTGCGGCCTAACCGATGTCCGCAGTCACGAGGTGTCCGCGGAAGCGGGTCAACTCCACTCATTGGGAAACGGCCGCGACTAGTGCTCGCCGATGACCGTAGTAGGTGGCTTCTCTCTCGACCGGTGGGATCATCCCGATCTCGCCGTGCAGCCGGCGGCGGTTCCACCAGTCGAGGTACTCGA
>JBPCQY010000165.1:0-19651 GCA_050997635.1 Nocardioides sp.
ACAATGCCCGCCGCCTCCGCGAGCTCCTCACCGACCTCGAGGAACGCTCGCTACGGGCCTTCCTCGACGCCGAAGACCCCGCCCCGTAATCGCCGAGATATCAACCCAGAGATGTGCGGAATGTCAGCTCAGCCTTGACCAGCCGGCTATTTCGTCTGTCGACCACGGCCGCCGTCGCCGAGGCCCTGATGACGGGATGCTCTGGAGGAGTTCAGTCAGAGGCGGCCTGCGCTGCCAGGGTCAAGTACGACGACCACGTGTATCTGGACGCCTCGAACATCGAGGTCGATGTCAAGGATGAACTTGGCCCGGGCACTCTGCTGGGCTGCCGCGATGGCGGTAAGGCGGGAGACGAGCCCGTGAAGGTGTTCGCGGTGGCCAAGGTCGGGCCTAGTGTTGCCATAGCCGCGGGGGACAGCGCTGCGGACGCCGAGTTGTACGTTCTTGAGGGCCAACCGCTTACCGGCGGTCTTGTCGCCGTAGCGCAGAGCACCACGACGTGGCCCCCGAACGAAGCGGGGAAGGACGCTCTGGGCACCTGGCGAAGTCTGTGCACCGTTGAGCGCAGTCGTCGGGCACGGGCCCGGGGCGGCAGCCCGCCTCGCGAGCGGTCTCCAGACGTGTCCGCGCCCGCCGGGTGGTCGTGCGTAACGGTGGACAGCGTGAGCCGTCGTCTCAACTCCGTCTCGTGCTGCGCCTGGCAGGTGCACGAGGCCCGCGCGGCCGACGGCGCCTTCACCCACCACCGACGGAGTGGCCGCGCTCTACTCCGTCTCCCCGACCTCAACGAGATCCCCGTGACCCTCGTCGAGGGCAGGCAGCACGACTTCTGGCGCGTCTCCGGCCCGTCTGCGCGCCGCGCTGCAGCGCCGCAGCGCCGCGCGAGACCCCGCGGACGTGGTGCGGATCACGTGTGGTAGCCCCTCGCGCCGGTGGGTGGCCCGCTCGGTTTGTTCCCGCGTTCACAAACTCCTACAGTGAACGCGCCGCACCGACGAGCCGGGCCACCAGCCCGGCCGCGACAGCTGGAGACGAGAGCATGACCGCGAGGAATTCTCACGAGAACGCCCGGGACATCCCCGAGGCGACCGTGGCGCGACTTCCGGTGTACCTGCGGGCGCTGAACTCCCTCTCCGACGCCGGCACGTCCACGTGCTCCAGCGAGGATCTCGCCGTCACGACCGGCGTCAACAGCGCCAAGCTCCGCAAGGACCTCTCCTACCTCGGTAGCTACGGCACCCGCGGGGTCGGGTACGACGTGGAGTACCTGCGCTACCAGATCGCCCGCGAGATCGGGGTGACCCAGGACTGGCCCGTGGTCATCGTCGGCATCGGAAACCTGGGCCACGCCCTGGCCAACTACTCCGGTTTCCGCAGTCGCGGGTTCCGCGTGGTCGCCCTGCTCGACGCCGACCCCGAGCGCCACCAGGAGGTCGTCGCCGGAGTCGAGGTACGCCCCTTCGACGACCTCGATCAGATCGTGGCCGACCACGGCGTGGCCATCGGGGTCATCGCCACGCCGGCACCGGCCGCCCAGGACGTCGCCGACCGGCTCGTCGAGGTCGGCGTCACCAGCATCCTCAACTTCGCCCCGACCGTGCTGTCGGTGCCCGACGGGGTCGACGTACGCAAGGTCGACCTCTCCATCGAGCTGCAGATCCTCGCCTACCACGAGCAGCGCAAGGCCCAGGAGGTCACGGCGTGAGCGTTCTCGTGGTCGGCATCTCCCACCGGTCCGCGCCGGTGGCGCTGCTCGAGCAGGTCGCCCGCGACGGCGACGGCGTCGCCAAGCTGGTCGCCGACGTGGCGGCGAGCCCGCACGTCGCCGAGGCCATCGTGATCTCCACCTGCAACCGCCTCGAGGTGTACGCCGAGGTGGACCGCTTCCACGGCAGCGTCGAGGACCTCTCGCGGCTGCTGCTCGACCCGATCGGCGAGGCCGCCGAGTCGCTGGTGCCGCACCTCTACGTCCACTACGACGACGGCGCCGTCTCCCACCTGTTCCAGGTGGCCGCCGGCCTCGACTCGATGGCTGTCGGCGAGGGCCAGATCCTCGGCCAGACCCGCGACGCGCTGCGCCGGGGCCAGGAGTCCGGCACCGTCGGACCCGCTCTCAACACGCTGTTCCAGCAGGCCCTGCGCGTCGGCAAGCGCAGCCACGCCGAGACCGGCATCGACCAGGCCGCGCCGACCCTGGTCTCCGCCGCCCTCGACCTGTACGCCGACGCGGGGCACCAGGTCGCCGGCAGCCGGGTCGTGGTCGTCGGCGCCGGATCGATGGCCAGCCTGACGGTGGCGACCCTGAGCCGCGTCGGCGCCGGCGAGATCGTCGTGGTCAACCGCACGCCCGAGCGAGCCGAGCGGCTGGCCCGGGAGCATGCGGCCCGGTGGGTGCCGCTGACCCGGCTCGCGGCTGAGGTGGCCGAGGCCGAGCTGGTCGTCGCCTGCACCGGCTCGACCGGCGTGCTCGTCAGCGCCGACATGCTCGCGCCCGGGCGTCGTACCGGCATCGTCGACCTGGCCCTGCCCCACGACGTCGACCCGGCCGTGGGCACCCTGCCCGACGTCACCCTGGTCACCCTGGCCGACCTCGCGGCGCCGCTGCGCGCCAGCGAGGCCGGCCGCGAGGTGGAGCGGGTCCGCGAGATCGTCGGCGACGAGGTCACGGCCTTCCTCGCCGCACGCCACCAGGCCAGTGTCACCCCGACCGTCGTCGCCCTGCGCACCATGGCCACCGGCGTCGTCGACGCCGAGGTCGCCCGCATCGTCAGCCGGATGCCCGAGCTCGACGAGGCCGGCCGGGCCGAGGTGCGCCAGGCCCTGCAGCGGGTGGCCGACAAGCTCGTCCACCAGCCGACCGTGCGGATCAAGGAGCTGGCCGGCGAGACCGGCGCCGTCTCCTACGCGACCGCGCTGGCCGAGCTGTTCGCGCTCGACCCCGAGGCGGTCGACGCCGTGACCCGGCCGGAGGGCCTCGGATGAACACCCGGATGAACGCCCTGCGCATCGGCACCCGCGCCTCCTTGCTCGCCACCACGCAGTCACAGTGGGTGGCCGACCGGCTCCGCGCGGCCCTCGATCGGGAGGTCGAGCTGGTCGAGGTGACCACCGAGGGCGACCGCAACGGCTCGCCCCTGGCCCTGCTGGGCGGCACCGGCGTGTTCGTCGGCGCCCTGCGCGAGGCGCTGCTCGAGGGTCGCATCGATTTGGCCGTGCACTCCCTCAAGGACCTCCCGACCGCTGCTGCCGACGGCATCACCCTGGCCGCCGTCCCGACCCGGGAGGACCCGCGCGACGTCGTCGTGGCCCGCGACGGGCTCACCCTCGGCGAGCTGCCGGTCGGCAGCGTCGTCGGCACCGGCTCACCTCGGCGGGCCGCCCAGCTGCACGCTCTCGGCCTCGGTTTGGAGATCGCCGAGATTCGCGGCAACGTGGACACCAGGGTTCGCAAGGTGCGCGAGGGACAGTACGACGCCGTCGTGCTCGCCCGCGCCGGGCTGGCTCGGATCGGAAGGCTCGATGACGTGACCGAGGTGCTCGACCCGATCCAGATGCTGCCCGCCCCCGGGCAGGGCGCGCTGGCGGTGGAGTGCCGGGCCGGCGACGACGTGCTGGCCGACGTGGCCGTGCTCGACGATGCGCACAGCCGCGCGGCCGTGACGGCCGAGCGGGCCGTGCTGGCCACCCTGGAGGGCGGCTGCGCGGCCCCGATCGGGGCCCTGGCCGACGTGGTCGAGGGCGAGGACGACGAGGAACTCTGGGTGCGAGCCGTGGCGCTCTCACCCGACGGGGCGCTCTCGGTGCGGATGTCCGCCACCGGGGACCCCACCGACGCCGCAGGCGTCGGACACCGCCTGGCGAGCGAGATGCTCGCCGACGGAGCAGGACGGTTGACCGAGACACCGACGAAGAGGCAAGACGTATGACGCGAGCCAACAAGACCAGCAGCACGCCCACGAGCCCACGCGGCTGGGTGGCGTTCGTCGGCAGCGGACCGGGTGACCCGGGCCTGCTGACGGTGCGGGCCACCGAACTGATCCGCAGCGCGGACGTGGTCATCACCGAGGTGCCCGGGCACGCCGACCTGGTGTACGCCGTGCTGGGTGCCGGCGCCGGTGAGGGCGGTCCCGAGATCCTCGACGGCGGGTTCGGCGAGGACGGCCAGCCGCTGACCCACGCAGCCCGAGCCAAGGCCGTGGTGAGGCAGGCCAAGCGTGGCGGTGGCGTCGTACGCCTGATGAGCGGCGACCCCTTCCTCTACGCCTCCGGCCCCGAGGAGGCCCTTGCCTGCGCCAAAGCCGGGCTGGCCTTCGAGATCGTGCCGGGCGTGTCCTCGGTCTCGGCGGTCCCGGCGTACGCCGGCGTGCCGCTGACCACCAGGGACCACCGCGAGGTGGCCGTGGTGACCTGCGGTGACAAGGTCGACTGGAGCCGGTACGCCGACGACCGCACCCTGGTGCTCCTCTCCGGCGTCGGCGCGATCGCCGAGACCGCCCGCGCGCTGGTCGCGGCCGGCCGCCCGGAAACCACGCCGGTCGCGATGACCCGCGTCGGCACCACCACTGAGCAGCAGACCGTCGTCTCCACGCTGGCCGACATCGCAGCCGACGCCCGCGCCGCCCGGATGTCGCCGCCGGCGATCACTGTGGTCGGCGACGTGGTCGACCTGCGCGAGACGCTGTCCTGGTTCGAGACCAAGCCGCTGTTCGGTTGGCGCGTGCTCGTCCCTCGCACCCAGGAGCAGGCCGGCTCGCTCTCGGCCCGCCTGCGCGGCTACGGCGGCGTACCGGAGGAGGTGCCGACGATCTCGGTCGAGGCGCCCCGCAACCCGCTCCAGATGGACAAGGCCGTGCGCGGCCTGGTCGAGGGCCGCTACGAGTGGATCGCCTTCACCTCGGTCAACGCCGTGAGGGCCGTGCGCGAGAAGTTCGAGGAGTACGGCCTCGACGCCCGCGCCTTCTCCGGCCTCAAGATCGCCGCCGTCGGCGACAAGACCGCCCAGGCCGTCGCCAGCTGGGGTCTGCGCGCCGACCTGGTGCCCTCGGGTGAGCAGTCCGCCGCCGGCCTGCTCGCCGACTGGCCCGAGTACGACGACATGCTCGACCCGATCAACCGGGTCTTCCTGCCGCGCGCCGACATCGCCACCGAGACCCTGGTGGCCGGCCTGATCGATCTCGGCTGGGAGTGCGACGACGTGACGGCCTACCGCACGGTCCGCGCGGCCCCGCCGCCGGCGCCGACCCGCGACGCGATCAAGGGCGGCAAGTTCGACGCCGTCGTGTTCACGTCGTCCTCGACGGTGCGCAACCTGGTCGGCATCGCCGGCAAGCCGCACCCGTCGACGGTGATCGCGGTGATCGGTCCGGCCACGGCCAAGACCGCCGAGGAGCACGGCCTCCGGGTCGACGTACTCGCTCCGTCGCCCGACGTCGACGTGCTCGTGGACGCGCTGGCCGACTTCGGGGCGGCTCGCCGGGCCGCGCTGCTCGAGTCGGGACAGCCGGTCACCAAGCCGTCCGAGCGCAAGCCCACGCCCCGCCGCAAGGTCCGCACGCAGTGAGCGACGACGCCGTCGCCGTACCCGAGCCCGTCGGCCCGGTCGTCCGGCCGCGGCGTCTGCGCACCACGCCGGCGCTGCGCCGGATGGTCGCCGAGACGAGCCTGGAGGCGCGTCAGCTGGTGCTGCCGGTCTTCGTCCGCGAGGGCCTCTCGGACCCCCACCCGATCGCGTCGATGCCCGGCGTGGTCCAGCACACCCGCGACTCGCTGCTCAAGGCCGCCCACGAGGCCGCCGAGCTCGGGCTGGGGGGCGTCATGCTGTTCGGCATCCCCGAGCACAAGGACGCCGTCGGCTCCGGCTCGGTCGACCCCGCCGGCATCCTCAACCTGGCGATCACCGACGTGGTCGCCGAGGTCGGCGACGCGCTGACCGTGATGAGCGACCTGTGCCTGGACGAGTTCACCGACCACGGTCACTGCGGGGTGCTCACGCCCGACGGCCGCGTCGACAACGACCGCACCCTCGCGGCATACGCCGAGATGGCGCTCGCCCAGGCCGACGCCGGCGTCGACATGGTCGGCCCGAGCGGCATGATGGACGGGCAGGTCGCAGTCATCCGCGCGGCGCTCGACGGGGCCGGTCACCACGACGTGTCGATCCTGGCCTACTCCGCCAAGTACGCCTCCGCGTTCTACGGCCCGTTCCGGGAGGCCGTCGCCTCGTCGCTGCAGGGCGATCGGCGTACCTACCAGCAGGACGCCGCCAACGCCGTCGAGGGCGTCCGCGAGGCGCTGCTCGACGTCGCCGAGGGCGCCGACCTGGTGATGGTGAAGCCGGCGCTGGGCTACCTCGACGTCGTACGCCGGGTGCGCGACGCGGTCTCGGTGCCGGTCGCGGCGTACAACGTGTCGGGGGAGTACGCCATGATCGAGGCCGCCGCCGCCCACGGCTGGCTCGACCGCGAGCCGGCCATCCTCGAGGTCCTGACCTCGATCCGCCGCGCCGGCGCCGACGTCGTCCTGACCTACTGGGCCGCCGAAGCAGCCCGCCTCCTCCGCTGACCCGGCAGAAGTGCAGGCGCTGAGGCGCTGAGCCGGCAGAAGTGCAGGACCTGGGGCGCTGACCCGGCAGCTGTTGACCTGTTCTGGGCGTCAACTTGTGACGGCTCGGCGTCGTACGCGGTGCACAAGTGACGGGTCGACGTTCTACCGCGTGCACAACTGACGGGTCGACGCCGGCGTCAGTGAGTGACGGGTCAGCCGTTGAGGAGGGCCTGGGCGCATTGCTCGAGCTCGTTGACCGAGGTCGTCGCCGGGTTGTCGACAACGCCTTCGAGCGTGCACTGGGCGATCGCCTGGGCGTGGGTGAGGACGGGCGGCACGGAGGTCGGGGCGGTGGTCGGGACGGTCGGCAGGCTGGTCGGCAGGGACGTCGGGTTCGACGTGGCGGCCTGGGTAGGCGCCTGGGTCGGGGCCTGGGTAGGCGTCTGGGTCGGAGCCTGGGTAGGCGTCTGGGTCGGAGCCTGGGTGGGCGTGGCCGTCGGGGTCTGGGTCGCGGTCGGCCCGGTCGTCGTCGACGTACCGCCACCGCCACCGCCACCGTTTCCGGTGCCGGCACCGGCACCACCACCGCTGCCGCCACCACCACCGGCACCGCCGCCTCCGGTCGCGATGTGCGTGGTGCCGTGCGTGCCGTGCGTGCCGTGTCCGCCATGCGTGCCGTGATGCTGGTGGTGGCCGCCCGATCCGCCGCCGGGCGTGAAGCCGGGCGCGGTGGGGATCAAACCGGTGACCGAGGTGCCGTTGGGCACGGAGGTGAAGTCGCCGCTCAGGTAGGCGTGCATGATCGCGAGCACCAGGTCGACGTAGCGCTGGCTGTGGTTGTAGCGCAGCACCGAGGACCGCTGGCCGGCCGTCGTGGACAGGTCGTCCTTGCCCGAGCACAGGTAGACGGCGGTCGCGAGCGCGGCGTCGTTGATGTCCTGGGGGTTGCGCTGGCCATCACCGTCGGCGTCGACGCCCACGATCGACCACGTCGACGGGATGAACTGCATCGGGCCGACCGCGCGGTCGAACTTGGTGTCGCGGTCGAGCTGGCCGGCGTCGGTGTCGCGGATCACGCTCGTGCCGGCCTTGCCGTTGAGCGGCGGGCCGTAGATACCGGGCCTGGCGATGCCCTTGCCGGTGAGCACGTTGCCGTTGGTGCGGCCGTGGCCGGACTCGACCCGGCCGATCGCCGCGACCAGCTGCCAGGGCAGATGGCAGGACTTGTCGGCGGCGTTGATGACCGTCTCGGCGCGCTGGTAGGCGGCGAGTGCGGCCGACGGGATGCCGTTGGCCGACGCGGTGGACACGGCGTTGCGGGCGTTGCCCTTCACCCCGGGCGCGAACTCGGCGGGCGGGGACACGCTCGCCGGCGCCTCGACCGCCTGGCTCGGGAGCCTGGTGCCGTCGGGCAGCGGGCCGGTGCCGTCGGCCGCCGTGGCCGAGGTCACGCCGCCGGTCGTGGTGAGGCTGACCGTCCACGCCGCGGACAGGAGGGCGAGCGGAACCAGTGTCGTCCCACGTTTAAGCCAACCCAGCCGTCCCGTGCTCATCGAAAGCCTCCCAGTCGAACCACGCGCAGGCGCCTTGTCAGCCCGCGGCCCCCGCCCTCGATGGTGTCACACCCGAGAAACGATGACACCCGTCGAGCCCGGTTCGGCCGGGGTTGCCTGCACCCTGCCCTCCTGTGACGTCAACGAAACATCTGCGCCGAGGTCACGCGCGCACAGCGCGGTCACGACGTGGCCCGCGCCACACCGTCCGGCTCGGAGACGACCACCGGTTGGGCCCGGCGACCACCCGGAGGTCACAATGGCTCGGTGACCACCGGCCCCGCGACCCCCCAGGTGGCTCCGGCGACGCCGACCCGCTCCGAGGCCCTCTTCGAGCGTGCGCGGGCCGTGACCCCCGGCGGGGTGAACTCGCCGGTGCGCGCCTTCACCGCCGTCGGCGGCACCCCGCGCTTCATCGCCTCGGCCCGCGGGGCGTGGCTGACCGACGTCGACGGCCGGGAGTACGTCGACCTGATCGGCTCGTGGGGTCCGATGCTGCTCGGCCACGCGCACCCCGAGGTCCAGGAGGCCGTGCTGGCCGCGGTGGCCCGCGGTACGTCGTACGGCACCCCGACCGAGCCCGAGGTGCTGCTCGCCGAGGAGATCGTCGCGCGTACGCCGGTCGAGCAGGTGCGGTTCACCTCGTCGGGCACCGAGGCGACCATGTCGGCGATCCGGCTGGCCCGCGGGTTCACCGGCCGCGACGTGGTGGTGAAGTTCGCCGGCTGCTACCACGGCCATGTCGACTCCCTGCTGGCCTCCGCCGGCTCGGGTCCGGCCACGTTCGCGATCCCCGGGACCCCCGGCGTCCCGGCGTCGTCCACCGAGCTCACCCTCGTCCTCCCGTACGGCGACCGCGCGGCCGTCACCGCCGCCTTCGCCGAGCACGGCGACCGGATCGCCTGCCTGATCACCGAGGCGGCTCCCGGCAACATGGGTGTGGTCGCGCCGGAGCCCGGCTTCAACGCCTTCCTCGCCGAGACCTGCCGGGCCCACGGTGCACTGTTCGTCAGCGACGAGGTGATGACCGGCTTCCGCGCGTCGAGGCAGGGCCAGTGGGGCCTCGACGGAGCCGTCGAGGACTGGACGCCCGACCTGATGACCTTCGGCAAGGTGATGGGCGGCGGCTTCCCGGCCGCGGCGTTCGGCGGTCGGGCCGACGTGATGTCCCTGCTCTCGCCCGAGGGCCCCGTCTACCAGGCCGGGACGCTCTCGGGGAACCCCGTCGCCACCACGGCCGGGCTGGCCACCCTGCGGCTGGCCACCGACGACGTCTACACCCACCTGCACCGGGTCGGCGACGTGATCAAGCAGGCCGCAGCCGAGGCGCTCGCGGCCGCCGGCGTACCCCACGTCGTGCAGAGCACCGGCACCATGTTCTCGGTGTTCTTCCGGGACGGCGCCGTCCGCAACTTCACCGATGCCTCCGGCCAGGACACCACGGCGTACGCCTCCTTCTTCCACGCCCTGCTCGAGGCCGGGGTGCACCTGCCGCCGTCGGCCTACGAGGCGTGGTTCGTCTCGGCTGCCCACGACGACCGCGCGGTGCAGGCCGTCGTCGACGCCCTGCCAGGCGCGGCCCGGGCCGCGGCCGCCGCCTCCGGGAGTCCACGATGACCGACACGATCGTGCACCTGCTACGCCACGGGGAGGTGCACAACCCCGAGGGCGTGCTCTACGGCCGCCGCGACGGGTACCACCTCTCCGAGAGGGGCCGCGCCATGGCCGAACGGGTGGCCGAGACCATCGGCGAGCGCGACATCACCCACCTGGTCAGCTCGCCGCTGGAGCGGGCCCGCGAGACGGCCGCGCCGCTGGCGGCCGCCCGCGGCCTCGAAGTCGTCGTCGACCCGCGGGTGATCGAGTCCACCAACGTGTTCGAGGGCCAGCGCTTCGGCGCCGCCGAGAACACCCTGCGCAGGCCGTCGTCCTGGCGCCACCTGTGGAACCCCTTCAAGCCGTCGTGGGGCGAGCCCTACAGGGAGGTGGCGGGCCGGATGCTCGCCGCCGTGTACGACGCCCGCGACGCAGCGCGCGGCCACGAGGCCGTCGTCGTCTCCCACCAGCTGCCGATCTGGGTCGCCCGGCTGGCGGCGGAGGGCAGGCGGTTCATCCACGACCCGCGCAGCCGCGAGTGCACGCTGTGCTCGCTGACCTCGTTGCACTTCGTTGACGACGAGCTGGCGCGGGTAAGCTTCTCCGAGCCCGCCGGCGACCTGATCCCGGTGCGCGACAAGGGCGCCACGTTCTCGGCGGGCGGGGCACCCGAGGAACAGAGGCCGTAGCCGATGAGGATCGCACGGACACTGGTCGGCGCCACCGCCCTGGTGCTGACGCTGTCCGGCTGCAGCTCGCTGCAGGGCACCGGCGACAAGGGCTTCGTGACCGGTGACGGCACGATCCGTCGGGTCGCCGCCGCCGACCGTGGCAGCCCGGTCTCCCTCGACGGCACCGACCTGAAGGGCAAACGGCTGTCCCTCGACTCGACGCGCGGCAAGCCGGTCGTCGTCCAGGTGTGGGGCTCGTGGTGCACGCCGTGCCGCGCCGAGGCGCCGATGCTGGTGACCGCGCATCGGAAGCTCGGCAAGACCGCCGACTTCGTCGGCGTCGACATCCGCGACTCGGGCAGTGCCCAGCCCTCGGAGTTCGTCCGGCACTTCGGCGTCGACTGGCCGTCGTACTTCTCACCCGACGGGCAGGCGCTGCTCGCGTTCAAGGGCACCCTGACGCCCAACACCATCCCCGCGATCGTGGTGCTCGACGCGCAGGGCCGGATGGCGGCCAGCGTGGTCGGGTCGCTGCCCTCGTCGCTGACCCTGGTCGAGCTCGTCTCGGACGTGACCTGATGGTGCACTGGTTGCAGGACACCGCCTCGTCGGGATCGCTGATCCTGGCGATCCCCGTCGCGCTGCTCGCGGGGCTCGTCTCGTTCTTCTCGCCCTGCGTGATCCCGCTGCTGCCGGGCTACCTCTCCTATGCGACCGGCCTGTCGGGCAGCGACCTCGAGAACGCGCGCCGCGGCCGGATGCTCGCCGGCTCGGTGCTGTTCGTGCTCGGCTTCTCGGTCGTCTACGTGCTCCTCGGCTGGGTGTCCGGCTCCGTGGGCGCGTGGCTGGTCACCTGGCGACACACGCTGTCGATCGTGCTGGGCATCGTCACGATCGTGCTCGGGTTCGCCTTCCTCGGCCTCGTGCCCGCCATGCAGCGAGAATGGCGCGTGCATAAGGTGCCGGCCGTAGGCTTGGCCGCCGCGCCCCTGCTCGGCTTCCTCTTCGGGGTCGGCTGGACGCCGTGCATCGGGCCCACCCTGGCCGCGATCACCAATCTCTCGCTGAACGAGGCGACCGCCGGCCGCGGCGCCCTGCTCTCGGGCGTCTACTGCATCGGCCTGGGTGTGCCGTTCATCGTCGTCGCCCTGGCCTACCGGCGTGCGCTCGGCGCGATCCAGTTCGTACGACGCCACCAGCAGTGGGTCACCCGGGTCGGTGGCGTGATGCTGATCCTGGTCGGGCTCGCGCTGGTCACCGGCTGGTGGGACCAGGCCGTCACCTGGCTCCAGATCCACCTGATCAGCGGCTCCCAGGTGACCCTGTGAGCGCGACCCAGCCGCGGCAGGACAACCGCCGGCCCGGCGAGCTGACGCCCGTCGAGCTGGCGCGGTGGACCTGGCGACAGCTCACCTCGATGCGTACCGCGCTCGTGTTGCTGCTCCTGCTGGCGCTGGGGGCCGTGCCGGGCTCGGTGATCCCGCAAAAGGGCGTCGACGCCCTCAAGACCTCACGCTGGCAGGAACAGCACCCCACGCTGACCCCCATCTACGACAAGCTCGGGCTGTTCGGCGTCTACCACTCGGCGTGGTTCTCGGCGATCTATCTGCTGCTGATGATCTCCCTGATGGGCTGCATCGTCCCGCGGCTGTTCGTCTACTGGCGGGGGCTCCGGGCCCAGCCACCCGACGCGCCCCGCAACCTGTCGCGGATGCCGGACCACACGACGTACGACACCGGCGAGGCGCCCGACGAGGTGCTCGCCCGAGCCGGTGCCGTGCTGCGCAAGCGACGGTTCCGGGTCTCGGCAGGCTCGTCCGACGGGGGCGAGGGTGGCGACGGCTGGGTGGCTGGCGAGCGGGGCTACCTTCGCGAGGCCGGCAACCTGCTCTTCCATCTCTCGGTGCTGGTCGTGCTGGTGGGCTTCGGCATCCAGAGCCTGTTCGGCTACAAGGGCGGGGTGATCCTGGTCGTCGGCAACGGGTTCAGCAACAACCTGACCCAGTACGACGACTTCGTGCCGGGCGCGCTCTTCGACGCCGGGAAGATGGAGCCGTTCTCCTTCAAGGTCAACCAGTTCGACGTCGACTGGATCAACTCCGGCCCGCGACAGGGTATGGCCCGCGGCTTCAAGGCCCACATGACCTACCGCACCTCACCGAGCGCTCCCGAGCAGTCCTACGACCTCCAGGTCAACCACCCGCTCAGCATCGGGGGCACGCAGATCTTCCTGATCGGCCACGGGTACGCCCCGGTGGTCACGATCCGCGACGGCAGCGGCCACATCGCCTACAGCGGGCCGACGATCTTTTTGCCTGAGAACTCCAACTTCCTCTCCTTTGGCGTCGTCAAGGCACCCGACGCCCAGCCGAAGGGGATCGGGCTCGAGGGGCTCTTCTACCCGACGTACCTCAACGTCAGGGGCGACCCGGTCAACGTGATGGGCGACCTGAAGAACCCCACCCTCTCGCTGCTCGCCTACACCGGTGACCTCGGCATGGACAACGGGTCGCCGCAGTCGGTCTACGTGCTCGACAAGGCCAACGCCCACCTGCTCAAGAAGCCGGACGGCAAGATGTTCCGCGTCGACCTCCAGCGCGGCCAGTCGATCACGCTGCCCGAGCACGCCGGCACCGTCACGTTCGACGGCGTCGACCGCTGGAACCGCATCCAGATCAGCCGTACGCCGGGCACCTGGCTCACCCTCACCGGCGTGCTCGCCGCCCTGCTCGGCCTGCTCGGATCGCTGTTCATCCGACCCCGGCGGGTGTGGGTGCGGGTGCGGCGTGACAATGGGGGAGGCCCGTCCCGCGTCGAGCTGGCCGGGCTGGACCGCAACGACGGAGGCGACGTCGCCGCCGAGCTGGCCGAGATCGCGGAGCAGCTCGGGACCCGAAGCCCCGAACCCGTCACCGCAGGAACGAAGGAGCCGACATGAACCACCCCATCCGAATGCTCGCTTCGCTGCGCTTCGAACAGGGACCCCGATGAACCACCCCATCCGAATGCTCGCTTCGCTGCGCTTCGAACAGGGACCCCGATGAGCGACGCCACGTGGCAGGTGCTGAGCAACCAGGCGGTGACCGCTGCCGGCGTGCTCTACTTCCTGGCCCTGGTCGCCCACCTCGTCGAGTGGAGCGCGCTGCGACAGGTGCCGGTGAGCGCCGACTCGAAGGTCGCCGTACCGGTCGGAGCGGGGTCGGTCACGACAAGCTCGACCAGCGAGGGGAGCTCGACCAGTCAGGCGACCAGCGACCGGATCGAGATGTTCGGCCGGCTCGGCGTGCTGCTCACGGGGATCGGCTGCGCGCTGCACTTCGTCGGCCTGCTCGGCCGGGGCATGGCCGCCGACCCGAACCGGGTGCCCTGGGGCAACATGTACGAGTTCACGGTCTCCGGCTCGTTCGTCGTGGTGCTCGGCTACCTCGCGCTGCGCAAGAAGTACGGCCTGAGCTGGATGGGCCCGATCGTCGTCGCCTTCGCCGTCGCGATGTTGATGGTGGCGGTGCTGTGGCTCTACGAGGCGGTCGCCCCGCTCACCGAGGCGCTGCTCTCGTACTGGCTGGTCATCCACGTGGTCTCCGCGGTCATCGCCACCGGCGCGTTCACGCTCGGCGGCATCACCTCGGCCCTGTTCCTGGTCAAGAGCCGCTCGATCGCGCGCGGCGGCGCCACCCGGGGCTACATCGCCCGACTGCCGCAGCCGGCCACCCTCGACCGGGTCTCCTACCGGATGCACGCCTTCGGCTTCCCGGTCTGGACCTTCGCGGTGCTGATCACCGGGCCGATCTGGGCGCACCAGGCCTGGTCGTCGTACTGGAACTGGGACCCCAAGGAGGTGTGCGCCTTCATCACCTGGGTGCTGTACGCCGCCTACCTGCACGCCCGGTCGACCGCCGGCTGGAAGGGCCGCAACGCCGCGATCCTGGCCCTGATCGGGCTGGCCAGCCTGTGGTTCAACTTCATCGGGATCAACTACTTCTCGACCACCAGCCAGCACTCCTACGCCAACGGCGCCCCGGTCGTGTCGATGCACGTCGAGCGCTGACCTCGGCCCACCTCCGCAGCCCGGACGTCATACGGTTCGGCGGCTATAGCGCGCGGATCGTATGACGTCCGGGCGCTGGCGAGCCGGTTCAGCCCTTGTCGGGACGGCGTCGATGGTCGAGCTCGGCCAGGAACGCGTCGTCGTCGTCGGGTGCCCACGGCCGCGTTGGCGGCGGCTCGGGATGGTCGTGGCGCGCCATCAGCATCTTGCGCACCAGCAGGTAGGTGACGACCGCCACCACCACCGTCACGAGCACGAACCGGAGCATGCCTCCAGCGTAGGCGGGCGCTGGTCGCAGTGGGAGCCGAACTACCCTTGTCGGTGTGAAGGAGTTCGTCGTCTACACCCTGATGCGCCTGTTGCTGCTGGTCGCCACGTTCGCCGTCGTGTTCGGAGTCTGGCTCGCCGTGGCCGACACGGTGCCGGTGATGTGGGTGCTGATCATCGCGTTCGTGGTCAGCGGCCTGGCGTCGTACTTCCTGCTCAACCGGCAGCGACTGGCCTTCGCCCAGCGCGTCGACGACCGGGCCTCTCGGGCCGCCGCGCGGTTCGACGAGGCGCGCGCCCGGGAGGATGCCGAGTGAGGGCTACTTGCGGCGGTTGAGCTGGCGCTCGATGCGCGACTCGGGCTGGCCGGTCAGCTTGGCCAGGAGCGGGACGCGGTACTTGTAGGCGACCACGGCGGCGACGACCAGCAGGACCAGGACCCAGAACAACATGCGACCAGCGTACGCCGGGACCGGTCAGGCGACGACCAGGCCGACCAGCAGCCCGACGCCGTAGACCAGCTCGGCGACGCCTGTGGCCTGCAGGACCGGGATCAGCGCGGGGCCGTGGGCGCCCGAGGTGACGACGCGGACGCCGCGCAGGCCGGGGACGGCGTACGCCAGGGCGAGCAGCGCCCACCAGCTGGAGGCGAGCGCGACGCCCACCAGGGCCACCGCGGCGGCGGCCATCAGCAGGGCGTAGAACCCCCGGGTCCGCTCGTCGCCCAAGCGCACCGCGAGGGTGTGCTTGCCGGCGGCCCGGTCGGTCGGGATGTCGCGCAGGTTGTTGGCGACCAGGATCGCGCAGGCGATCGCGCCCACCCCGACCGCGGCCCAGAGCCCGGCGAGCGAGACGTCCTCGGTCTGCACGTACGCCGTGCCGAGCACCGCGACCAGCCCGAAGAACACGAAGACCATCACCTCACCGAACCCGAGGTAGCCGTAGGGGCGTGAGCCGCCGGTGTAGAACCAGGCCGCGACCATCGAGACGGCTCCGGCGGCGACCAGCCACCACGCCGTGGTGGCGGCCAGCACCAGGCCGGCCACGGCCGCCACCCCGAACGCCGCGAACGCGGCGAGCTTGACGGCGCGCGGGGTGGCGCGCCCGGAGCCGACCAGGCGCATCGGGCCGACCCGGTCCGTGTCGGTGCCACGGATGCCGTCGGAGTGGTCGTTCGCGTAGTTCACGCCCACCTGCAGGGCGAGGCTGACCACGAGGGCGAGCAGCGCCTTCCACCACACGGCCGCGCCGTCGTACGCCGCGACGCCGGTGCCGGCGAGCACCGGCGAGACCGCGGCCGGCAGGGTCCGGGGTCGGGCGCCGGCGAACCAGTCTGCGGCGGTGGCGGTGCAGGCCGGATCGCTCATGGCCGGATTCAAGCAGGCGAGCCCGAGGCATCGAGGGCATGGGTCGTCAGGAACCGCTCGGCCGCCCGTACCGCCGGGTGCAGCAGCACGGCCGCGAGCAGGATGATCGCCGCGATGACCGCCCAGCCGAGCGTGCCGTGGTCGAGCGCGAGCCAGGTGTAGGCCGCTGGGCCGAGGATGTTGGTGATCCGGCCGCCCATGCCCCACACACCCTGGTACTCACCCCGACGGAAGGGGTCGGAGAGCTCGGAGAGGAAGCCCCAGGTCGCCGCCGACTCGAACAGCTCGGCACCGGTGACCGTCATGTGGCCGGCGAGCAGCAGCACGACCGAGACCCAGCCGATGGTGTCGCCGGTGACTGCGATGACCAAGCAGGACGCCACCATGAACGCGGCCCCGAGCCGGACGCCCCGCAGGGCACCCGGGATGGTGTCGGCGCCACGGGCTGCCGAAACCTGGAACAGCACGCAGAGCACGGTGTTGGTGCCGAACAGCCAGGCCAGGGTCCAGTGTGGCGCGTCGGTGCGCTCGACCAGCCACAGCGGGATCACCACGGTCAGCAGGATCCAGTGGGTGCCGACGATGCCGCTGAGCACCGAGGTCACCGCGAAACCGCGGTTCCTCAGCGCGGGCGGGGTGACCGTGCGCACTGCGTCGTCGGTGCCCGGCGTGCTGGCTGCACTCGCACTGCGTACGTGCGGGAAGCGAGAGATCATCACCGAGTTGGCCAGCAGCACGACCGCGGTGAGCACGGGGACCAGCCGGATCACGGTGTGGCTGTCGGTGGCGAGAGCGAGCCCACCGAGCATCGCGCCGACGGTGAAGCCGACGTTGAGGGCGCTTCGCATGTAGGCCTGGGACCGGACGCGTGCCTCGCGGGAGAAGATGCTGATCGTGTAGGCGCCGCGACCGGCACCGCCCACGCTGGCCACGATGGAGAACAGGGTGAGCAGCGCGAGGAACGCCGCGAACCCGTGGATGAACGGATACGACAGGTAGAGCAGCGCCTCCAGGCCGCTGCCGACAGACCACATCCGCTGCGGACCGAACCGGTCGGCGAGCCGGCCCATCGGCACCGACAGCGCCAGCACGACCAACGCGCTCAGCGACAGCCCGAGGCCGACCTGCGCGGCGCTCAGGCCCACGATCTGGGTGAAGTAGACGGCGTTGCCGGTGCTGAACACGCCGTCGCCGATCGCGTAGAGGACCGACTGGATCGAGAGGCTCCGGGTGAGTCCGGACTCGGGGAACATCCGGGTCAGCCAGGTCGCCATGCGCGCGATTGTGTCAGCCGGCGTTAGCGTGCGTCGCGTGACATACCTGCGGCCCACCGGTGATCCGGCTGCCGACGTCGCGGCGCTGGACGCCTGGCTCGCCGCGACCGATCCCGCGCCGCTCGTCGTCACCACGTCCGGGTCGACCGGCACTCCCAAGCAGGTGGTGCTCTCCCGCGAGGCGGTGCTCGCCTCGGTCGCGGCCTCGGCGGCTCGGCTGGGCGGGTCGGGGCGCTGGTCGCTCATGCTGCCGTCGTCGTACGTCGCGGGGGTGCAGGTGATCTGTCGGTCGCTGGTGGCCGATCACGCCCCGGTGCTCGGCGGGCTCGGCGATGCCGACTACGTCTCCCTGGTGCCGACCCAGCTGCACCGGCACCTCGACTCGGTCTCCGAGACGGCCGCTCTGCGGGGGATCAGGACGATCCTGATCGGCGGCGGGCCGGTCGACCCGCGGCTGCGCGCCCGCGCGGCGTCGGCCGGGCTGAAGCTCGTCGCGACGTACGGCTCGGCCGAGACCGCGGGCGGCTGTGTGTACGACGGGCTGCCGCTGGACGGCGTCGCGGTCGCGCTGGCCGTCGACGGGCGGATCCGGATCGCCGGCCCGACGCTGTTCGACGGCTACCTCGACGATGACGCGCAGGCCTGCGAGGTGCTGGTGGACGGCTGGTTCCACACCTCCGACGCCGGGCGGCTGGACGACGACGGCCGCCTGCACGTGCTGGGCCGCGTCGACGACGTCGCGGTCACCGGCGGGGTCAACGTCCCCCTCGGGGTCGTCGCGGCGCGGCTGCGCGCCCACCCGGACGTGTCCGCGGCCGAGGTGGTCGGCGTACCCGACGAGGAGTGGGGGCAGCGGATCGTCGCCTTCGTCGTAGGCCCCGTGTCGCTCGAGGCCGCCCGCGACTGGGTCGCGGCCGAGCACCCGCGGGCCTGGGCGCCGCGCTCGCTGGTCGCCCTCGACGCGCTGCCGATGCTGCCCAACGGCAAGGCCGACCGGCTGGCGCTCCAGGAGCTCACATGAACGTCTTCTCGATCCCGATGACCACCCGCTTCCGCGGCATCACGGTGCGCGAAGGGGTGCTGCTGCGGGGTGACGCGGGCTGGGGCGAGTGGAGCCCGTTCGTGGAGTACCCGCCCGACGTCGCCGAGCCCTGGCTGCGCTGCGCCGAGGAGGCGGCCGCCGGCGACTGGCCCGCGCCCGTGCGGGACCGGGTTCCGGTCAACGCCACGGTGCCGGTGATCTCGCCCGAGGCCGCCCATGCGCTGGTGCTCGCCTCCGGGTGTACGACGGCCAAGGTCAAGGTCGCCGAGCCCGGACGGCCGCTCGCGGAGGACCAGGCCCGGCTCGAGGCCGTCCGCGACGCCCTCGGCCCGGCCGGGCTGGTCCGGGTGGATGCCAACGCCGCCTGGACCGTTGACGAGGCGGTGGCCGCGATCCCGCTGCTCGACCGGGCAGCGGGCGGCCTGGAGTACGTCGAGCAGCCGTCGGCCTCGGTCGAGGACCTGGCCGCCGTACGCCGCCGGGTCGACGTACCCATTGCGGCGGACGAGTCGATCCGCCGGGCTGCAGATCCCTATCGGGTGCGCGACCTGGAGGCGGCCGACATCGCCGTACTCAAGGTGCAGCCGCTCGGCGGCGTTCGCGCCTGCCTGCGGATCGCCGAGGAGATCGGCCTGCCGGTCGTGGTGTCGAGCGCGCTGGAGACCACCGTCGGGCTGGCCGCGGGTGTCGCGCTGGCCGCGGCGCTGCCGGTGCTGACCCATGCATGTGGCCTTGGGACCGGCAGGTTGCTGACCGCGGACGTCTCGCCCGCGCGGCTCCTGCCCGAGGACGGCCACCTGCCGGTCCGACGGCCCACCCTGTCGCAGGAGCTGGCCGACGCGGTGGCCGCTTCGCCGGAGCGCGCCGCCTGGTGGGAGCAGCGGCTGGCCGACGTCCGGGCCGTGCGGCAGGATCCTCGCTCGTGAACTCCTCGACCAACCTCGCCCGTGCGGTCGTCGGACATCTGATCGAGAGCGGCATCCGCGAGATCGTGATCGCGCCCGGCTCGCGCAACGCCCCGCTCTCGTTCGCGGCGTACGACGCCGCTGCGGCCGGCCTGGTGCGGCTGCACACGCGGATCGACGAGCGCTCGGCCGCCTTCCTCGCGCTGGGGATGACCAAGGTCGGCTCACCCGCGGCGGTGATGTGTACCTCGGGCACCGCCGTCGCGAACCTGCACCCCGCACTGCTCGAGGCGGCCCATGCCGGAGTCAACCTGGTCGCCGTCACCGCCGACCGCCCGCTGCGCCTGCGCGGCACCGACGCCAACCAGACCACCGACCAGGTCGG
>JBPCQY010000043.1:0-8538 GCA_050997635.1 Nocardioides sp.
CGCACATCACCGCGGCCAACTCCTGGGCCGTCGACGTCGGCATGGCCGCCCGGCTCGACCTCCACCAGGAGGGCTACCTCGCGCTGCGGCACCTCGAGCCACCCACGCCGTACCTCCCGCACGGTGCGCTGCTGTGAACACGCCTAGAATCGGACCATGACCACGGTCGACCTGCCCCTCCTGCCGCTGGGCCGCGGCACCGATCTGTCCGCCGAGCGCGGCGTCGAGTGCCCGGGCGACCTGCCGGCCGCCTCCGACCCCGACCTCGTGGCACGGGTGCGGGCCGCCAAGGAGGCGCTGGGTGATCGGGTCTTCGTGCTGGGCCACCACTACCAGCGCGACGAGGTGATCGAGTTCGCCGACGTGACGGGCGACTCGTTCAAGCTGGCTCGCGACGCGGCCGCCCGGCCCGACGCCGAGTTCATCGTCTTCTGCGGCGTGCACTTCATGGCCGAGTCGGCCGACATCCTGACCTCGCCCGCCCAGCAGGTCGTGCTGCCCGATCTGGCCGCCGGCTGCTCGATGGCCGACATGGCCCGGATCGCCCAGGTCGAGGACGCCTGGGACGCGCTGACCGACGCCGGTGTCGCCGACCAGGTCGTGCCGGTCACCTACATGAACTCCTCGGCCGACATCAAGGCGTTCTGCGGCCGGCACGGCGGTGTCGTGTGTACGTCGAGCAACGCCGAGGCCGCCCTCGACTGGGCCTACGCACGGGGCTCGAAGGTGCTGTTCCTGCCCGACCAGCACCTCGGCCGCAACACCGCCGTGCTCCAGATGGGTCTGACCCTCGACGACTGCGTCGTGTGGGACCCGCACCAGCCCGGCGGCGGGCTCACCACCCAGCAGCTGGCCGACGCCCGGATGATCCTGTGGAAGGGCCACTGCTCGGTGCACGGGAGGTTCTCCCCCGCCGTCGTCGACGAGCTGCGCGCCACGGTTCCCGACGTCAAGATCCTGGTGCACCCCGAGTGCCAGCACGAGGTGGTGCTCAAGGCCGACCTGGTCGGGTCGACGGAGTTCATCATCAAGACCGTCGAGGCGGCGCCGGCGGGCTCGGTGTGGGCCATCGGTACCGAGCTGAACCTGGTCAAGCGGCTCGCGGCCGCGCACCCCGAGCAGCGCATCGTCTTCCTCGACAAGAACGTGTGCTACTGCTCGACGATGAATCGCATCGACCTGCCCCACCTGGTCTGGGCGCTTGAGTCCCTGGTCGAGGGCGTGGTCGTCAACCGGATCGAGGTCGACCCGCGCACCGAGGCCGACGCCCAGGTCGCGCTGCAGCGGATGCTCGACCTGCCGGGCAAGTCACACCGCGACTGAGTGCCGCGCCCTAGCTAGGGTGCGTTGGTAAACTCGGGGCCGTCGCGAGCGTCGTCCGGCGCGCGCAGCAGGCCAGGGGTTTACCAACGCGCCCTACAGGCCGGGTGCGCCCCACAGGGCCAACCACTGCTGCAGGTCCTCCTCCATCGGGAGGTCGCCGGCGAGCTCGTCGCGCACCGACATCTCCAGGAGGTTGTCGCGGGTGTCGGTCCCGGAGGGAGCGAAAGGGTAGAAGGTGCTCTGCTTGTAGAGGTACACGAGGCCGAAGCTGCGGCCGCCGGAGTCGTGGAAACCGACCAGGGTGCACAACAGGCCGGCACCGAAACCCTGCTCCTCGAGCAGGGTGTTGACGCCGTGCAGGCCGGTGCACAGGCCGGCCATGTCGTCGCCCTCACCCTGCACCACCACCCAGGTGTAGCCGAAGGAGTCGTGCTCGACCTCGACCGTCGGCGCCTGGTCGCCCACGCCCAGGATCGAGACCGCCTCGTCCTGCACCTGCTGGGCGGCGCGGCCCGACGGAGCGCGGAAGCAGACCGAGCCGGTGCCGGTCGGCTCGAACCCGGCGGCCGTCTGCAGCGTGATCGCAGCGCTCGGGACGAGGAAGAGCCGGTCGAGGTCGGCAGGTGGCACCGACGAGCGCCCGGTCAGGACGTCCCAGATCTTCACGACGCGGGCCGCTCCAGCTCGGCCTGGATCTTTGCGAGCTGCTCGAGGCGCTGCTCGAGCGAGGGGTGGGTCGAGGTGATCGTGCTCCACGACAGACCGGCGACCGCCGGGGCGATGAAGAACGCGTTCATCGAGCTGCTGGCCCGCAGGTCGCGCTTCGGGATCGTGGACATCTGGCCGCTGATCTTCTGCAGGGCTGAGCCGAGGGCGGCGGGCTTCATCGTCAGGTAGGCGCCGGAGCGGTCGGCGCACATCTCGCGGTAGCGCGAGAGCAACCGCATCAGCAGGAAGCTGATCGCGTAGACGACCAGGCTCACCACCAGCGCGATCAGGAACGCCGGGGCGCCGCCGTTGTTGTTGCCGCGACGGCCGCCGCCGAAGAGCCCGAAGCCGCCCCACTGGGCACCGCGGGTGAGCATGCCCGCGAGGATGCCGGCGGACGAGGCGATGGTCATCACCAGGACGTCGCGGTGGGCCACGTGCGACAGCTCGTGGGCCAGCACGCCCTCCAGCTCCTCGGCCGTGAGCATGCCGAGGATGCCGGTGGTCACACAGACGACGGCCCGGTCGGGCGAGCGGCCGGTGGCGAAGGCGTTGGGCAGGTTCAGGTCGGCCACGCCGACCCGGGGCTTCGGCATGTCGGCCATGGTGCAGAGCCGGTCGATCATGCCGTGCAGCTCGGGGGCCTCCTCGGGGGTCACCTCGCGCGCCCTCATCGCCCGCATCGCGATCTTGTCCGAGGACCACCACTGCCAGAACGCGATGCCGATCCCGATCGCGCCGAAGAGGAACCAGTAGCGCGGGAAGGCGTACATCAGGGCCACGATCAGCGCCACGAACAGGCCGCCGAGCAGGAACATGACCGAGGTCATCCGCACCGTGAGGCCGGTGTCGGGGACGAAACGGGTGCGCGCCATCGTCAGCCCGGGATCAGGCCGTCGCCGCTGAGCAGGTCGCGCACCTCTGCCAGCGACGCGTCGGCCATCGGCAGGATCAGGTCGGAGGTGTCGAGCGACCCGACGTCGTGCGCCACCCCGGCGCTGCGTACGCCGTCGAGCAGCGCGGCGAGCGCCGTCGTGAACCCAGCCTCGTCGCCGGTCTCGATCGACGACTCGACCTTGGCATCGAGCTCGTTGAGCGCGTTCAGGGCGTCGTCGGAGACGTCGTACTGCCCCTCGCCGAGGATCCGCACGATCATTCGGGCCCCCCGCGGAATCGTGGAGCGCCAGCGGAGCGATCTCGTGGGGTGAACATCACGGCGTGTCCCCGGTGGACTCGCCCGACTTCTGCGGCTCGGTCTTGAGGATGTCGCCCTCGTCGGCGGCGTCGATGGCCGGCGTCTGGGAGCCGCCCTTGAGTCGGGTGAGCTCGGCCTCGACGTCGGACTGGGAGCTCATCGACTCGAGCTCGCGGGAGATGTCGTCACCGGTGTTGGTCGTGCTCAGATCCTCGAGCGCCCCACTGGCGATCAGCTCGTCGATGGCTCCGGCCCGGGCCTGCATCTGGGCCGTCTTGTCCTCGGCGCGCTGGATCGCGTAGCCGACGTCGCCCATCTCCTCGCCGATGCCCGACATCGCCTCGTTGATCTGGGTCTGGGCCTCGGCTGCGGTGTACGTCGCCTTGATCGTCTCCTTGCGGGTGCGGAAGGACTCGACCTTGGCGTTGAGCCGCTGCTGGGCCAGGGTCAGCTTCTCCTCCTCGCCCTGGAGCTGGGCCTGCTGGGCCTTGAGGTCGGTGATCTGGTTGACCAGCCCGGACTTGCGGGTCAGCGCCTCGCGGGCCAGGTCGTCGCGGCCCATCGAGATCGCCTTCTCGGCCTGCTGCTGGAGCTTGACCTGCTGGCTCTCGAGCTGGTTGACCTGCAGCTCCACCCGCTTGCGCGAGGTCGCGACGTCGGCGACGCCGCGGCGTACCTTGGTGAGCAGGTCGCGCTGACGCTGGTAGCTGTAGTCGAGCGTCTCGCGAGGGTCCTCCGCGCGGTCGAGGGCCTTGTTGGCCTTGGACCGGAAGATCAGGGTGATGCGTTTCCACAGACTCATGGGGTCGGACCCCTCCTCGGACGACGAACGGACCGGCCGCGACCGACCGGTGGGTCGAGCCTAGGCGTTCGGGCCAAGGCGTGCGAGGGGGGTACGCCCGGGTAGGGTGGAGACCGTTCCGCTCCGCCCGTCCTGACCCGCGAGGCCCACCGTTGTTCCGTCGTACCAAGTCCGCCGACCCGGGCACCGAGTCCGCCGCCGAGACCCCTGCCCCCAGCGGCAAGGGCCGGCCCACGCCGAGCCGCAAGGAGGCCGAGGCCGCCGCGAAGGCGCGCGCCAAGGTGCCGCGCACCCGCAAGGAGATCGCCGCGCAGCAGAAGCTGGGCCGGCGCGAGTCCAGCGCGGCGATGCGCCAGGCCATGCGGACCGGCGACGACCGGGCGCTGCCGCAGCGTGACCGCGGCCCGGTGCGCCGCTTCGTCCGGGACTTCGTCGACAGCCGATTCAGCCTGATCGAGCTGTTCATCCCGATCATGCTGGTGGTGCTCGTGCTCGGCTACTCCGGCAACGAGACGCTGCGGGCGGCGGCCAACACGGGCATGTTCGCGGTGCTGCTGCTCATCGTGGTCGACATGGTGCGGCTCCGGTTCAAGGTGCGCCGCGAGGTGGAGCGGCGCTTCCCCGACACCACGCCCCAGGGACTGACCTACTACGCGATCACCCGGGCCATGCAGATGAGATTCATGCGGATGCCCAAGTCGCAGGTCAAGGTCGGTCAGTCGTTGCCCGAGCGCTACAGGTGACCACCGGCCTGGGTGCCGGCCTGCTCGCAGCGACACTGTTCGGGCTCGGGGCGGTCATCCAGGCACACGCCGTACGTCGTCACGGCGGCGCCGAGCACGATCTCCTCTCCTTCGTACGCCGCTCCCTGCGCGACCCCCGGATGTGGTTCGTGGGCGTGCTCTACCTCGTCGGGTTCTCGATGCACGTGGTGGCGATCCGGCTGCTCCCGCTCTACCTGGCGCAGGCCGCGGTCGCGGTGTCCCTGGTCGTCACGGTCGCCGCCGCGACGGTGCTGGGCGAGCGCCTCGGGGCCGCGGCCTGGCTCGCGATCGGCGTCGTCGCCACCGGCCTCGTGCTGCTCGCCCTGGGCGCTGGGGACGCCGGGCCGTCGATCACCTCGGCCAGGTTCGTGGTCATTCTGTGGGCGGGCGTGCTGGCGCTGCTCCTGCTCGGTGGCCTGCTCCGGCACGGCTCGGCGGCCGTGCTCGGCGCCCTCGCCGGGCTGGGGTACGCCGGCATCGCGATCTCGGTGCGCAGCGTCGAAGGCTCCGCACCGCTGCCCGCCGTCGCCGGCGCGCTGGCCCTGTGCTGCTTCGGTGTCGTGTCCTTCTGGCTCTACTCGACGGCCCTGTCGCGGGCCACGGTCTCCTCGGTCACGGCGCCGCTGATCGTGGGTCAGACCTGCACCCCCGCCGTCGTGGGTCTGCTGGCCCTGGGTGACCATGTGCGGTCCGGCTGGTGGCCGGGCATCGTCATCGGTCTCGTGCTGGCCACCGCGGGCGCCGTGGCGCTGGGCCGCGACGAGCACGCGCCCATCGAGCCGGCCGAGACCGTCGAGCCGCCGGTTCAGGCGTCGTAGTCGAGCACCACGCGCTCCGACGTCGGATGTGACTGGCAGGTCAGCACGTAGCCGGCCTCGACCTCCTCGGGCTCGAGGGCGTAGTTGACATCCATCGCCACCGTGCCCTCCTTGAGCTTGGCCCGACAGGTGCCGCAGACGCCGCCCCGGCAGGCGAACGGCAGGTCCGAGCGCACCTCCAGGGCGGCCTCCAGCACGCCCACGCCCTGGGGGTCGAGGTCGAAGTCGCTGCTGCGGCCGTCGAGCCTGATGGTGACGTGGGAGGCGCCCTCGACGCTGCGCGGGGGCAGCGATGCCCGGGGTGCAGGGTCGGCGTGGAAGAGCTCGGTGTGCACGTGGGTGCCCTCGACCCCCTCGGCGAGCAGCGTGTCGCGTAGGTCGACGACCATCTGCTGCGGCCCGCACAGGAACCACTGGTCGACGCCGGGCATCGGCTCGACCGCCGCCAGGATCCGCAGCAGCTGCTCGCCGTCGAGGCGACCCGAGAAGAGCTCGACGTCCTGCTGCTCGCGAGACAGCACGTGCACGAGCGAGAACCGCTCGCGGTAGCGGTCCTTGAGGTCGTGCACCTGGTCGAGGAACATCACCGTGCGGTGGGTGCGGTTCGCGTAGATCAGGGTGACCCGCGAGAGCGGCTCCTCCTCCAGGATCGTCGCGATGATGGAGAGGATCGGCGTGATGCCGGAGCCCGCCGCGACCGCGACGTACGTCGTGCCGGTGGTGGGGTCGAGGTGGCTCGTGAACCGACCGGCCGGGGTCATCACCTCAAGCTCGTCGTCCACGTCGAGGTCGCCGAGCACCTTGTCGCTGAAGGCGCCACCCGGCAACTTCTTGATGCCGATGGTGAGCCGTCGCGACGACGCCGGCGTAGAGATGGAGAAGCTGCGGCGCACGCCGTCGGAGCCCCGGATGGTGAGGTGCTGGCCGTGGCCGAAGGCGTAGTCGTCGGCGAGCGCGGGTGGCACAGCGAAGGTCAGCGCGACGGCGTCGTCGGTGAGCGGTTCGATCGAGGCCACCCGCAGGGGGTGGAACGCAGGCTGGTGGGTCACCGGTCAGAGGGCCTTGAAGTGGTCGAACGGCTCGCGGCACGCCTGGCAGACCCAGAGCGACTTGCAGGCGGTGGAGCCGAAGCGGCTGCTCTCGCGGGTCTCGAGGCTGCCGCACTGGGGGCAGCGCACCGACATCGCCAGCGGGACGACGTCGGCTCGCTCCGGAGGCGGCGCCACGCCGTACTCGGCGAGCTTGCGGCGGCCCTCGAGGCTGATGTCGTCGGTGGTCCACGCGGGCGAGAGCACGAACTCGACGTCGACGTGCCGGTAGCCGGCCAGGGTCAGGGTCTCCACGATGTCGGCGCGGATCGCCTCCATCGCGGGGCAGCCGGAGTACGTCGGCGTGATCGTCACGTGCACCCGGCCCTGGTCGTCCTCGGTCACGTCGCGCAGGATCCCGAGGTCGTCGATGGTGACGACCGGGATCTCCGGGTCGGGCACAGTGGCCGCGAGCTGGTGGGCGGTGCGCAGGGTCGTCACCATGTCGCCCCCGGGTGCGACCGGGCGAGGTGCTGCATCTCGGCCAGCAGGTAGCCGAGCTGCTCGGTGTGCAGGCCGCGCCGCCCGCCGCCGAGCGCGGGACTCACCTGGGGGACCTCGAGGGTGGCCTCGGCCAGGGCGTCGGCGACGCGGGCCAGCACGGGCTCGCGCAGCGCCGCCGCGTCGACTGCGACGCCCTGCGCGACCAGGTCGGCGTCGACCGGGGTGAACAGCTCGTCGACGTAGGGCCACTCGGCCTCCAGCGCGGACTGCATGCGGGCGTGCGACTCGTCGGTGCCGTCGCCGAGCCGCACGACCCACTGGCGAGCGTGGTCGAGGTGGTAGGCGACCTCCTTGGCCGCCTTCGCCGCGACACCCGCCAGCGTCGCGTCGCTGGAGTGGCGAAGGCCGTCGTAGAGCTCGACCTGGTACGCCGCGAAGACGAGCAGGCGGGCCATGGCCACGCCGAAGTCGGTCTGGGTGCGCTCGACGAGGTGGACGTTGCGGAACGCGCGCTCGTCACGGAAGTAGGCGAGGTCGTCCTCGTCGCGCCCCTCCCCCTCGAGCTCACCGGCGCGGGTCAACAGGGCACGCGCCTGGCCGAGCTGGTCGAGGCCGATGTTGGCGAGCGCGAGATCCTCCTCGAGCTCCGGCGCGCGGCTGATCCACCAGCCCAGGCGCTGGGCGTTGACCAGCGCGTCGTCCGCCAGCCCGAGGACGTAGTCAACCGCAGGATCACCAACCCCGTGACGAACGGGGCCCCCGCCGACTTGTTCGTCGGAGGAGCCGCTTGGGGTCCCCGCGGGATCGTGCACCGGAGGAGCGGAGCGGGGGAGGTCAGGATCTCGTGGGGTGAAGCGAAGCGGGGGAGGCGAAGAACTCCGTGGGGTGTTCATAAATGTTCCACGCCTTCGGGGATGTCGTAGAACGTCGGATGCCGGTAGACCTTGTCACCGGCCGGGTCGAAGAACGAGTCGCGCTCCTCGGGCGCCGACGCCTCGATGGCGACGGCGGGGACGACCCAGATCGAGACGCCCTCGTTGCGCCGGGTGTAGACGTCGCGCGCGTTGCGCAGCGCCATTTCGGCGTCGGGGGCGTGCAGCGAGCCGACGTGGACGTGGGAGAGGCCGCGGCGGGAGCGGATGAAGACCTCCCACAGGGGGGTCGCGGGGGTGGCGCTCATGCCACCGACTCCGCTCCGGCCTCGGTGGTCGAGCCGAGTCGAGACCGCTTCTCCTCGTGAGCCGCGGCGGCCTCGCGGACCCAGCCGCCCTCGGTGTGGGCGCGCACCTTGTGGGCCATCCGCTCTCGGTTGCACGGGCCGTTGCCCTTGATCACCTCGAACAGCTCGGTGAAGTCGACCTCGCCGAAGTCGTGGTGCTCGCGCTCGTCGTTCCAC
>JBPCQY010000228.1:0-7873 GCA_050997635.1 Nocardioides sp.
GGACCCATCCCGAACCCGGAAGTTAAGCCAGCCAGCGCCGATGGTACTGCAACCGAGAGGCTGTGGGAGAGTAGGACGCCGCCGAACAAACACCCACGTAGAGGCCACCCCACCAGGTGGCCTCTACGGCGTTTCGGGGCCTTTTCTGGCCCGGGTGCCGTGCACAGGAGCACCTGAGACCTGCTTCATCCACAGGCGCTTCGCCCCTGCGACCGTCGCTGTCGGCGTCGGCCGGTTGCCTGGGTCGCGGAGGTGATGTGCAATGTCTGCACACAAGGACCCGCCGGAGTGGGTCAACGAGGTTCGACTGGTCGGTCGCGTCTCGGGAGAGCCGGAGCCTCGAGAGCTGCCCAGCGGAGACGTCGTGGTGACCTTCCGCGTGACCGTGCGCCGGCCCGAGGGACACGCGACACGACAGACGGTCGACGCCGTCGACTGCGCCGCGTGGGCCTCGCGCCCACGACGCTCGGTCGGCACCTGGCGCGTGGGCGACGTGGTGGAGGTGTCCGGGGCCCTGCGGAGGCGGTTCTTCCAGACCGGCTCAGGGGCGGCGTCCCGGTGCGAGGTCGAGGTCGCCTCGGCTCGGGTCATCCGTCGCGCAGCGAGCGGATGAACACGCCCAGGCTCGGCTTCGGCTGGAACGACGTCGCCTTCTCGGGCAGGAGGCGTCCGGAGAGCACCACCCGTTGTACCTGGTCGAGGTCGGGTGCGGGCATCAGCACCGCCGTGGCCCGCGTCGCACTCGCCAGGGCCAGCGCATCGGGCACGGCATGGGCGTACTCGATGCGTGACGGACCGGTCGCCAGGGCCGGCAGCACCTGCTCGTGCAGCAACTGGACCGCGGCGACGCCCTGGGGCAGGGCCAGCTCGACGGCCGCCCACCGACGGCAGTCGGTCACCACGAGGGTCCGCGGCCCCAGCCGTGCGATGACGTCAGGTTCCTTGCCGTGGGTGACCACCGCCCCGAGTTCGGTCGCCGCGGCCACCAGGTCGTCGAGCGGGACCCCGCGCAGGACCCGGTGGATGGGCCCGAGGAACAGTGGCGTCTCGTCGTGGTCGATGACCATCGCCAGGCCGCGTGCAGCGCCGGGCTCCTCGGGATGACGATGGAGCAGGTCGAGGTAGCCGGCGTAGCGGTGATGGCCGTCGGCGAGCAGGAGCCGGGAGCCCGCCAGCCCGGCGTCGATGGCACCGAGCCGGTCGGGGTCCCGGATCGCCCAGACGCGATGCTGCTGGCCGGCGTGGTCGACGAAGTCGCGGTCCGGTGGTCCGGCCGCCGTGGCTTCCAGCAGGCCCCGGACCGAGGCCGGGCCGCGATGCACGAGGAGGATGGGTGCCGGGTTCAGCTTCATCGCGAACATCCGGTCGGCGAGCTCACGGACCTGACGCCGGTGCACGCCCTCGTGGGGGAAGACGGCTCGTTCCCCGGCGGTCCGGGCCAGGTGGGTCAGGTCGAGGCAGCCGACCAGTCCGCGCACCGTGATCCCCGCGGCGGTGTACTCGTGGAGATACAGCGCGGGCTCGGTGTCGCGCGACATCCGGCCGCCCTTCACCCAGTCGCCCAGACGGCGGTGGACCTCGCGGTAAGGTCGCGCGAAGACTCGAGCCGACGACGGGTCACCCACGCGTCGCGGCGCGAGCCACCAGGCTGCGAACGGCGTCAGCCGGACGGGATCCGCGACGTACGGCGGTGTCTCGACTCGGCCGTTGTCCATCGGTGCATCGTAGGGGCAGGGCCAGGGAGGGTGACGACATGGTGGGCCAACCGAGGCAGGCGCTGGCCGAGGCCTACGACCTGGTGATGCTCGACCTCGACGGCGTGGTCTACATCGGAGGCGATGCGATCCCGGGAGCGTCTGCACACCTGGCCAGGGTTCGCGAGCGCGGGGCTCGGCTCGCCTTCATCACCAACAACGCCTCGCGCCCGCCGGACGACGTCGCCAGCCATCTCGTCGAGCTCGGGATCGAGGCGACCCGCGACGATGTCGTCACGTCCGCCCAGGCGGCGGGCCGGGTGCTGCTCGACCGGTTCGGCGCGGGTGCCTGCGTCGTGGTGCTCGGCGCCGACGGGCTGCGCTCGGCGCTGACCGATGTGGGCCTCGCACCGGTGGGAGTCGAGGACGACGCCGTGGCCTTGGTCACCGGCTACGGGCCCGACGTGTCGTGGCGCGAGGTGATGCGAGTCGCCGTGCGGATCAGGGACGGGCTTCCGTGGGTGGCCAGCAACACCGACCTGACCTTCCCGGCGTCGTACGGCGTGGCTCCGGGTCACGGTGTGCTGGTGCGGACCCTGTCCCAGTTCGCCGGGGTCGACCCGACCGTGGCCGGCAAGCCGGCCAGACCCCTCCTCGACGAGACCGTCCGACGCGTCGGCGGCGCGCGGCCGCTCATGGTCGGCGACCGTCTCGACACCGACATCGAGGGCGCCCAGAACGCCGAGGTCGACTCGCTGCTGGTGATGACGGGGGTGACCGGACTCGACGAGCTGGTCGCGGCCCGCCCCGGGGAGCGGCCGACGTACGTCTGCGCCGACCTGGGAGGTCTGCTCCGTCCCGGCGTGGAGGCCGACAAGGACGGTGACGCCTGGCAGGCGGACGGCTGGTCGGGGCGGGTCACCGACGGCAGGCTCCGGGTCGAGGGCGGGGGCGATCCCGACGCGTGGTGGTCGGTGGTGGCCGCAGCCGCGTGGGCCCACCTCGACGCAACCGGTTCGCCCGCGGACGCTTCGGAGCTGGACGTGCCGGAGGCGCTGCCGCCGACCGACGAGGACGCGGGATAGGTTCGGGACATGAGCGAGGAGCAGTACGCCCACGACGAGGCTCCGGAGACGAGTGCCGACGCGGTCCGCACCGGCGTGCCCGACATCGACGAGGTGCTCGAGTCGGTGGAGGGTCTCGACGACCGGCCGCTGGACGAACACGTGGGCGCCTTCGAGGAGGCCCACACCCGCCTGCGTCGCGCGCTCGACTCGGGCGCCGGCGAGTCGCACTGACCCTCGTGCCGCGCCGCCTGCGTCTTGATGCCGAGCTCGTACGCCGCCGGCTGGCTCGTTCCCGCGAGCACGCCGCCGAGCTGATCCACCAGGGCCGGGTCAAGGTCGCCGGGGCCGTCGCCCCCAAGCCGGCCACCGGCGTCACCACCGACGTGGCCATCGTGGTGGCCGAGAACCCGCAGATCCCGGGTGGTGAGGACTACGCCTCCAGGGGCGGCCACAAGCTCGCCGGAGCACTGGCGGCGTTCGAGCCCCTCGGCCTGGTGGTCGAGGGTCGCCGCTGCCTCGACGCGGGCGCCTCCACCGGCGGTTTCACCGACGTCCTGCTGCGCCACGGTGCCGCCGAGGTGGTGGCGGTCGACGTCGGCTACGGGCAGCTCGCGTGGCGGCTCCAGCAGGACGGGCGGGTCCAGGTGCGCGACCGCACCAATGTCCGGGAGCTCACCGCGGAGCTGATCGGCGGGCCGGTCGACCTGGTGGTCGGCGACCTGTCGTTCATCTCACTGGCGCTGGTGCTCGACGCGCTGCTGGGCGTCACGATCGACGACGGCGACCTGGCGCTGATGGTCAAGCCGCAGTTCGAGGTCGGCAAGGACCGGGTCGGCAAGGGCGGGGTCGTGCGTGACCCCGCGCTCCGGGCCGAGGCGGTGCAGGGCGTGGTCGCCGCGGCGGGTGCCAGGGGGTGGGGAGCTCGCGCGGTCGCCACCAGCCGGCTGCCGGGACCGTCGGGCAACGTCGAGTTCTTCGTCTGGCTGCGCCGGGGCCAGGGCGTGATCGGCCGCGACGAGGTCCGCGCCGCGACGGAGGGTGACGCCTCCGCGGGGGCGGCGAGTGAGAGGGTTGGGCCGTGACCGTGACCGAGGGCTCCGAGCGTCGGGTGCTCCTAGTGGCCCACACCGGCCGCGAGGAGGCTCGCGAGGTCGCGCGCGCCTTCGTGACCGCCCTGGCCGGGCACGGCATCGGCGTACGCCTGCTGCCCGACGAGGCCCCCGACCTCGGCCTCGAGGCCGGCCCCCTGATCGAGCTGGCCCACGACGACTACGCCGCGGGCGAGGGCTGTGAGCTCGCCGTGGTGATCGGCGGCGACGGGTCCATCCTGCGCGCTGCGGAGCTGACCCACCTCAGCGGGACGCCCGTGCTCGGGGTCAACCTCGGGCACGTGGGGTTCCTCGCCGAGGCGGAGTACGACGACCTCGACTCCACCATCGACGCGATCGTGCACCGGCGCTACACCGCCGAGGAGCGCCTCACGATCGACGTGAGCGTCCTGCGCGACGGCGAGCTCGTGGCGAGCACCTTCGCGCTCAACGAGGCCAGTGTCGAGAAAGCGGCCCGTCAGCGCATGCTCGAGGTGGTCGTCGAGATCGACGGTCGTCCGCTGTCCCGCTGGGGCTGCGACGGCGTCGTGTGTGCCACGCCGACCGGCTCCACCGCCTACAACTTCAGCGCCGGCGGGCCCGTCGTCTGGCCCGGGGTCGAGGCCCTGCTGATGGTGCCGATCAGCGCTCATGCGCTGTTCGCCCGTCCGCTGGTGGTGGCGCCGACGTCCGTGCTCGCGGTCGAGGTGCTGGCCCGCACCCAGGGCGCCGGCGTCCTGTGGTGCGATGGCCGACGCACCGTCGACCTGCCGCCAGGCGCCCGGATCGAGGTACGCCGCGGCGCGACGCCGGTGCGCCTGATCCGGCTGCACGAGGCCCCGTTCACCGACCGTCTCGTCGCCAAGTTCGGGCTCCCCGTGGAGGGCTGGCGGGGCGCCGCGGACCGACGGCGTCGTCACGAGGCCGACGGTGCTTGAGGAGATCCGGATCTCCGGGCTCGGCGTGATCGAGTCCTCGACCCTCGAGCTCGGCCCGGGCCTGACCGTCATCACGGGTGAGACCGGCGCGGGCAAGACCATGATCGTGACCGCCCTGGGGCTGCTGCTCGGCGGTCGCGCCGACAGCGGCGCCGTCCGCTCGGGCAGCCGCGCCGCCCGCATCGAGGGCGTGGTGCGCGTCGACGACCTGCCCGAGGTGGCCGCGTCGGTCGAGGCCGCCGGGGGAGAGGTCGAGGACCATCGGGCCGTGCTGGCCCGCAACGTGTCGGCCGAGGGACGCTCGCGGGCCTACGTCGGGGGCGCGGCCGTCCCGGTCTCGACCCTGGCCGGCGTCGCCGAGCCCCTGGTCGCCGTGCACGGACAGAGCGACCAGCACCGGCTGCTCCAGCCACGCGCCCAGCGCGACGCGCTGGACCGGTTCGCCGGGGAGCGGCTGACCTCGCTGCTCGGGGACTACCGGCGCGTCCACGGTGAGCTGCTGGGTGCCGAGCGCGAGCTCGACGCCCTGGTCACCGCCGCCCGCGAACGCGCCCGCGAGGCCGACCTGCTGCGCTTCGGCCTCGGCGAGATCGAGGCGGTCTCCCCCCAACCCGGCGAGGACGTCGCGCTGGCGGCCGAGGAGTCCCGGCTGGGCTTCGCCGACCTGCTGCGGTTGGCGGCCGAGACCGCGCGCGAGGCACTCTCCAGCGACCTGGACAGTCCCGACGCCCTCGGCACGGCCGCGTCGGCGCGCAGTGCGCTCGAGTCGGTGCGCGAGCACGACCCCGCCGCGGCCGCCCTCGCCGACCGGCTGGCCGAGCTCACCTACCTGCTCTCCGACCTCGCCGCCGACGTCGCGTCGTACGCCGGCTCCCTCGAGACCGACCCCGCGCGCCTGGCGGCCGTCTCCGAGCGCCGGGCGGCGCTGACCGCCCTGACCCGCAAGTACGGCGAGTCCGCGGTCGAGGTGCTCGCCTGGGCCGAGACCTCGGCGCAGCGCCTCGCCGAGCTCGACGACACCGACGACCGCATCGAGGGTCTGCGGGCCGACCGGCAGCGCCTGCGCGACGATCTCGGGCAGCTCGCCGCCCGGCTCTCCGACGAGCGGGCCGAGTCGGCTGGTCGCCTGGCCCGAGAAGTGACCGACGAGCTCGGGCTGCTCGCGATGCCCCATGCCCGCGTCGAGGTCGAGGTCCGCCAGAGCGTGCTCGAGCCGGAGACGCCGCAGGCGCTCCCGGTCGGCGACCGGTGGCTGCGCTTCGGCTCGTCCGGAGTCGACGAGGTCGAGATCTCGTTGACTGCCAACACCGGCTCCGAGCCCCGGCCCCTCGCCAAGGGCGCCTCGGGCGGTGAGCTCTCCCGGGTGATGCTGGCCGTGGAGGTCTGCCTGGCCGGCACCAGCCCGGTCCCGACGTTCGTCTTCGACGAGGTCGACGCCGGCGTCGGTGGCAAGGCTGCCGTGGAGGTCGGCCGCCGGCTCGCCCAGCTGGCGCGGCAGGCGCAGGTGCTGGTGGTGACCCACCTGCCCCAGGTCGCGGCGTACGCCGATCGCCACGTCGTGGTCGACAAGTCCAGTGACGGCTCGGTGACCACCTCGGGGCTCCGGGTGCTCGACGCACCCGAACGCGAGCGCGAGCTCTCGCGGATGTTCGCCGGCATGGAGGACTCCGAGACCGCCCTCGCGCACGCCCGAGAGCTGCTCGCCGCGGCCCGGGCCTGACTCGCCACCCACCCTCAGCACGGCCACAGCGTGTCGACGCGCCCGAGACCTCTGGTGCGGGGACCGACCGACCGCGACTGTCAGGATGGACGGGCCATGAAGCTGCCCTCCCGGACCCGCGTCGACCCAGCCGCCCCCGGACTCGTGGGCCATGCTCGCGTAGGCCGTCGGCTGGCCACTGTGCTGCCGCGGCTGCGGTCCGCAGACGTGGCGGTCATCGACCATCTCGATCTGGACGGGCACGACGCGCAGGCCCTCGTCGACACCGGCGTCGTCGCCGTGGTGAACGCCGCACCGATGATCTCCGGGCGCTTCCCCAACCGTGGACCCGAGGTGCTGCTCGCCGCCGGCGTCGAGATGCTCGACGGCATCGGTCCGCGGGGGCTCGCGGCGATCCGGGACGGCGCCCGGGTCCGGCTCCACGACGGCAGCATCTGGGTCGATGACGAACGGGTCGCCGACGGACGCCGGTTGGACGCCGACGAGGTCGACCGCCAGCTCGCGCAGGCGCGCGACGGCCTCACCGCCCAGCTGGCGACCCTGACCCACAACACCTCGGAGTTCCTGCGCCGCGAGCAGAGCCTGCTGCTGCACGGCGAGGGTCTGCCCACGATCCGCACCCGACTGGCCGGACGCCCCGTCGTCGTCGTGGCCGACGGGCCCGACGCCGTACGCGAGCTGAGCCGGATCCGTCGCTACCTGCGCGAGGTCGACCCGGTGCTCGTCGCGGTCGGCAACGACGGGGTCGCCGCGCTGATCGGTGTCAAGCAGCAGCCGCACGTCGTCGTCCTCGACCCCCGGGCCGAGGAGCTGCCACCGGCCACGGTGCTGCGGGCTGCCCGCGACGTCGTCGCCGTGGTCGATCCCGGTACGGCGCGGCTCGGCGACGACCGCCTCGACCGGCTCGGCGTACGAACGCTGCGACTGGAGACCTCGGCCACTCCGGCCGATGCCGCGCTGATCCTCGCCCACGCCCGGGAGGCCCGGGTGATCGTGGCCGTCGGTGTCCGCGCGAGCATCGAGGAGTTCCTCGACCGGCAACGCCCCGGGCTGGCCAGCGGCTACCTCACCCGGCTTCGCGTCGGCCCGACCCTGGTCGACGCCACCGCTGTCCCCGCCCTGTACTCCGGGCAGCTGCGTGCCCTACACGTCTGGCTGGTGCTGCTCGCCGGCCTGATCGCCGTTGCGGCCGCCATCGCGGTGACCCCGGTCGGCCACGACTGGGCGGTTTCGCTCGGCCACCAGCTGTCCGACCTGTACGACGCGACCCGAGGAACCCCTTCGTGATCACCTTCCGCAACTACGTCCTGAGCCTCGTCGCGGTCTTCCTGGCCCTGGCCTGTGGCATCGCGCTCGGTGGCGGCCC
>JBPCQY010000028.1:0-13955 GCA_050997635.1 Nocardioides sp.
GCAGGCGAGGATGCGCGACGAGAGGGCGTCGGCCGAGAAGCCGCCGAACACCACGGTGTGCGGAGCGCCCAGGCGGGCGCAGGCCAGCATCGCGACGGCGGCCTCGGGGATCATCGGCAGATAGATCGCGCCCCGGTCGCCCTTCTCGAGGCCGAGCTCGGTCAGCGCGTTGGCTGCGCGAGACACCTCGTCCTTGAGCTCGGCGTACGTGATGTCGCGCGTGTCGTCGGCGGGCTCACCGACCCAGTGGAACGCGACCTTGTCGCCCTTGCCCGCCTCGACGTGACGGTCGACGCAGTTGTATGACGCGTTGAGCGTCCCGCCGACGAACCACTTGGCGAACGGCGGGTTGGACCAGTCGAGCACCTCGGTGAACGGCTCGGCCCAGTCGAGCCGCTTGGCCGCCTCGCCCCAGAAGGCGAGCCGGTCGGCGTCGGCCTCGTCGTACGCCGCGGCTGTGACGTTGGCGTTCGCGGCGAGCTCCTCGGGGGGCTCGAACCGCCGGTTCTCGGTGGACAGGTTGGCCAGGGTCTCTTCACTCACGACGTACTCCTCGTTGTGGATCTCGTCCCCACCGTAGGCCGGTGCACGGGAACGGATCCATCGTGCACCGGCCGGGGTTGGTGTCGGGTTGGTGGTTACTCGCGCGCGCCGGTCGGGACCAGGGCCTTGCCGTGGGTGAAGGCGGTCACCCCGGCGAACGACGCGTACCAGGCGGCGAGTGCGGTGGCGATCCCGAACCAGCCGCCGATCTTGCTGATCGACTCGGTGCCCGACCAGTCGCCGATGCCGAGCAGGAAGAAGGTGATTGTCAGCAGCACGAACACCGCAAGCACGGCGCCGCTGACCCGGGTCGCGGCGACCGCCATGTAGGCGGTGAAGATTCCCCACACGACCAGATACAGCCCGAGCCCTTTGCCGACGTCGGCCTCGGGGATCTTGTAGTCCGCCAGGTGCGCGGTGAGCCACCAGAACGAGATCCAGAACGCGCCGTACGACGTGAACGCGGTGGCGCCGAACGTGTTGCCCTTGGCGAACTCCCACATCCCGGCCGAGAACTGGGCCAGGCCGCCGTAGGCCAGCGCCAGACCGAACACGACGCCTTCGACGCTCGCCGGGACCAGGCCGGCGTTGACGAAGCTGAGGAAGAACGTGGTCATGCCGAAGCCCGCGAGCCCGAGCGGGGCCGGGTCGGCGATGCCGAGACCGCGCGGGGACTCCTTCGGCAGCGGTGCTTGCGCTTGCGCTTGCGACATGGTGCTCCTTCGGTGAGCGGGCCGCCTGTGCCGCCTCCGTGTGCCATCTCGAGGTCGCTGACAGCTCCGATTTGGTTGACGATCGCACCTTCCCCTGAATGCCGGGGCGCGTCAAGGGTGCGGCCAGCTAGCGGAAGTCGATGAGCAGGATGTCGCCGCCGTCGTCGTCGCCCGCTCCGCCGGGTCGGTCGGTCTTGTCGGTGGGCGGGTCGACCGGGTCGACCGGGGTGTCGCCGTCGGCCGTCGTACGCCGGGGCGGGTCCGGGCGGTCGAGCACGTGCGCGCGGAAGCAGAGCGTGTCGTAGGGCAGCTGCATGCCGTCCATGCCGCGGCCGTAGTCGTCGTAGAACGCGAGCACCTCGTCGAGCTTGGCCTTGCGCCCGGCCTCGTCGAGCACGGCGATGTTGGACCGCGAGAGCACCAGGTCCTGGATCGACCTGCGATCGACCTGCTGCCAGTGGGAGAACTGGGCGTCCTCGACGAACCCGAACAGGGCGCTCTGCACCAGGGGCTCGGCCGGGTCGCTCAGGTGGTCCTGCTTGCCGATGATGGCGCCGAGGCGGCGTACCCAGGGGATCCGCTCGTTGCGCTGGTTCCACACGAGGGCGACGTGGCCACCGGGGCGGAGCACGCGGGCGATCTCGGGAAGGGCGCGGTCGAGGTCGAACCAGTGGAAGCACTGCGCGGCGACCACCACGTCGACGGAACGGTCGGCCAGCGGGATGTCCTCGGCTCCCGCGACCGCCGTGCGCGCGGCCGGGACGCGCTTCTCGAGGACATCGAGCATGGCGCGGTCGGGGTCGGTGGCGTGCACGTCGTGGCCGAGGCCGACCAGCACCTCGGTGAGCTTGCCCGTGCCGGCGCCCAGCTCGAGGACGGTCGCCGCGTCACGGCCGACCAGCCAGGCCGCCGCCTCGCGTGGGTACGACGGGCGGCCGCGGTCGTAGGCATCGGCCACGGACCCGAAGGAGTGGGCCCAGTCAGGGGTCTGGTCGCTCATCCGGGGTCTCCGCGGAAAGGGGAGCGAAGCGAGGCTTTTCCTGGGGTGGTCATCGGTGCCGAGGCTACCCGGCGCAGCGCCCCGCGGGCGGGCAGCCATAGCCTTGTCCTCCGTGACGTCCGACCCGTTGGCAGGCCTGCTCGCGCTGGAGGGCGTCGCCTCGGCTTACGCCGGGACCCGCGACGGCATCGACGCGCTGCTGCGTGATCGCGGACTGCGCCGTACCTCACCCGAGCTGACCACCGAGTCGCTGCTGCGGGGCGCCGTGGCGAGCGCGACCCTGGGGGGCTCGGTGTCGTCGACCGAGGCGATCCGGTCGGGCGCGGGTGACGAGGTCGCCCGCGGCGCCGTACGTCTCTCGACCGAGCTGCTCGGACTGGTGCCGGTGCTGCGCAGCGCACCGCTGCAGGCGTTTGCCCGGCTGCACGTGCTGGCCGGAGGCTCCGGCAGGCCGACGGACGCGGCCGGTGCCGAGCGGCTGCGCGGCCTGGCCGGCGTCCTGGCCACGACGTCGGTGCCGGCGCTCGTGGTCGCGGCCGTCGTACACGCCGAGATCGTGACGGCCCGGCCGTTCGGCGGGTACGACGACCTGGTGGCGCGGGCGGCCGAACGGCTGGTCCTCGCGGCCCGGGGGGTCGACGAGAAGTCCCTGACCGTGCCGGAGGCCGGGCACCTGGCCCTGGGGGCGACGTACGAGTCGAATCTGCGGGCCTACCGCGACGGCGGGACGTCCGGCGTGCACGCCTGGTTGCTCTACGCCGCCGAGGCGTTCACGGCGGGAGCTGAGCGCTCCCCCCTCCGCGAGCCGAAAGTCAAGCCTTGAACCTGCCCGGGAAGGGGCGTAGAACGGAAGGCACCACAACTCCAGACCAGCACGTGAACGCGGTACCCACGCGGCGATCGACCCTTCCTACAGGGCGCTAGTGAGCGGGAGACTCCCGCCGCAGCCATTTGATGTTGCACGCTTGGTAGCCGCGCTTCGCGTGTCAGCGGCGGCACCCGAGCAATCGGGTGCCGCTCGCATTTCTCAGGCGCCCTCGCGCCGACGCCGGGCCCAGAGCACCCCGCCGAACGCGGCCAGCCCGCCCACGGCCAGGGTCGCCAGCGTGGGCCGCACCGCCGGGTGCGAGAGCCGCGAGTGCAGCGCGATCGGCTTGGTGAAGACCAGCACCGGCCAGCCCCGGGCGGCCGCCACCTTGCGCAGCTCGCGGTCGGGATTGACGGCGTGCGGGTGGCCGACCGCCTCGAGCATCGGCACGTCGGTGACCGAGTCGGAGTAGGCGTAGGAGCGGGCCAGGTCGTAGCCGCGCTCCTCGGCGAGCCGGTGGATCGCGCGCGCCTTCTCCTTCGCGTAGGCGTAGTACTCGATGCCGCCGGTGTACTTGCCGTCGACGATCTCGAGGCGGCTGGCGACGACGTGGTCGGCTCCGAGCATCTCGCCGATCGGGCCGACGACCTCGATGCCGCTGGTGGAAACGATGACGACGTCGCGCCTGGCCGCGTGATGCTCCTCGATCAGGCTGACCGCCTCGTCGTAGACGATGGGGTCGACGACGTGATGGATCGTGTCGGCGACGATCTCGCGCACCGTGGCGACGTCCCAGCCCTCCACCAGCTGGGACATGAAGGCCCGGATCTTCTCCATCTGGTCGTGGTCGGCGCCGCCGACGAGATAGACGAACTGGGCGTACGCCGAGCGCAGCACCGCGCCGCGGGAGATCAGGCCACCGGCCTGGAAGGGCTTGCTGAAGGCCAGCGAGCTGGACCTGGCGATGACCGTCTTGTCGAGGTCGAAGAACGCGGCCGCCCGCAGGGAGACCGGCCGCGTCGACATGTGGCCATCGTAGGGGGCCCGGCCGACCCGGCCCGGTAACCGTGCACAGGGTTCGCACGCGAGCCGCTCCTCCACAACCCCGTCCTCACCTGGAGTCCCGCGTCGGCCCGATGGGCGATCGTGGGGCCATGACCGCACCCCTCCTCGTGACCGCCGACGACGCCCTCCTCGACGAGCTGCTGCGCCTCGCGGCCGCGGCCGGGGTGACGCCCGAGGTCGCCCACGACGCTGCGGGTGCCCTGCGCGGCTGGGCGGGCGCGGCGATCGTGCTGGTCGGCTCCGACGTCGCCGCCGACGTCGCGCGGGCCTCCCCTCGTCGTCGCGACGGCGTGTTCGTCGTGTCCCTCGGCACCGTCGACCATGACGCCTTCCCGGCCGCCCTGGCCGTGGGCGCCGAGTGCGTCGCCGAGCTCCCGCGCTCAGGGGGGTGGTTGGTCGAGCGGTTGACCGACGTGCTCGACACCGGCACCGTCGGGGGTCGGGTGATCGGCGTGGTCGGCGGCTCGGGGGGCGCCGGCGCGACCACCTTTGCGTGTGCGCTCGGCCAGGTCGCCGGTCGGGACGGGCCTGCGATCGTGGTCGACACCGACCCGCTCGGGCCGGGGGTCGACCGGGTGCTCGGTCTGGACCACGTCGACGGCGTGCGATGGGGCGAGCTCGCGCAGACGACCGGCCGGCTCAGCGCGCGGGCGCTCCGCGAGGCGGTCCCACGCCGCCAGGGTGTCGCGGTCCTGACGTGGTACGCCGGGCCCCAGGGCACCCTGCAGGCGTTCGCCGCGCGCGAGGCCGTCTCCGCGGCTCGCCGCGGTCACGACCTCACGGTCCTCGACCTGTCCCGGGCGGTCGACCCGTTGATCGGCGAGCTCGCGGCCCGCTGCGACCAGGTGCTCGTCGTGGTGTCCCCGACCGTGGTCGGGCTGGCCTCGGCGGTGCGGCTCGCGTCGCGTCTCTCCGACGTGCGCGGGCTGGCGCTGGTGCTGCGCGGAGCGGGGGCGAGCCCCGACGCGGTCAGCCGGCTCACCGGGCTGTCGGTCTGGCACGCCATGCCCGACCAGCGGGGGCTGTCCGAGTCCATCGACCTGGGGTTCGGCCCGGTCCGCTCGCGTCGCGGCCCGCTGGGCCGTGCGGCCGCCGCGGTCCTCGAGCGGATGGCCGTACCGGCGCGGGCGGCCTGATGGAGGTCTCGGCCGCTCTGCTCGAGTCGGTCCGCGAGCGGTTGGCGCACGACCCGGGTGAGCTCACGCCCCAGCGGGTCGCCGAGGCGCTGCGGGCCTCGGGTCGGCCCGTCGGGGACGCGACCGTGCTCGCGGTGCACGAGGCGCTGCGTCGCGACATTGTCGGTGCCGGGCGGCTCGAGCCGCTGCTCCGGCTGCCGGGCGTGACCGACGTCCTGGTCAACGGCAGCGACGGGGTCTACGTCGACTGCGGGTCCGGCCTGGTGCGCGCCGAGGTGAGCTTCGACGACGACGCGGCCGTGCGTCGCCTGGCCCAGCGGCTGGCCGCGCTGGGCGGTCGCCGCCTCGACGACGCCACGCCGTACGTCGACGTGCGGCTGCGCGACGGCACCCGCTTCCACGCCGTCCTGGCCCCGCTGGCCCGCCCCGGGACGGTGTTGTCCCTGCGGGTGCCGCGCGCTACCGCGCTGAGCCTCGACGAGCTCGTCGCGGCCGGGACGCTCACCCCGCAGGGTGCCCGGCTGGTGACGTCGCTGGTGCGTTCGCGGGTGGCGTTCCTGGTCAGTGGAGGCACGGGCTCAGGCAAGACCACCTTGCTCAACAGCCTGCTGTCGCTCGTCGATCCTGCCGATCGGCTGGTGCTCGTGGAGGACGCCAGTGAGCTGCGTCCGGCCCACCCCCACGTCGTCGGGCTGGAGGCCCGGCCGCCCAACATCGAGGGTGAGGGGGAGGTGGACCTGCGCACCCTGGTGCGCCAGGCCCTCCGGATGCGGCCCGACCGGCTCGTGGTCGGTGAGGTCCGCGGCGGCGAGGTCGTCGAGCTGCTCGCCGCACTCAACACCGGCCACGAGGGCGGCTGCGGCACCCTGCACGCCAACTCGGCGGCCGACGTCCCGGCGAGGGTCGAGGCACTCGCACTGGCGGCCGGGCTGGGACGAGCTGCCGCTCACAGCCAGTTCCTCGCGGGCGTGGGCGCCGTGCTGCACGTCGTCCGCGACGGGTCCGGGGGCCGTCGACTGCGCGAGGTGGCCGTGCCGGTTCGAGCCGACGACGGCCTGGCCCGCATGCAGACCGCCGTCACCTTCACCGACGGGTCCGTCTCGACCGGCCCCGCAGCCGACGTGCTGGCCGGGCGGCTCACGTGCTGAGCGGCGATGTGGGCCTGGCGGCCGTGGCCGTCGCCGCCGCCGTGGCTCTCGCCTGCGGCCCGGCGCCCCCGCCGACGGTGGGGACCCGCCGTACTCCGTGGGTCGTGGCGGCGCTGATCGGCCTGGCTCTCGCGGTGGCGATGCTTCCCGTGTATGCGACCTCCCTTGCCCTGATCCTGTCCGGGGTGGCGACCGGCGGCGTTGCCCTCGGTCGGCAGCGGGCCACCGCGGCGCGCGCGAGCGCCGTCGCCGACGGGGTCCTCGAGTCGTGCGAGGCGCTGGCTGCCGAGCTGTCCGCGGGCCAGGCGCCCGGGCCGGCGCTGCGCGAGTCGGCGAACGTGTGGCCCGGCTTGGCGATCGTCGCCGACGTGTTCGATCTCGGTGGCGACGTGCCCGCAGCGATGCGGGTTGCGGCACGGACGCCCGGCGCCGACGGGCTACGTCTGCTCGCCGCCACCTGGACGGTGGCCGACCGCACCGGTGCCGGGTTGGCGACCGGTGCGCGCAGCGCGGCCGAACGGGTCCGGCGTCGTCACGACCTACACCGCGTGGTCGTCGGTGAGCTGGCGTCGGCTCGGGCGACGGCCCGTCTGATGGCCGGGCTGCCCCTGCTCGTGTTGCTGATGGGCTCGGGTGCCGGGGGTGACCCCTGGCACTTCCTGCTGTTCACGCCGCTCGGCCTGGGCTGCCTGGCCGCCGGGGCGTGCTTCGCGGGTGCCGGGCTCTGGTGGCTCGAGGCCATTGCCCGGGGCGTCGAGCGGTGACTGCCACCGCGGTCGTGTTCGCAGCCCTGGCGGCCGGGCTCGCCCTACCCTGGTCGCCGGCCACGATGGGAGGAGCGGGCGACGGGGCGTCCACCGCGGTGACCAGCGAGGCTGGCTGGATGAAGCGCTACCGACTGTTGTGGGCGCTGATGGCAGGTCTGGGGGCGGTCGTGTTCGTGGGGGGCGCCGCCGGTGTCCCCGTGGGGGTGATTGCCGCCGCCGCCGCCTGGGGAGCGATCGCGCGCTCCGAGCCCCCGGCCGTACGCCGCCGTCGTGAGCAGCGCGAGCGGGAGCTGCCCGATGTCGTCGGGCTCCTGGCGACGACCCTGAAGTCCGGAACCTCCGTGGCCGGGGCCCTCGAGGTCGTCTGCGCTGCCTACCCCGGTCCCGCGTCCGACCTGCTCGCGGCCGTGCCGGGCCGGCTGGCCCTCGGAATGGATCCGCCGGTGGCGTGGGCGCCGGTCGAGGCCGTGCCGGAGCTTGCCGGGCTGGCTCGCACCATGATTCGGGCCCAGGCGAGCGGTGCCTCCGTCGCGACCGCTGTCGCCCGTCTGGCCGCCGAGCTCGACCACCGCGCCGCAGCGGCGGTCGAGCAGCGGGCCCGCAGCGTCGGCGTCCTGGCGGCCGTGCCCTTGGGCGTGTGCTTCCTGCCGTCGTTCCTGGTGCTCGGAGTCGTGCCCGTGGTCGCCTCCCTGATGGCGACGCTGGCCTGGTGAGCGCCGCCATCCGTGCACAGGGTCCCGTCGGGACCGCCCCGTCCCCAGGTCCGCGGCCGAGCCGCGCGGCGCCCCTTCCCGCAGGCGCACAGTCGCACGCATCGGCTGCACCGGGCAGTCGCGAACCTCACGAGGAGTCACCATGCGCATCTTCCGTCCGACCCGTCAGTCCGAGGCCGGCATCACGACAGCCGAGTACGCAGTCGGCACCGCTGCCGGCGCCGGCTTCGCCGGCCTGCTCTACAAGATGCTCAGCGGTGGTTTCGGTCACCATCTCCTGCAGACGCTGTTCGACCACGTGCTCGGGCTCCTGGGCATCGGGTGACGGCGCGGGGCGGCGGTCGAGGCGAGCGCGGCGCCGCGACCGTTGAGCTGGCGATCGCGATCCCCGTGCTGCTCGCGGTGACCCTCGGCCTCATCTGGTTGCTCAGTGTCGCCTTGGCGCAGATCCAGATCGTCGATGCTGCGCGCGAGACAGCCCGCGCGGTCGCGCGAGGCGACGCCATCGACCTGGCCGTGGCGCGCGGGGAGCGCGTGGCGCCGAGCGGCAGCACCCTGACCGTGACCGACTCCGGGGGAGACGTGGTGGTCACGGCCAGGGGCTCGGTGTCCGGGCCGGGCGGTCTGTTCGACTTCCTCCCTCCGGCGACCCTCAAGGCCAGAGCCGTGGCGGCGCAGGAGTCACCGTGACGCGCGATGAGCGAGGCTCCGCGACGGTTCTGGTGGTCGCCATGGCCGGGGTGCTGGTGTTCCTCGGCGCCGGTCTCGGCGTCGTCGCAGCCACGGTGCACGCACATCGGATCGCCGCCTCGGCGGCCGACCTCGCCGCGCTGGCCGCAGCCCAGGCCGCCGTCGACGGTGGGCCTGCCTGCCCTGCGGCCACGCGGGTCGCAGCTGCCAACGGGGCGCGGCTGCTGTCCTGCGAGGTGGTCGGACGCACGGTGGCCCTGACCGTGCGAGTCCGCGGACCGCACTGGCTCGGGCTGGGGGCGGATCTCGACGGTAGGGCCAGAGCCGGCCCGGCTCCGGTCGCGGGTCAGGACCCCTCGCCCTGGTCGTCCTCGCGGCGGCCGGCGTCGGCGCGGTCCAGCTTGTCCGACAGCTCCTGGAGCCTGCGGCTCTCCCGGCGGTGGCGCAGCGACCGCTTGGCGCCGAACTTGCTGATCGTGAAGCCCCACAGGATGGCGGCACCCGCCGCCACGCCCAACAAAAAGATCGTGCGGGCGTTCAGCTCGGTCCCCAGCAGCGACGCGGTGCCGTTGGAGTCCACCAGAGCGGCGACGATGGCGAGCACGCCGAGTGCGATGAGGATCAGTCCCAGCACGAACATGCAGGGAGGCTACTCCCGGGTGGCGGCGGCCGCTGCCAACAACACATCGAGCAGCGCCAGGGCACCACCCTTGTCGAGCGGGTTGTTCTGGTTGCCGCACTTGGGTGACTGGATGCACGACGGGCAGCCAGCGTCGCACTCGCACGACGCGATCGTCTCGCGCGTCGCCGCCAGCCAACGGTCGGCGGTGTCGTAGCCGCGGGCCGCGAAGCCAGCGCCGCCGGCGTGGCCGTCGTGCACAAAGACGGTGAGCTGACCCGTGTCGGCGTGCCGCGCCGTCGAGACTCCGCCGATGTCCCAGCGATCGCAGGTCGCGAAGAGGGGCAGCAGCCCGATCGAGCAGTGCTCCGCGGCATGCGCGGCGCCCGGAAGGTCGTGGGCTCCCAGTCCGCTCTCGACGAGCAGGTCGTCCGGCACGGTCCACCACACCGACTGGGTGTGCAGCGAGCGCATCGGCAGGTCGAGCGGCTCCTCCCCCAGCACCTCACCCGACGGCTGCCGCCGGCGAAGGAAGGAAACCACCTGTTGGGAGACCTCGACCTCACCGAACGAGATCCGGCAGCGTCCCCAGGCACGATGGTCGAGCTCGCGGGTGATGGTGATGTCGGTGACCTCGCGCGCCGAGGTGGAGTACGGCGGGTCGGCGCGACTCATCAGCGCGACCCGCTCGTCGAGGTCGAGGGAACCCACCAGCCACGTCTCGCCGCGGTGCACGTAGACGGCCCCGGGGTACGCCGTCGCGTGCGCCGCACCGCCGTCGACGGTGCCGACAACGCGACCCGTCTCCTCCTCGACCAGCTCGAACGGACGTCCAGTGCCCGAGCGCAGGTCGCTCAGGGCGCTGGGGGAGCGACGGTCGGTCCAGAACCAGCCGTGCGGTCGCCGGCGCAGCAGTCCGGCCCGGGTCAGGTCGTCCACCGTGGCGTGCGCGGTCGGGCCGAAGAGCGGCAGGTCCTCCTCGGTGAGGGGGATCTCGTGCGCAGCCGCGCACAGGTGCGGGCCGAGCACGTGCGGGTTCGACGTGTCGAAGACCGTCGCCTCGACCGGCTGACCGAGCAGGACCTCGGGGTGGTTGACGACATAGGTGTCGAGCGGGTCGTCTCGGGCGACCAGGACGCCGATCGCGTCGTCGGTGCCGCGCCCGGCTCGACCCACCTGCTGCCACAGTGCGGCCCGCGTGCCCGGAAAGCCGGCGACCAGCACGGCGTCGAGACCGGCGACGTCGATGCCGAGCTCGAGCGCGTTGGTGGCGGCGAGGCCGAGGAGCTCGCCCGAGCGCAGCGAGCGTTCGATGGCGCGACGTTCCTCGGGCAGGTAGCCACCGCGGTATGCCGCGACCCGCTGCGGCAGGGACGCGTCGACCTCGGAGAGCAGGTCGGCGGCGGTCAGCGCGACCTGCTCGGCACCGCGTCGCGAGCGGACGAAGGCCAGGGTCCGCACCCCCTCGCTCACGAGGTCGGCCAGCAGGTCGGCAGACTCCGACGATGCGGCGCGGCGTACGGGCGCACCGTTCTCCCCGACGTACGACGTCAGCGGCGGCTCCCAGAGCGCCAAGGCCAGCTGCCCGCGCGGCGAGTCGTCCCGGGTGATCGGGACGACGTCGAGCCCCGTGAGCCGCGCCGCCTGCACCTCCGGCTCGGCCACCGTCGCGGAGGCGAGCACGAACGTCGGGGATGCGCCGTACGAAGCGCACACCCGCCGCAGCCGGCGCAGCACCTGGGCGACCTGGGCGCCGAAGACCCCGCGATAGTGATGGCACTCGTCGACCACGACGAAGTCGAGCGAGCCCAATAGCCCGGCCCACCAGCGGTGCGCGGGAAGCAGGGACCGGTGCAGCATGTCGGGGTTGGTCAGCACGTACTCGGCGTGCTCGCGGGTCCAGTCGCGCTCCTCGCGCGAGGAGTCCCCGTCGTGGGTAGCGATGCGGACGTCGAGTCCCCACGACGACAGCCGCGCGAACTGGTCGTGCGCCAGCGCCTTGGTGGGTGAGAGGTAGAGCGTCGCCGAGCGTCGTTGTCCGCGCGGCCCGCGACGTTGGCGCACGGCGGTGAGCGCCGGCAGCTGGTAGGCCAGCGACTTGCCGGACGCCGTGCCGGTGGCCAGGACGACGTGGCTGCCCGCCCACGCGGCGTCCGCGCCGACCGCTTGGTGGCGCCACGGCTGCGTGACCCCCGTACGGCGCAGCGCAGCGACCACGTCCGCGTCGGCCCAGGCCGGCCAGTCGGCGCCGCGGGCCTCGCGGGCGGGCAGCACCTCGAGGTGGCGCAACCGACCGTCGCGACCGGGCCGGTCCGCCAAGGACGAGACTAGGTCGCGAGCCGAGAGAGGTCTGGTCCGCGCGGGCACCCCAGGAGTCTGGCAAATGCCGCCGACCACAGAGTTGTCACCCATGCCACGCCACGGCGGATCCCGTGGTTTGATAGGCGGGCACCACACAGACGTGCCCCAGGATTGCACCATAGACTCGGCACGTGCGCGTAGGGGAGATGACGTGGACCTGAGTATCACGACGAGCGAGTCCGACGGCAAGACCGTCGTTGCCGTCGGCGGAGAGATCGACGTGTACACCGCGCCCCGGTTGCGCGACAAGATCACCGAGCTCGTGGCCGACGGGATCTACCAGATCGTCATCGACATGGAGGCCGTCGAGTTCCTCGACTCCACCGGCCTGGGTGTCCTGGTGGGCGGCCTGAAGAAGGTGCGTGCCCACGACGGCTCGCTCGAGCTCGTGTGCAACCAGGACCGGCTCCTCAAGATCTTCCGCATCACCGGCCTCGCGAAGGTGTTCGTCATCCACGACTCGCCCGAGGCCGCGCTCGCCGCTCACTGAGCCGTCGTCCGATTCCTCCCAGGCCCTCGCGTCGTACGACGCGCCGTGTGGTCCGCCTCACACCGCCTGTCCGTACACCGGTGGGTCGTGCGTAGACTCCGCACGTTCGTGACTCTGTTCCACTCCCAGGAGGAAGCACATGACCGGGATCACTCCCGCTGTCGTGCACCTATCCGGGGGCAATCTCGTTCTGGTGATCATCGTCGCCCTGATCGCGCTCGGCGCGCTCGCGATGGCGTACATGTTCCGCCAGGAGGTCCTTGCCGCTGGTGAAGGCACCGACAATATGAAGAACATCGCGCACGCGGTCCAGGAGGGCGCCAACGCCTATCTGACCCGGCAGTTCCGGACCCTCGGCATCTTCGCTGTCGTCGCCTTCCTGCTGCTGCTGGCGCTGCCCGCGGACGACTTCGCCGTACGGATCTTCCGTTCGCTGTTCTTCCTGGTCGGCGCGGGCTTCTCGGCGACGGTCGGCTACCTCGGCATGTCGTTGGCGGTGAAGGCAAACCTCCGGGTCGCAGCCGCGGCCAACGAGACCGGTCGCGAGCCGGCCATGCGTATCGGCTTCCGTACCGGCGCCACGGTCGGGATGCTCACCGTCGGCCTCGGCCTGTTCGGAGCCGCGATCGTGGTGATCGCGTTCGGTGACCAGGCACCCCAGGTCCTGGAGGGCTTCGGTTTCGGTGCTGCGCTCCTGGCCATGTTCATGAGGGTCGGCGGTGGCATCTTCACCAAGGCTGCGGACGTGGGCGCCGACCTCGTCGGCAAGGTCGAGCAGGGCATCCCCGAGGACGACCCCCGCAACGCTGCCACCATCGCCGACAACGTCGGCGACAACGTCGGTGACTGCGCGGGCATGGCCGCCGACCTGTTCGAGTCGTACGCCGTGACCCTGGTCGCCGCGCTGATCCTCGGCTCGCAGGCCTTCGGCGAGAAGGGCCTGGTCTTCCCGCTCCTGATCCCCGCGGTCGGGGCACTGACCGCCGTCCTCGGTGTCTACCTGTGCAAGCCCAAGGTCGGAGAGAACGGCCTGACCACCATCAACCGGGCGTTCTACATCTCCGCAGCGGTTTCGGCGGTGGCGTGCGTCTTGCTGTCGTTCGCCTACCTGCCGACGAGCTTCGGCGGCTTCGGGAACCTCGGCGGCAACACGCTCGACCAGCTCTTCGCGACCAGTAGCACGGGGAACCCGGCGCTGATCGCGTCGATCGCGGTGGTCATCGGCATCGTGATGGCCTCGGCCATCCTGGCGCTGACCGGCTACTACACCGGCACCGAGTACAAGCCGGTCAAGGACGTCGGCCGCACCTCGCTCACCGGTGCCGCCACCGTGATCCTGTCCGGCCTCTCGGTCGGCTTCGAGTCCGCGGTGTACACAACCTTGGTCATTGGTGCCGCCGTCTTCGGCGCGTTCCTCCTCGGCGGCGCGTCACTGACGGTCTCCCTGTTCGCGGTGTCACTCGCCGGAGCCGGCCTGCTCACCACCGTCGGCGTCATCGTCGCGATGGACACCTTCGGTCCGGTCTCCGACAACGCGCAGGGCATCGCGGAGATGTCGGGAGACGTGAGCCCCGAAGGTGCCCAGATCCTGACCGAGCTCGACGCGGTGGGCAACACCACCAAGGCGATCACCAAGGGCATCGCGATCGCCACGGCCGTACTCGCGGCGACCGCGCTATTCGGCTCCTACGCCACCTCGGTGATCGACAAGCTCACCCAGGTCGGCTCGAACCAGGACCTGACCGACCAGCTCACCAAGTTCTTCGTGTTCAACCCCTCGGTCCTGGTCGGGGTACTCCTCGGCTCGGCCGTGGTGTTCCTGTTCTCCGGTCTTGCGATCAACGCCGTGGCCCGCGCCGCGGCCGCTGTCGTCTACGAGGTACGCCGCCAGTTCCGCGACAT
>JBPCQY010000072.1:0-7073 GCA_050997635.1 Nocardioides sp.
CCTGGCCAAGCCGGACGTCTGCTGGCAGCTCCCGCTGCGCCGACAGTTCCGCGACGTCGACCGAGGCGACGGGACGACCTACTCCGAGGTGCAGATCGGGGAGTACGTCCGGGCCGCCTGGGGCCCCGGAGGCCACGACCTCGACTGGTACTGCTCGTCCAACACCGAGGCGCACGTCGGCCGCGAGCCGGTCTACGTCTCCTGCGCCGACGAGCTCACCGCGCTGATGGGCGCACCGGCGTACGAGGCGCTCGTCCGCCACTGCGAGGAGCACCTCGCCGCCGGTACCCCGCTCGCGCCGCACCCTGCCGACCCCGCCGTCTGAGTGTGGTGTCGCCTTGGTCACAATGCAGGCATGCGTCTGGATCACCTCTCGTTCGCCGCGAACCCGGACGGGCTCGCCGCCACCGCCGACCGGCTGAGCAGCATGCTGGATGCCGAGCTCGTCGACGGCGGCGTCCACCCGCGGTTCGGGACGCGCAACATGGTGCTGCCGCTGCGCGACGGCCAGTACGTCGAGGTCGTCGAGGTCCTTGACCACCCTGCCTCGGACAACGCTCCGTTCGGCATGGCGGTACGCACCCGCTCCGAGGCCGGCGGCGGCTGGCTCGGCTGGGTCGTCTCGGTCGACGACATGAGCGCGGTGGAGCGACGGATCGGCCGGCACGCGGTCCCCGGCAACCGTCACCGGCCCGACGGCTACAACCTCACCTGGCGACAGATCGGCGTCAAGGGCCTCCAGTCCGACCCTCAGCTGCCGTTCGTGGTCTCCTGGGACGTTCCTCCCGAGGAGCACCCCTCACAGGGCGCACCGACCGAGATCGGGCTCGCCGCGCTGGAGATCGCCGGCGACCCGAGCCGGGTCGCGGACTGGCTCGGGGAGCCTGCCCTGGAAGCGCTGGACGATCTCGAGGTGCGTTGGGTCGCACCCAACGGCGTACCGGGCATCTTGGCCGCGCAGTTCCGCACGCCACGCGGCGTCGTCCGCATCTGAGGCACTGTCGGCGCCGTCGCCTACCGTGACGTCCATGACCCCGCCCGCCGCCTCCCAGGCCACCTCCGCCCGCGTCCGCACCGGCTTCGGCTGCTCCGAGTGCGGCTGGTCCACGGGCAAGTGGGTGGGCCGGTGCGGAGAGTGTCAGGCGTGGGGCACCGTCGACGAGGTCGGCGCCCGGCCGGCCGGTGAGCGCACGCGGCCGGCGGCGGTCACGGGCACGGCCAAACCGATGCCCGACATCGACGTCGAGCTCTCGCGCGCCCGCCACTCCGGGGTTGCCGAGCTCGACCGCGTACTGGGCGGGGGGATCGTGCCCGGCGCCGCCCTCCTGCTCGCCGGCGAGCCCGGCGTCGGCAAGTCCACTCTCCTGCTGGAGGTGGCAGCCCAGTGGGCGCGCCAGGGCAAGCGCACGCTGTACGTCTCGGGCGAGGAGTCCACCTCACAGGTCCGCCTCCGCGCGGACCGCACCGGCGGGGTCCACGACGAGCTCTTCCTGGCAGCCGAGACCGACCTCGGGGCGGTCCTCACCCATGTCGAGCAGGTGCGCCCGAGCCTGCTGGTGGTCGACTCGGTGCAGACGATCGGCTCGGCCGACGTCGAGGGCGTCCCCGGCGGCGTCAGCCAGGTCCGTGAGGTCGCCGGCGCGCTGGTGCGTACGGCCAAGCGCCAGGGGATCGCGACGCTGCTCGTCGGACACGTCACCAAGGACGGCTCCATCGCCGGCCCGCGGGTGCTGGAGCACCTCGTCGACGTCGTCCTGCAGTTCGAGGGCGACCGCAACTCCCGGCTGCGGCTGCTGCGCGCGGTCAAGAACCGCTTCGGCCCTGTCGATGAGATCGGGTGCTTCGATCTCGCCGGCGACGGCATCGTGGAGGTTCCCGACCCGACCGGGCTCTTCATCTCCCGGCACAGCGAGCCGGTCTCGGGCACGTGCGTGACGGTGGCGATGGAGGGGCGCCGGCCGCTGCTTGCCGAGGTCCAGGCGCTCGTCGACGAGACCACAGGCAACCCGCGGCGCGCGACCAGCGGACTGGACCCGGCCCGCGTCGCGATGAACATCGCGGTCCTGACCAAGCGCTGCGACGTGAAGGTGAGCTCCTCGGACGTCTACACCGCCACCGTCGGCGGTGCACGGCTGACTGATCCCGCCGCCGACCTCGCGACCGTGATCGCCATCGCCTCGGCCCAGGTCGGCAAGGTCGTCCCGACCGATGTCGTCGCCCTGGGCGAGGTAGGGCTGGCCGGGGAGGTACGCCGGGTGGCGGGGCTCTCGCAGCGGCTGCGCGAGGCCGCCCGGCTGGGCTTCCGGCACGCGATCGTGCCGGCCGACGTCGGTCCGTCTCCTGCACAGGTCGACGCGCCGGGGCTGGAGGTGGTGCCAGTCCACGACGTGCGCAGTGCCCTGGCCGTGCTCGGCCTGGTCGACGGTGGGGCCAACGGCGTCGTCCGCCCGAACTTCGGCCGGCCGCGACTCGTACCTGTCGATTCCACCCCGCCGTCCTGGCGGTGACGCAGGCCACGCCCCGGCGGCGCCGTTTCACCTAGGATGGTTTTCACCGCACATCAGCAGGGAGCAGCGTGGCGATCAGCGACAAGCCCGGACGAACGGCCGAGGAGACGAGCCTGCGCAACACCCGCGCCAGTGTCGCCCCGGGCACGCCCCTGCGTGAGGGTCTGGAGCGGATCCTGCGGGGTCGTACCGGTGCGCTCATCGTGTTCGGCCACGACCGCGAGGTCGAGGCGATCTCGACCGGCGGATTCATCCTCGACGTGCCGTTCACCGCCACAGCACTGCGTGAGCTGGCCAAGATGGACGGCGCGATCATCCTCGACTCAGATGCCACGCGGATACTGCGTGCCGGCGTGCACCTCATGCCCGACCCGTCGATCTACACCGAGGAGACCGGCACCAGGCACCGCACCGCCGACCGGGTCGCCCGGCAGACCCAGGTGCCGGTGATCTCGGTGTCGGCCTCGATGCACATCGTGGCGCTGTACGTCGGTGGCACCCGCCGCGTGCTGGAGGAGACCAGCGCGATCCTGGCGCGGGCCAACCAGGCGCTCGCGACACTCGAGCGCTACAAGCTACGCCTCGACGAGGTCTCCGGAGCGCTGTCGGCGCTGGAGATCGAGGACCTGGTGACCGTGCGCGACGTCGCCGCGGTCGCCCAGCGACTGGAGATGGTAACCCGCATCGCCGCCGAGATCGAGGACTACGTGCTCGAGCTCGGTGCCGACGGGCGGCTGCTGTCCCTGCAGCTCGAGGAGCTGGTGACCGGTGTGGAGATCGAGCGCGAGCTCATTGTGCGGGACTACATGCCGACCGGCCGACGTACCAAGACCGCCGAGGTGCTTCTCGAGGGACTCTCCACGATCACCGCCAGCGAGCTCGTCGACATGGCCGTGGTCGCCCAGGCTCTCAACCTCGGCGGCGCGGAGCACCTGGACTCGGCCGTCTCACCGCGCGGCCACCGGCTGCTGGCGAAGATCCCCCGATTACCGGCTACCGTCGTCGACCGGCTGGTCGACCACTTCGGCACCTTGCAGAAGCTGCTCGGCGCGGGCGTCGAGGATCTCCAGGCCGTCGACGGGGTCGGCGACCTGCGCGCCCGAACGGTCCGCGAGGGACTGTCCCGCCTGGCGGAGTCGAGCATCCTCGAGCGCTACGTCTGACCGCTGGGACTTACCCCCCCCCGCTCCCCACCGTGAGGCTGACGATTGCGCGACGACACGCCGGGAAATGACGCACAAACGTCAGTCTCAGCGGCTGTGGGTTGGCTTGGTCCTGCTGGCGCCCTTGTTCCTGCTGGTCGGCTTGGGGTCTGGGGCCGGGCGGGTGGTGAGAGTGACGTCGGACTCGGCCGCGCCACCCCCGAGCATGGCCGCCTTGACCGTGTAGGCGCCGGGGTCGACCAGGGGCGCGTCGGTACGACAGCGTGCGCCGGACTCGCGCCCGGACCACGTCATCGCCACCACGGTGGACCAGGTCGGGTCCAGCTGGACGGTACTGGTCGGCAGGGCGTCGGGGCAGGTGTTGCTCTCCCACACCGTCGCATCGTCGTCGTTGCCGACGATCGCTACCAGCAGCCGCGAGCTGGACAGGTCGAGCGTGCACGCCATCTTCGCGGTGGTGCTCATGGTCAGCTCGACCGGCACGGGTTCACCGGCGTACGACCCGTCGGGCACCGCTGGGCGGACCATCACCTGGTCGGTGTTGCACCCGCCGTAGGACTGACCCAACGCGACGGTGACGGGTGAACGGCGCTTGCCGCGCGAGGGGAGGTCACCACCCGCCCGCGTCCCGTTGCCGCCCGACGGCGATGCGGCAGGGGTGGCTGTCGTGGTCGCCGGGCTCGTCCCGGCGGTGCCGGAAGCGGGGGCGGACGCACCGGGGTCATCGCCGCCGGTGAAGTGGCGGGCGGCCCACAGCAGCAGCAGCACCAGCGCGAGCAGGAACAGTCTTCGCCGCCAGTAGACGCCGCCCGGGCGGTTGCCCGCAGGGCGAACGATCGTGCTCATGGCCGCCAAGGTAACGCGCGCCCGCCGCTTGCGAGGATACGACTCACCACGAAGGCCGCAGCACCTGTCCTGGGCCACCTAGTGTCGCGTGTCGTTAGTTGTTGAACGCTTTGATCATTGCGAGAATGGGGCATGGCGAATCGTGCTGCGCCCGCGTTGGGGCTGCGGGAGGGTGACCGAGACGAGTTGGTGCGGCTGACGCGGTCGTCCTCGGTGCGGGCGGGTCTGGCCCAGCGGGCCCGGATCGTGTTGCTGGCTGCGGACGGTGTGTCGAACACGGCGATCGCGGACAAGGTCGGGGCGACGCGGGCGACGGTGATCGCCTGGCGGGACCGCTACAAACGCAGCGGCATCGCGGGACTCTACGACGAGAAGCGGTCGGGGCGACCTCGACTGGTCGATCATCGTGTGATCGTGGCGGCGACGTTGAAGCCACCACCGAAGAAGCTGGGCGTGACGCACTGGTCGAGCCGCTTGTTGGCCGCGAGGCTGGGGATCGGGAACGCCACGGTTGCGCGGGCCTGGCGCGACTACGGGGTGCAGCCCTGGCGGGCTGAGACGTTCAAGTTCTCCACCGACCCGCTGCTGGTCGCCAAGGTCACCGACGTGGTCGGCTTGTATCTGGCGCCACCGGAGAACGCGATCGTGCTGAGTATCGATGAGAAGTCCCAGATCCAAGCCCTGGACCGGACCCAGAAGATGCTGCCCATGCAGCCCGGGTTCCCCGAACGCCGAACCCACGACTACGTCCGGCACGGCACCTCGACCCTCTTCGCGGCGTTGGAGGTCGCCACCGGCAAGGTCACCGCCGCCTGCAAACCCCGACACCGCCACCAGGAGTTCCTGGCCTTCCTCAAGCAGGTCGCCCGCGCCTACCCCGCCGACGTCGACGAGCAGGGCCACCCGATCCAGTTGCACCTGATCATGGACAACTACGCCACCCACAAGCGCGTCGAAGTCCGCGACTGGCTCGCCGCCAACCCACGGATCCACGTCCATTTCACCCCGACTTCGGGATCCTGGCTCAACCTCGTCGAGGTCTGGTTCGGGATCATCGACCGCCAAGCCATCCGCCGCGGCGTCTTCGGATCCGTGCGCGACCTCAACGCCAAGATCCGGGCCTTCATCGACGGCTGGAACGACCGAGCCCACCCCTTCGTCTGGACCAAGACCGCCGACGAGATCCTCAAGAAGGCGAACCGTCTACAAATTTCAGAAACGCGACACTAGGACGTGCAGAACGGGCCTGGCTCAGCGGTGGGGTATCACTCCGCGCCGGCCGGCTGGACCGGCGGCTCGTCGGGAACCTCGCTCTTGGTCTCGCCCTTGAAAGTGAAGGTCGCGGACGGACCCTCGCCCTCGACGTCGACCAGGACGATCTGGCCGGGGCGCACCTCACCGAACAGCAGCTTCTCGGCGAGGGTGTCCTCGATCTCGCGCTGGACCGTGCGACGCAGCGGTCGGGCGCCGAGGACGGGGTCGAATCCGCGCCGGGCCAGCAGCTCCTTGGCCGCGGTGGTCAGCTCCAAGGCCATGTCCTTGTCCTTGAGCCGACCTTCCACCGAGCCGAGCATCATGTCGACCATCGAGATAATCTCGTCCTGCGTCAGCGGCGGGAAGACCACGATCTCGTCGACGCGGTTCAAGAATTCCGGACGGAAGTGCTGCTTGAGCTCGTCGGTGACCTTGGCCTTCATCTTCTCGTACGACCCGGCCACGTCACCGACCTGGCTGAATCCGAGGTGAACACCCTTGGCGATGTCTCGGGTGCCGAGGTTGGTCGTCATGATGATGACGGTGTTCTTGAAGTCGATCACCCGACCCTGGGAGTCGGTGAGCCGGCCTTCCTCGAGGACCTGCAGCAACGAGTTGAAGATGTCCGGATGGGCCTTCTCGACCTCGTCGAAGAGCACGACCGAGAACGGCTTGCGCCGGACTTTCTCGGTCAGCTGACCGCCCTCCTCGTAACCGACGTAGCCCGGAGGCGAGCCGAACAGCCGCGAGACGGTGTGCTTCTCGGAGTACTCGCTCATGTCGAGCTGGATCAGCGCGTCGTCATCCCCGAAGAGGAAGTTTGCCAACGCCTTGGAGAGCCACGTCTTGCCGACGCCCGACGGCCCGGCGAAGATGAACGAACCACCGGGGCGGCGGGGATCCTTCAGCCCGGCGCGGGTACGACGGATCGCCCGCGAGAGCGCCTTGATGGCCTCCTCCTGGCCGACGACCCGCTTGTGGAGCTCGTCTTCCATGTTGAGCAGGCGGGTGGACTCCTCCTCGCTCAGCTTGACGATCGGGATGCCGGTGGCAAGGGCCAGGACCTCGGCGATGAGCTCCTCGTCGACCTCGGCGACGACGTCCATGTCGCCGGCCTTCCACTGCTTCTCACGCTCGGCCTTCGCCGCGATCAGCTTCTTCTCCTCATCGCGCAGTGATGCCGCGGCCTCGAAGTCCTGGGCGTCGATCGCGCCTTCCTTGCGCCGGCGGACGTCGACGATCTTGTCGTCGAAGTCGCGCAGGTCCGGCGGAGCGGTCATCCGACGGATGCGCAGTCGGGAGC
>JBPCQY010000086.1:0-12065 GCA_050997635.1 Nocardioides sp.
CGAGCAGTTGGCCGGGGTCGAGGTCGCCGCAGGAGACCTGGCCGGCCGCGCGTTCGGGCTGCTTCCGGCTTCGCGCCGGGTCAGGTTGAGCGGACGAGCCACTCTCGACTTGGACTCCACCGATGTGAAGGTCTACGGGTCTCGCAAGCGGGGCGTGGCCTACAACTACGCCGGACAACGGGCCGGCCGACCGCACCTGGCGACCTGGGCCGAGGCCGGGCTCACGACCGCGGCGGAGCTGCTGGCCGGCAACGACGACGTCCGGCCCCGGGCCGCGGGCATGTTGCGGCGGGGTCTGGCCGGGATTCCCGAGCAGGTCCGTTCCGTAGCCGCCGCGAGCGACCGGCTGCGGGTCCGCGCGGATGCCGGCTACTTCACCGCCGACCTCGCCGTCGCGGCTGTCGCAGAGGGCTGTGACTTCGCGGTCGCGGCCAAGCAGAACAGTGCGATGTGGCGCGCCTACGCCTCGATCTCCGAACAGGCGTGGGTCGACGCGATCGGGATGCCCGGCGCGCGGGTCGCCGCCGCCGACTACGCGCCGGCTGGCTGGCCCGAGGACACCTACACGATCGTGCGGCGGGTCCGAGTCGATGCCGAAGCCATCTCGGCCGACCCCAGATCCCGTCGGCGTCGCACCATCGACCCCGCCCAGCTCGCCCTAGCGTTGGAGGGAACCGCAACCCACGCCTACGCGGTCTCCTTCATCTCCCACCTTCATCCCCGCCAACGATCACCCCGAGGAAGGCACCAAGCGCGAGACGATTCTCCACGTCGAGGCATGGTTCCGCCGCCGTACCGACATCGAGGACCGGATCCGCGAGGCCAAGCTCGGCGCCGCCCTACGTCACCTGCCCTCGGGGCACCCAGCGGTCAACGCCGTATGGATGTGGGCCGCGCTGATCGCCGGGAACCTCTCGATCCTGCTCCAAGCCCTGAGCGGCATCGACCAGAACGGTCGTGCTCACGCCGCCCGACTGCGCCACGAACTGCTCTGCGTCCCAGCACGACTGATCCGTCACGGCCGTCGCCTCACCCTCCGGCTGCCACCCGGCGACCAGCTCCTGCCCACCGTGCTCACCAGGATCCGAGAACTCGACCCAGCGGCCTGACCACCGCGTCCCACCCCGACCACCAAGAACCTCGGAGCCCACGAACCCGGCGACACCGGGCGATCCGACGTACCCACTCATCAGCCAGGACCGCCACACGACCCGCCACTCCGGCCAAGCCCGTCACTCACGCGCTACCTGCGGATCCGGGTCTGAACTCATGAGCGCCCTGCGGAATCGCTGGGTGCTTCAATGGCGATCACCCCGCACCTGGCGAATCAACGCGACAACTGCGGCCGCGTATCCAGTGATGGAGATTGCCGATGCGGAGCCTGTGAAGTTCCCGGGATTCGATGCACTCACGCGCGACTACGCCCAACTCCAAGCCGTGATGCGCGAACACCGATACGCCGCCTGGCGTACCGCTCTTGCGTCAGTCATCGGGATCTACCTCATCACCGACACCCGAGACGGACGACACTACGTCGGGAAGGCCGATGGCGCTGAGGACGTCCTGCAGCGCTGGGCCGCCTACGCGGCCAACGGGCACGGCGGCAACGTGGAGCAACCTGAACATCGGATGGCCGCCGATGACCAGGAGCGGTCGCAGAAGCCGCGCAGAGCGACATCAGGGGTGTCCTGTCGAGAGAAGCCCCCGCGGACGCCGATTCACTGGTGCCAGATGCGCATCCAGGCTTCGGGGCGGCCGGTTGTGGGGTCAGACTGGCCGCAGACGCTTCCTTTCCAACACGCGGATGGCACGGGCCAAGGCTCTGAACTGACGGTCCAGAAGTCGGATGGTCGGCGAGCGGGGGTCGGAGTAGGGAAGCAGTCGCTCCCGGTGTTGGAGCGCGTCAGTCTCGGCACGGACCAAGATCGGGTACACCTGAGGGTCAGAGTCGAGACCCTCCCGTTGCCGGGCAAGCTCGGCCGCCACGAGTCGGATAGCGGTCAGTTCAACAGGGTCGAGCCGGTTGGGCGCGACCGGGCGGCGAGGTCGTAGCCAGGCCCGGTCGATCCAGGTCGGGGCGATCGCCATCGACGCCTGGGTGAGGGCACGTTGGAGGGTGCGGCCGTATCCGCTGTAGAGCCCGATCCACACGGCCAGGTCGCGGAGCGCGTCGCGGCGGGCGGCCGCGCTGATCGCCACGTCGTACGGCGCGACCGGGTTCGTCGTCGCGACGGCCAGCAGCGGCATCAATGCGGTCGACTTCGACAGTGTGCGCAAGCGGGCTGGATCAGGCGTCTCGGCGGTATCGGTGAGCGCTAGACGCTCGGCGAGGTCCGCGCGGACCACCTCGAGCGCCCCCCGGAAGCGCGGCCTCTGCTTCTGGGGCAGATGCTCGGCGACGAAATGGGCATAGGTCAGCAGGAGATAGGCGTGCAGCTCGACGTCGTCAACCTGAGGCTCGGGCATCGACTGCGTAGCGGCGATCTCGCGGCTCAGGCTGCCGAACAGCGCCCGTCCCACGGCCGAGGCGACGGTCGCGGACCCGAGGTAGCCCTCCATCGGGTGTCGTAACGCCGACAGCGCGACGTCGAGCACCCAAGGGAAGCGGTGTGAGATGCCGCGCATCCCGGTGACGGGGTCCGCGCCGCCCCACACGTTGAGCCACCACGCGACGTGCGGCAGCGGCTCGCGCAGCACCTCGAGCCGGTCGCTCCCCTTGTGCAGGCCGAGGTGACCGGCTGGCGAGCCGAGGGTGATCATTCCGACGACCTCGATGCGAGCGGGCAACCGCGTGACCAGATCGGCAGCGATGATGCTGCCCAAGCTGTGGGCGACCAGCACGATCGGGCCTGACTCCGGGAGAGCGGCCAGCACCCGGTGCAGCGTGTTGGCGCGGGTGGCATCGTCGTCGAGATACCGCCGCGCCTGCGGAACGACCTTCATCACCGCAGGCACTGTCCCGGCGGCCAGGGGCGTCATCCTGCCTGCGGCATGGGCGCCGAGCGCACGTTCGAGGTCGGCGGTGGCCCGCTCCACCCGCCACCGCACCTCAACGCGCTCGTCCCCCGACAGGTGCCGCACGGTCTGCGCCGGCAGCGGGTGGTGCTCGTCGCTGGGGTAACGCAAGGTGTTGGGGAACTTCGGAGCACGACAATCCACGTCGTCCAGGCCTGGGAAACCCACATCGAGCAGCGCCGCACTCAACACGTCGCGCCAGGCGTCGTCGTGGTCGGCGCCGATGCCGTGGAGGTAGACCAGCGTGGGTGTCATGGGATGCCCATGATGCCCCGTCGACCGTCCTACCGGACCGGCGGTGAGCCTCCACGCGCGTCTCGTTGCGACCGGGCGCTGCCTAGGTCGCCGCGGTCTCCTGGTCCAGGCCCTCCCATGCCGGGCATCGAGCTCCCAGAGTTCGGGACGTCACGCCATCGGCGATGCTGGGAGACGTGATTTCAGGACCCGACCTTGTCCAGACCCCGATCACCCACAACCTGATCCGTGGGGCGCTCGACCTCGAACAGACGGCGTACGGCCTGCTGCCGCACCGGCTGCCGGCGTGGGCCCGGGAGCGGGCCGATGGGCAGCTGGCGTTCGCGCAGGCGCAGCCGTCCGGCGTACGCCTCGCGTTCCGCACCCGGGCCAGCGTGGTCGTGCTCGAGACGGTGCCGACCAAGCAGGTGTACGTCGGGGCGCCGGCGCGGCCGGACGGCGTCTACGACCTGGTGGTCGACGGGGAGCTGGTCGGGCAGGCGACCGCGAAAGGCGGGACCATCCTGACCATCGACATGGACACGGGCGCGATGGACGTCGCGCAAGGTGAGCCGGTGGCCGTGGAGTTCGCCGACCTCGGTACCCACGAGAAGGACGTCGAGGTCTGGCTGCCGTGGAACGAGCGCACCGAGCTGGTCTCCCTGCGCACCGACGCACCGGTCGAGCCGCTGCCTGACCGCGGCCGACCGGTCTGGCTGCACCACGGCAGCTCGATCAGCCAGGGGTCGAACGCCGACAGCCCCACCACCACCTGGCCGGCCGTCGCCGCGTCGCAAGCCGGCGTCGACCTCGTCAACCTCGGGTTCGGCGGCAGCGCGCTGCTCGACCCCTTCGTCGCCCGCGTCATCCGCGACACCCCCGCCGACCTGATCAGCCTCAAGCTCGGCGTCAACCTGGTGAACATGGACCTGATGAGGCTGCGCGCACTGGCACCCGCCGTACACGGCTTCCTCGACACGATCCGCGACGGCCACCCCGAGACCCCGCTGCTCGTCGTCTCACCGATCCTGTGCCCCATCCACGAGGAGACCCCCGGCCCGTGCGAGATGGACCTCTCCGACGGGCGGCTGCGGTTCCGCGCCTCCGGCGACCCGGCCGAAGTCCCCCAAGGGAAGCTCACCCTCCAGGTGATCCGCCAGGAGCTCGCCCGCGTCGTACAGCAACGAGCGGACGACGACCCGCAGCTGACCTACCTCGACGGCCTCGAGCTGTACGGCGAGCACGACGAGGCAGCGCATCCTCTCCCCGACGACCTGCACCCGGACGCCGCGACCCACCGAGTCATCGGCGAACGCTTCGCGCGGCACTGGCTGGCGGACCCGAGCCGTGTCAGGGTTGGCGAATGACGCGCACCCTGGACCTCTTCGCCGGCGTCCCGGTGCGCGACTACGCCTCGGGCCGGGCGTGGTACGAGTGTCTGCTCGGGGCCGCACCCGCCTTCCTCCCGCACGCGACCGAGGCGGTGTGGGAGCTCGACGAGCACCGCTACCTCTACGTCGTCGAGCTGCCCGAGCGCGCCGGTCACGCCGTACTCACGCTCTTCGTCGACGACCTGGATGAGCGGATCGCGGCCATCGGCGCCCGCGGGATCGAGCCCGTCGAGGACGAGACCTACGACAACGGCGTACGCAAGGTGACCTACCGCGACCCCGACGGCAACGAGACCGGTTTCGCAGGCGCACCCCGCGAAACCTGAGGACGGGCGCCGCGAGATCCGGGGGTGAGTCAGGGCCGATCCCCGATGTGCGCGACGCGAGGACGACGCACAGTAGAGACACCAGGAGAAGCCCTGGTCAGCCATCAAAAGGAAGTGCTCCCACCATGAACAACATCCGCCAGAGCTTCGCCCACTACGGACTGGTCCGGTCGCGTGACGGGGTGCTGGGCGGCGTGTGCTCCGGCCTCAGCCACCGCTTCGGCATCACCCCCTGGACCGCCCGACTGCTGTTCGTGCTCCTGCTCCTGGTCGTCCCGGGCAGCCAGCTCCTGATCTACCCGATCCTGTGGATCCTGATGCCGTCGGCCGACTCCGTCGTCGCCCAGGTCCAGCAGACCCCGCCGACGCCCGCGGCCTGACCTTCGCCGCCCCTGCTCAGTCGCGCAGCACGAACTCGTCGCCGCGCGTGACCGGTACGACGGAGCCGTCGGCCTGCACCCCGTCGATCTGCACCTCGGGACTGCCGATCACGATGTCGACGTGGGTGTTGGCCTGGTTGAGGCCGGCGTCGATGCGCTGCTCAGGCGAGAGCTCCATGCCGCCGCGGAAGGCGCTCGGGTAGCCCATCCCCCAGGCGATGTGGGAGCCGACGTTCTCGTCGTACAGCATGTCCTTGTAGACCAGCCCCGTGGTCGCGACCCGGGAGTCGGAGTCGACGATCGCCACCTCGCCGAGGTGCCGCGAGCGTGGGATCAGGTCGAACTGCTGCTGCACCTCCGCCTCCCCGCGCGACGCGCTGGCGCCGGTGATCGTGCCGTCGCGGAGCTCGAGCTGGAGACCCTCGACCATGGCGCCCATCGAGGCCAGGAAGAACGGCGCCGAGATCTGCAGGTGGCCCTCGGCCCGACGCCAGTCGGGCGACATGAAGACCTCCTCGGTCGGCATGTTGGGCACGAACTCCACGCCGTCCTGGTTCTCCAGCGACCCGCCGACCCACACCGACTCGTCGGCCAGCCCGATCGTGATGTCGGTGCCCGGCCCCTGGTAGCGGACCTTGTCGAACCGGTGGCCGTTGAGGATCGCGGCCCGGGCGGTGAGCTTGGCGATGTGGTCGCGCCAGGCCTGCTGCGGGTCGGCCTCGTCGAGCCGCATCGCGACCGCGACGGCCTCCCACAGCTTCGCCGTGTCGGCCACGCCGACACTCGCCGCCCAGCCGGGGGTCGGCGCACCGACCACCGTCCAGGCGACCTGGTTGGTGGTGATGATCGGCATGATCTCGGAGATCAGGTCCATCGGCTGCGACTTGGCCAGCCGCTCGGGGTCCAGCCCGTCCATCAGGGTCGGGAACGGGTTGCCGGTCAGGCTGATGACGGCCGGGCGGCTCTCCTTCCACGCCCGGACCCCCTCGAGCTCGTGCTCGGGCGTCGTCCCCAAGGTCTCGTCGGGGCCGAGCAGGACCGCGGCCCGCTGGAGGTGCGGGTCGATGTACTTGATCGTCACGCGGCTGGCGCCCACGCGGTAGGCCTCGTCCGCGAGCGCGCGCGCCGCCTCGGCCTGCTCGGGGAGGCCGTTGATCACGACCTCCTGGCCGGGCTGGACGTTGACGCCCACCCGGATCACCAGGCGGGCGTACTTCTCCAGCAGGACATCGAAGGGCTCGGACATGGGTGGCCTCTCAGTCGGCGACGTAGAACATCCGCTTGTTGACGAACTCGTCCATGCCCAGCGGGCCGAGCTCGCGGCCGAAGCCGCTGCGCTTGACCCCGCCGAACGGCACCTCGGCGCCCTCGCCGGCCGGCGAGTTCACGTTGGACATGCCGACCTCGAGCCGCTGCGCCACCTTCGTCGCGCGCTCCGGGTCGGTGCTGAACACCGCACCGCCCAGGCCGTACGTCGTGTCGTTGGCCAACGCGAGCGCCTCGTCGTCGCTGGACACGGCGTACACGACGGCGACCGGGCCGAACAGCTCCTCGCGGTAGGCCCGCATCTCGGTGGTGATGCCGGTGAGCACGGCGGGCGAGTAGTAGGCCGCCGGAGCGTCGCCGAGCACTCCGCCGGCGTGCAGCGTGGCGCCCTTGCTCACGGCGTCGGCCACCTGCTCGGCGAGCGTCTCGGCGGCCTTGCGCGAGGACAGCGGAGCGAAGGCGCCCTCCTCGACCACGGCCGGGTCGCCGGGGCGCAGGTCTTTGGCCCGCTCGGTCAGCCGCGAGACGAAGCCCTCGAAGACGTCGTCCATCACAATCATCCGCTTGTTGGAGTTGCACGCCTGACCGGTGTTGCTGATCCGGGTCTCCCAGGCGAGGTCGGCCGCGGCAGCGACGTCGTCGGAGTCGAGGACGACGTAGGGGTCGGAGCCGCCGAGCTCGAGCACGCACTTCTTGAGGTTCTTGCCGGCGGTCGCCGCCACCACCGCTCCGGCCCGCTCCGAGCCCGTGAGCGAGACGCCGGCGATCCGCGGGTCGGCGATCACCGTCTCGATCTGCTCGTGCGAGGCGAAGACGTTGAGGTAGGCGCCGTCGGGCACCCCGGCGTCCTTCATCAGCTGCTCGACGGCGAGCGCACAGCCGGGCACCGACTCGGCGTGCTTGAGGATCACGGTGTTGCCCAGCATCAGGTTGGGCGCCGCGAACCGGGCGATCTGGTAGAAGGGGTAGTTCCACGGCATGATCCCGAGCAGCGGGCCGATCGGCAGCTTCTGAACGACGGCCTTGCCGCCGGAGAACGTCTTGATCGGCTGGTCGGCCGCGAGCCCGGGGCCCTCGGTCGCGAAGTAGTCGAAGATCTGACCGCAGAACTTCGCCTCGCCCTTCGCCTCCAGCAGCGGCTTGCCCATCTCCTTGGTGGCCAGGGCAGCCAGCTCGGCGCGGCGCTCCACGAACAGCTCTCCGACGCGCGTGACAATCTTGGCGCGCTCGTCGATCGGGACGTCCTTCCACGCGTCGTACGCCGCGCGCGAGGCCGCCAGGGTCGACTCGATCTCGGCGTCGGTCGCCGTGTCGAAGGTCTGCTCCACCTCACCGGTGGCCGGGTTCACGACCTGGTACGCCGGTCCGGACGTCTGGCTCTGGCTCATGGCACAACTCCCTCATCGACTGCTCGTCCTCGCGTCGGCACCGGCTCGGCGCCGTACAGGACGAAACTATCGCCATCGGCCAGCTGTGGCACCCTGCCCCTCAGGGCCGTACCTCGCGCGCAGCCTCAGCGGCGGCCGGAGCTGAAGCTCGAGGCGCTGTGGTTGCCGCCGCCGGACGTCGAGCCCGAACGAGCGGGACGACGCCGACCGCCGTTGCCGTTGCCGTTGCCGGACGACGCCTTGGCACCGCCCTGCTTCGACTGGCGCGACGACGACTGTCCGCCCTGGCCGTTGCCGCCACCGCCACGACGTCGGTTGCGGCCACGGCCGCCCCCACCGCCACCGGAGCGGGGCCCAGACGACGACTCGGCCGCGACCGGAGCGAGCGCGAGCCCGCCCGGGGTGAGCAGCCGCTCGCCGGGGGCGAGGGTGATCAGCACGGGGTGCGTGCTGCCCTGGATCCGGGTGGTCGTCGGTGAGATGCCGGCGGCCCTGGTCAGCGACCGGACGTCGCGGACCTGGTCGCTGGTCATCAGGGTGATGACGGTGCCCGCGTTGCCCGCGCGCGCCGTACGGCCGGAGCGGTGCAGGTAGGCCTTGTGCTCGACCGGCGGGTCCGCGTGCACGACCAGGGCGACGTCGTCGACGTGGATGCCGCGGGCGGCGATGTCGGTCGCGACGAGCGCGGTGGCCTCGCCGGCGTGGAAGGCCGCCATGTTGCGGGTGCGCGCGTTCTGGCCGAGGTTGCCGTGCAGCTCGACGGCGGAGACGCCGCTCTTGTTGAGCTGGCGAGTCAGCGCCTTGGCGCCGTGCTTGGTGCGGGTGAAGACCATGGTGCGGCCCGGAGCGCTGGTCAGGTCGACCAGGATCGGCAGGCGGTGCTCGCGGTCGATGTGCAGCACGTGGTGGTCCATGCTCGAGATCGGCGACTGCACCGAGTCGGCCTGGTGGGTCACCGGGTTGTCGAGGAACTGCTTGACCAGGGTGTCGATCGCCTTGTCGAGGGTGGCCGAGAAGAGCAGTCGCTGGCTGCCCCTCGGCGTCTGGCTGAGCAGGCGGCGTACGCCGGGCAGGAAGCCGAGGTCGGCCATGTGGTCGGCCTCGTCGAGCACGGTCACCTCGACCCGCGACAGGTCGCAGTGCTTCTGCTGGATCAGGTCCTCGAGGCGACCGGGGCAGGCGACCACGATGTCGACGCCGGCACGCAGCGCGGTGACCTGCGGGTGCTGGCCGACGCCGCCGAAGACGGTGCGGGTGCGCAGGCCGGCGGTCTTCGCCAAAGGGGCGAGGGCGGCGTCGATCTGGCCGACCAGCTCACGGGTCGGCGCCAGGATCAGCGCGCGCGGCATCCGGGAGTTGGCGCGGCCACCATCGGCGAGCCGGGCCACCAGCGGCAGCAGGAACGCGTAGGTCTTGCCGGAGCCGGTGCGGCCCCGGCCGAGCACGTCGCGACCGGCGAGCGAGTCGGGCAGGGTCGCGGCCTGGATCGGGGTGGGGGTGTCGATGCCGTGGCTGGCAAGGACGTCGGACAGGCGCGCGGGCACGCCGAGTGAGGCAAAGGAGGTCAAGGGATCACTGTCTGTTCGGGTGTCTCACCGTCAGCCGGGTCCGAGGTTTCGGTCGGCCACGCACGGAGCACTCCTGCCCTTGAAGCAGAGACTGCTACGACGTGCGGACAACTCGCGGCGAGAGCTCGACGAGCTGATGACCCAAGCGTACCGGAGGTACGGCGAACGCCCCAATCGACGCGCACTAGCTTTGCTGCAGGTAGTCGAACGCCCGGGCGACGAAGGCGTCGACGCCGACGCTCGGCGTCGCCGGGTCGCCCAGAGCCAGGTCGCCCAGAGCCAGTTCGCCCAGAGCCAGTTCGGACAGCCGGTCGCCCGAGCCCGAGTCGCGGGCCGCCGCGACGCACACGTCCATCGCCGTCCGCACGGCGGCCGGGTCGAACGAGAAGACCGTCTCGAAGCGCTGTTGTCCTCGCGGCACCGCGTGCTCGCCCGGCATCTCCCAGCCCGTCAGCACGGCCGAGAAGTCCAGCGAGCCGACGACCACCGCCCACTCGCGCAGCAACGGCGAGCCTTCCCGGAGCCCGATCTCGACCGGCCGACCGGCTCCCCCGGAAACCGACGCGAAGTCGGCGAGTACGACGCACGAGGTCGCCGTCCGCGCAAGCTCGTTCCAGCGCGGAGCGGAGCGGCGGTAGAACTCCTCGCGCTGGAAGGCGCCGTACACGACCGGGCGTACGGCGCGGGCCAGCGCCTCGTCCTCGATCGCGTGCGAGACCGCCGTCAGCGCGTCGCGCCGCAGCACCCGGTGCTGCAGGTGCGGGTGCACCCGGCGCAGCTCGGCGTACACCGAGAGGCGGTTGCCTTCGACGCCTTGCTGGCGCACCCGGTCGATCGCCTGGGCAAGCCGGAGGCCGGAGTCCTTGAGCGCCAGCACCCGGATGACGCGGTCGACGTCGGCGGTGTCGTAGACCCGCCGCCCACCGGACGTACGCCGCGGCTCGGGGAATCCGAAGCGGGACTCCCAGGCCCGGATCACCTGCTGTTCGACACCGGCACGCCGGGCCAGCTCGCCGATGCCCAACGCGCTCACGCAGGCGACCCTAGCCTCAGCGCCGGTCCGCGCCCCCGCGCAACGGCACTCGGTCCGTGTCGCGGAGCTGGTGGTCGTCGAACTCGTGACCCTCGGCGGGGTGCTCGAGATCCGCCTCCTCCGCCCGCTGAAGATCGGCATGCTGCCGCGCCGCCACGAGCTCGTCGGCGCTCGGCGCCTGCCCGTTGTCGGCAAACATCAACCGAGACAGACGCGAGCGCAGTCGGCCGTTCCGCGGTCCGACGTCGTACGCCGGATCGTGCGGGCGCGACGCCAACGTGGCGGTCTCGGCGGCACTGATCGGCAGGTGCCGCTCGGTGTAGCCGCCCTCGGTCGAGCGCATGATGATGCCGGACTCGTAGCCGTGCAGCAGCCGCTCGTTGTCGGAGCGCTGCAACGAGATGCACCAGCGACGGGTGATCACGAAGACGATGACCGGCAGCACGAACACCGCAGCCCGGTTGAGGTAGGTGATCTGGTTGATGCTCAGGTGCAGCTGGGTGGCGATGATGTCGTTGCCGCCCGCCTCCCACAGCACGCCGTACACCGTCATCAGGGCGGTCATCGTCGCGGTGCGGGTCGGGGCGTCGCGCGGGCGCTGGAGCAGGTGGTGCTCGCGCTTGTCGCCGGTCACCCACGCCTCGACGAACGGCAGCGAGATCAGGATGCCGAGCATCAGGGCGGGCAGGACCTGGATGGGCAGCAGCACGTTCCACGACAGGGTGTGGCCCCACAGATGGGTCTCGATGCCGGGCATGATCCGCAGCGCGCCGTCGGGCCAGCCCATGTACCAGTCGGGTTGCGAGCCGGCCGTCACCTTGGTGGGGTCGTAGGGGCCGAACTTCCAGACCGGGTTGATCGACAGGAACGCCCCCATCAGCGCGACCACGCCGAAGACGATGAAGAAGAAGCCGCCGGCCTTGGCGACGTACACCGGGAGCATCGGGTAGCCGACGACGTTCTGCTCGGTGCGACCCGGTCCGGGCCACTGGGTGTGCTTGTGGAAGACCAGCAGCATCATGTGCGCGCCGATCAGCGCGAGCAGCAGACCGGGCACCAGCAGGACGTGGATCGTGAAGAGCCGCGCGATGATCGAGTCGCCGGGGAACTCACCGCCGAAGAGGAAGAACGACGCGTAGCTGCCGACGACCGGGGTGGCCTTGATGAAGCCGTCGGCGGCGCGGATGCCCGTGCCGGAGAGCAGGTCGTCGGGCAGGGAGTAGCCGGTGAAGCCCTCGAGGGTGCCGAGGAGCAGCAGGATGCAGCCGATCACCCAGTTGAGCTCGCGGGGCTTGCGGAACGCGCCGGTGAAGAAGACCCGGAGCAGGTGGATCATCATCGCGCCGACGAACAGCATCGCCGCCCAGTGGTGCATCTGCCGCACCAGCAGGCCCCCGCGAACGTCGAAGGAGATGTGCATGGTCGAGGCGTACGCCTCGGACACCGAGACGCCGCGCAGCTGCG
>JBPCQY010000148.1:0-29810 GCA_050997635.1 Nocardioides sp.
CGACGGCCCGTGCTCGAGCAGGGCGGCGTTGTGCACCTCGGTGACGTAGCCCTTGTGCGTCTTGAAGTCGTACGCCGGGTGGTCACCGTCGAGGGCGACCATGATCCGGTCCCGGGTCACCTTCGCGAGCACGCTGGCCGCACTGATGCAGCCGGCCACCCGGTCGCCCTTCCACATCGCGAGCCCCGGCACCCCGAGCCCGTCGACGGGGAACCCGTCGGTGAGCACGTAGGAGGCTGGCAGGTCGAGCAGCGCCACCGCCCGCCGCAGCGCCTCGACGTTGGCCACGTGCATCCCGAGCCGGTCGCACTCGTCGGGACCGATGACGACCACCGACCAAGCCAGCGCCCGGCGCACGATCTGGGCGTAGCAGCGCTCTCGGGCCGGCTCGGTCAACAACTTGGAGTCGGCCAGGCCCGGGATCTCCCCTCCCTTGCCGGGCTTGAGGATCGCCGCGCCTGCCACCAGCGGCCCGGCGCACGCGCCCCGGCCGGCCTCGTCGACCCCGGCGATGTGGGTCATGCCGGCCCGGTGCAGCGCGCGCTCGTAGCCGTAGAGGCCGGCATCGCGGCGTACGGTCAGTCCTCGCGGGAGCAGGCTCATCGCTCAGGAGCCGCTGGCCACGTCCGCGAAGTCGGACGGTCGGTGGATCCACCCGAAGTGGCTGCGCGGCCACAGCAGCACGAAGACCTTGCCGACCACGTCGGAGACGGGCACGAACTCGTCGCCCGGCACGCACTCGGTCTGCTCGGGCCGGCACATGTGCACGGTGGAGTCGGCGGAGTGGAAGCGGTTGTCGCCCATCACGAAGATGTGGCCGGCGGGCACCGGCCCGTCGGTCCAGTTGCAGGTGCTGGTCATCGGGCCGTAGCAGGCCGCGCCGTCGAGCTTGGCGTAGGACTTCTCGTTGAGCGGGGTGCCGTTGACCAGGATGCGGCCCTTCGTGTCGCAGCAGTGGATGGTGTCGCCCGCGACGCCGATGACCCGCTTCACCAGGTGGCCGCCGGACGGGTAGAGCCCGACCTTGGCCATCAGGTTGGTGACCTCGTTGGGCGGCCCGGCGTCCTCCTCGGCCGTCAGCCAGTCACCAGGGTCCTTGAAGACCACGACGTCGCCTCGCTGGGGAGTGCCGCTGAACCAGTAGGAGACCTTCTCGACCAGGATCCGGTCGTTGTTGACCAGGCCCGGTTCCATCGACTCCGAGGGGATGTAGAACGCCTGGACGAAGAGCGCCTTGATCACGATCGCCAGCCCGAGGGCGATGGCGAGCAGCAGGATCGTCTCCTGCCACAACGGCAGGTGCTTCTTCGGCTTTTTGGTCTTCTTCGTGGGCCGGGACACCTGCTCGTCGCTGTCGTCGACGGTCACGTTGTCGCGGTCCTCGGAGGTCACGCGCAGAGCCTAACCACAGAGTGGGCGGTCACCGGCCCTCAGGCCTCGCGGCGCTCCTTGATCTTCGCGGCCTTCCCGCGCAGGTTGCGCAGGTAGTACAGCTTGGCCCGGCGTACGTCGCCCCGGGTGACGACCTCGATCTGCTCGAAGATCGGCGAGTGGAGCGGGAAGGTGCGCTCGACACCGACGCCGAAAGAGACCTTGCGGACCGTGAACGTGCGGCCGATGCCCGAGCCCTGCACGCGGATCACGACGCCCTGGAAGATCTGGACGCGGGCGCGGGAGCCCTCCACGACCTTCACGTGCACCTTCACGTTGTCACCGGCGCGGAAGTTGGGGAGGTCGTCACGCTTGCGGGCGCTGCCGAGGTCGGTGATGACGTTGGTCATGATGTCTCCTCACGAGTGCCACAGGTCAGCCGCGATGGGGGATCAATTTCAGTTGGGGCTCGACAGGTGGCCGGCGGCGTCATGCTCCCCCTGTGGCAGGAACTGACGCGGATCTCCATGGGACGATCCGTGTTTGGCCGGTCGAGCCGAGGAGCAAGTCTGCCAGACGGAACCACCCGGCGGGAAATCCCGGTCGGCTGCGACCGATAGTCCCCGACGTTTGGGTTGGGTCAGGACCGATGAACCCAACCCAAACGTCGGGGACTATCCGGTGCGGGGCTTGGTCAGCACCACGGCGCCGGGGGTGCCGGGGGCCGGACCGCGCAGACGGTAGCCGGCCTTCTGGTACATCCGGATGTTCTCCACGCTGCCGGCGCCGGTGAACAACGAGTACGACGTGGCCTCGGCCGGCGCCGCCTCCTCGACCAGCCGCAGCAGGTGGCGACCCAGGCCGCGGCCCTGGAGGTCGGGCGCGACCATCACCCGCCCGACGGCCCACACGTCGCCCTCGCTCCGGCCGCGGGCGGCGCCCACCAGCCGTCCGCCGGCCCGGGCCAGCAGGGCGGTCCACTCCTCGATCCCCCGCTCGGCGTCCGCCAGTGACTCGTTGAGAGCCGGGATCTCGACACCCGGGTTGGCCCACAGCTCCTGCAGCCAGCAGGCGCGCTGCAGGGTGAGCAGCTCCCCCGCGTCGGCGCGAGTCGCGGGCGCGATCTCGACGCCGAGTTCACCCAGGCCGACCGACGCCGCCGGGTGGGCGAGGTCGGGACGGCGGGCGACGGTGCGTCGTACGGACTCGGCCCGACGCCAGGCGGCGACGGCGCCATGGTCACCCGACAGCAGCACAGGGGGTACGTCGTGCCCGCGCCAGGCGGGCGGCTTGGTGTAGACGGGGTACTCCAGCAGGCCGTCCTCGTGCGACTCCTCGGTCAGCGACGCCGCGTTGCCCATGAAGCCGGGCAGCAGCCGCACCACCGACTCGATGACGGCCAGGGCGGCCACCTCACCACCGTTGAGCACGTAGTCCCCGAGCGAGACCTCGCGCACCTCGAAACGCCCCGCCGCGTCGTCGAGCACCCGCTGGTCGATGCCCTCGTAGCGCCCGCACGCGAAGACGAGGTGCTCGCGGGTGGCGAGGTCGCGGGCGCTCGCCTGACGCAGCGGCTCCCCCGACGGCGTGGGTACGACGAGCGTGGGCCGCGCCGACGACCCGGCGGACAAGGCGTCGAGCGCCTCGCCCCACGGCTCGGGCCTCATCACCATGCCGGCCCCGCCGCCGTACGGCGTGTCGTCGACCGTGCGGTGCCGGTCGTGGGTGAACGAGCGCAGGTCGTGCACCGCGATGTCGATCAGCCCCGAGGTGCGCGCCCTGCCGGTGAGCGAGAGGTCGAGGACGTCGAAGTAGGCGGGGAAGATCGTGACGATGTCGATCCTCACCGGTCGATCCTCACGACTCGTCCTCGAACGGCGTGACCAGGCCCGGCCGGTCGGCGACGACGACCCGGCCCCCGGCGACGTCGACCTCGGGCACGAGCGCGGAGACGAACGGCACCAGGGCGTCGCGGCCGTCGGGGGTGCGCACCTGCAGCAGATCCTGGGCGCCGTGCACCACCTGGCGGACCTCGCCCAGCGCACGGCCGTCGAGGTCCTCGACCGCGAGGCCGAGCAGCTGGTGGTCGTAGAACTCCTCGGGATCCTCGGGCGTCGCGGCCGCGTCGACGGTGGCGTGCAGCAGGGTGCCGCGTGCGGCCTCGGCGGCGTTGCGGTCGGGCAGCTCCTCGAACGTCGCGAGCAACACGCCCTGGTGCCAGCGGGTGCGGACCACGGTGACGCTCGTCAGTCCTGCGCTCACGCCGCGCGGCGACTCGGCGCGCAGCGTCGTCCCGAGCCCGAAGCGGTGCTCCGGTTCGTCGGTGCGGACCTCGACGGTCACCTCGCCGCGCAGGCCGTGCGGCTTGCCGATCCGGCCGACCACGACCTCGATGCTCTCCACGCGGTCAGGGTAAGGGGTGGTCGTCGAGCCCGATCGAGCGGCGGAACGCCGCCAGCCCCGAGACCTCCAGCGGGTGCGGACCACGCACCAGGTCGGCCGGGTCGAGCACCAGATCCTGGTTGAGGGCGAGCTCGCCGGGACGGCGCTCGAGACGTCGTACGCCGGCCGGGCGGTAGCCCACCTTGCGCGAGACCGCGAGGGACGCCGGGTTGTCGAGGAACGCCCCCGACCGCACCTCGTCCGCGTCGAGGTGGTCGAACAGGAACGCGCACAGAGTCTGGCGCATCAGGGTGCCGATGCCGCGGCTCTGGTGGGCCAGCCCGAGCCACGAGCCGGACTCGCCGGTGCGGGTGACGAGATAGGCGTCGGCGCGGAAGCCCTGCATGCCGACCAGCTCGCCGTCGTACCGGACCGCGAGCTCCAGCGACCAGGCCTCGATGGAGAAGGCGGCTCGCTTCTGCCACTGGTACGTCGCGATGTTGTGGGCCACCGACCCGGTCGTCGTCCACGGCACGTAGAACGGCATCGCGCCCTTGTCATGGATGCCGCGTTCGGCCAGCTCACCGAGCAGCACCAGGTCGTCGTCGGTGATGCCGCGCAGCTCGAGCGGCCCGGCGGTGATCCGCAGACCCAGCAGGGGAAGTACGTCGGCGATCGTGCGGCTCATGGGGGTCATCCTTCCGCGCGGCGTACAGCGTCGGCCACCGGATCACCCCGAAGACAGCTCGTGCCCCCCACCGGGCGCCGGAGCACTCGGTCAGGGGCACGGGTCGGAGCTGGCTCAGCGATCCCGGTCGACGTCGACGAAGTCGACCCGGGCGCCGTCGCGGCCCGCGAGGGCGTTGATGACGGTGCGGAAGGCCGTGGCCGTGCGGCCGTTGCGGCCGATCACCTTGCCGAGGTCGTCGGGGTGCACCCGGACCTCGAGGATCGAGCCGCGGCGAAGCTGCTTGTCACGCACACTCACGTCGTCGGGGTTGTCGACGACACCTCGGACCAGGTGCTCCAGTGCCTCGGCGAGCATCGCGCTCAGGCCTTCTCGGCGGCCGACTCGGCGTCGACCTCGGCGGTCTCGGCCGTCTCGGCGACCTCGGTGGCACCCTCAGGCGTCTCGTCGGCGGGGACCTCGGCAGGAGCCTCGGTGGCTGCAGGCTCGGTGGCAGCAGGCTCGGCGGCCGGGGTCTCGGCGGCCGGGGTCTCGGCGGCCGGCGTCTTGGCAGCCGGGGTCTCGGCAGCCGGCGTCTTGGCAGCCGGCGTCTCGGCAGCCGGCGTCTCGGCAGCCGGCGTCTCGGCAGCCGGCGTCTCGGCGGCCGGCGTCTCGGCAGCCGGCGTCTCGGCAGCCGGCGTCTTGGCAGCCGGCGTCTTGGCAGCCGGCGTCTCGGCCGGGGTCTCCTCGGCGGGAGCCACCGGAACCTCGTCGGCGGGCTTCTCGGCCCTCTTCGACGCCTTCTTGGTCACGGCCCCGGAGCGGGGCTCGGAGGCGGCGTCCTTGAGTGCCTCGTTGAAGATCTCGACCTTGTCGCGCTTGGGCTCGGCCACCTTGAGCCGGCCCTCGGCGCCCGGGAGGCCCTTGAACTTCTGCCAGTCACCGGTGATCTTGAGGATCGTGGCGACGGCGTCGCTGGGCTGGGCGCCCACGCCGAGCCAGTACTGCGCCCGGTCGGAGACGACGTCGATGTAGGACGGGTCCTCCTTGGGGTGGTACTTGCCGATCTCTTCGAGCACTCGACCGTCGCGCTTCTTGCGGCTGTCGACGACGACGATGCGGTACTGCGGCACCCGGATCTTGCCCAGGCGCTTCAAACGGATCTTGACGGCCACGGTTGTGGTGTCTCCTCGAAAGTTGTGTTCGGGTGAGGGCTCCGGGCCAGGTGGGGACCAGGGCGGATTCCTCGGTGGGCTGGGCGACCGGTTGAGAGGGGCCGGGCGCGCTCAGACTCAGCGCGTCATTGTGCCAGACCGGCTCCGAGGCAACCAAATGAGGAATCCTCACAGTCCATCGAGTTCCTCCTTCGACACCTTGCGGTGCGCTGACCTTGCGCATTCGCCGCCGGTTCCGGCCGGGCGCGCGATGCCCACGGGGTGGTCTCGCTGCCGGCAGAAGAGACCGCGGAAGAATGCGGCTGCACCTCGGCGTGTCACGGAACTTCGTCCGCGGTTTCTTTCCGCGCCGGCGCCCAGGACCACCTCCACGCGGCTCGTCTGCCCCAGTACCCCGTCGCGCCGGCGCGTCCGCCTACAGGCGCGCCAGAGGTCCCGGGTCGGGGACGGCCCAGGGCCGTGGCCCAAGTCACCGGGACCCGAGCCGCCCGATCGCCACGGTTGCGGCGATCTCGTCGTCGGTCTCGACCGACGCCGAGAGCCCGGCTTCCGCCAAGATCGCGCACGTCGCCTCGGCCTGAGCGCGGCCGGTCTCGAGCAGCAGCAGCCCGTCCGGCCGCAGCCAGTCGCGGGCACCCGCGGCCACCCGGCGCTGTACGTCGAGCCCGTCGGGCCCGCCGTCGAGGGCGACCCGGTGCTCGTGGTCGCGCGCCTCGGGCGGCATGGTGGCGATCTCGTCGCTCGGGACGTACGGCGCGTTGACCACGAGCCCATCGATCCGGCCGCGCAGGTCGTCGGGCAGGGCGTCGTACAGGTCGCCCTCGTGCACCTGGCGCGGTGGCAGGTTGCGGCGGGCGGCGCGGACGGCGTCGGGGTCGCAGTCGGCGCCGTACACCTCGGCCTCGCGGAGCCGATCGGCGACGGCCGCACCGAGGGCGCCGGCACCGCAGCAGAGGTCCACGACCAGGCCGGGGCCCGCAGCCACGGCCAGCCGCACGAGCAGCTCGCTGCGGCGCCTGGGCACGAAGACGCCGGGCTCCAGGGCGATCCGCAGGCCGCAGAACTCTGCCCAGCCGACCACCTGCTCCAGCGGCTCGCCCCGCATGCGGCGCGCCAGCATCGTCAGCAGCTCGGCCTCGGACCCGCTCTCCTGGAGCAGCAGGGCGGCCTCCTTCTCGGCGTACACGCAGCCCGCCGAGCGCAGGGCCGCGACGAGCTCGGGCTCCTTCACACGATCTGCCCGCGGAGCACGACGGCGCTCGGGTGCCGGAGCACGCTCAGGTCGTCGAGCGGGTTGGTCGGGTAGACGACGAAGTCGGCGGGCGCGCCCTCGTCGAGGCCGGCGTTCCAGCCGAGCCACTCGCGAGCCTGCCAGCTCGCCGCGCCAAGGGCGTACTCGGCCGGCAGGCCGAGCTCGGCCATCGCGATCACCTCGCCGGGCAGGTTGCCGTGACGCGCGACCCCGCCCCCGTCGGAGCCGGCGTACAACGGGACCCCGGCGTCGTACGCCGCCATGATGGTGGCGCGCCGACGCGCGTGCAGGTCGGTCATCGTCTCGGCGTACGCCGGGAACCTCTCGGCACCCGCCTCGGCGTACTCCGGGAACTTGTCCAGCTGCATCACCGTCGGCACCAGGGCTGTACCGTGCTCGACCATCGACGCGATCAGGTCCTCGCTGAGTCCGGTGCCGTGCTCGATGCAGTCGATGCCGGCCCCGATCAGCCCGGGCAGCACCGCGCGGCCGAAGCAGTGGGCAGTCACCTTGGCGCCGGCATCGTGGGCCGCGGCGATGGCCGCCGCGAACGCCTCGGCCGGGAAGCTGGGCGCCAGGTCGCCCTCCTCACGGGAGATCCAGTCACCGACCAGCTTGATCCAGCCGTCGCCCGCGCGCGCCTGCTCGGCGGCGTACGACGCCAGCTCGTCGGGCTCGATCTCGAAGGCGTAGTTGCGGATGTACCTCTTGGTGCGGGCCAGGTGCCGGCCGCAGCGGATCAGCCGAGGCAGGTCGAGCCGGTCGTGGATCCAGGAGGTGTCCGCGGCCGAGCCGGCGTCGCGGATCAGCAGCGCGCCGGCGTCACGGTCCTCGACGGCCTGCTGCTCGGACTCCTCGCGGCTGATCGGGCCGTGGTCGTCGAGGCCGATGTGGCAGTGCGCGTCGACCAGGCCGGGCACGAGCCAGCCATCGGCCGCCCTCTCGGCACCGGGCTGGCGTTCGTAGGTGACCCGGCCGTCGACGACGTACACGTCACGGGACTCGCCCTCGGGCAGCACCGGCCCGCTGAACCTGAGCACAGACATGCCAGTGACCGTATCGCCACCACGCCGTGAGGCTGGGAGGCAGCCGATAGGGTTTCTGGTGTGAGGCGCATCGGCGAGGGGGAGCTGCGCCGGCACCGCGACAACGCCGCTCAGTTCGGCCGGTTCGCGGTCGTCGGCGCCACCGGCGTCCTGGTCAACATGGTCGCCCTGATCATCGTGAAGAAGACCGGTCCGCTGCCCGAGCACCCGATCTGGGCCCTGCACCCGACGCCCTTCCACGTGCGCTGGTACCACCTCTACTCCACCGCCGCGTTCGTGGTCGCCAACCTCTGGAACTTCCAGCTCAACCGCGGCTGGACCTTCCGCTCCTCGCGGCACACCGCCTGGTGGCGTGAGTATCTCCCCTTCCTGGCCGTCGGCCTGCTCGGTCAGGCGCTGGGCTTGCTGCTGCTGACCCTGCTCATGCACCGCGGGTCGCCGATGGCGCTCCCGCCCGACCTGCTCGACGACACCAGCGGTCTGCGCACGCGGCTCTACTGGGCCCAGCTGATCGTGATCGCGGTCGTGACGCCCCTGTCGTTCGTGCTCAACAAGGTCTGGACGTTCGCCGCGGTCCGCACCCACCACCGGGAGGCGGTGCCGATCCACCCGGCCGCCGAGCAGGAGCTCGAGCACCTGGGTGAGCCGCCGCTCTGACTCGCGGGCTCGCCGGTCTCAGCCCTCCAGCTCACCGAACAGCCACGACGGCCCGGCCGTCACGGCGCCGAGCTGCTCCACCCGGGCCCGCAGCATCCGGTCGGCGGTCACGACCGTGACCCGGTCTCCGGCGTCGCGGAGGCGGCGTACCTCGGCGACGATCGCCTCGTCGCCGTCGCCGCGCGCATGCACGACGCGTACGTCGGCGTCGCGCCCGGCGCGCACTCCCGCCTTCGCCTGACCCTCGAGCACGAGCACGACGAGCTCGCCCAGGTCGGCCACCAGCAGCGACTCGTGCAGCCGGCGCGCGGCGCCCGCCCGGTCCTTCCACCAGCCGTCGGGCCGCGAGCCCACGACGTTGGCGCCGTCGACGACGACGACCGGCCGTGGGCTCACCCGGGGTCCCCGCGGAAGCACGAGCGAAGCGAGTGCTTTCGTGGGGTGGTCACCCGGGGTCCCCGCTTTCGTGGGGTGGTCACGCGTCGATCATGCCTCAGCGGGTGGTGAGGCCGAACCCGTAGGCGAACAGCGGGTTGTAGTGGGCGTCACCCACGTTGATCGGCTCCTGGTCGACGCTGCGCGGCCAGGTCACCGGCAGCTTGCCCGTGAAGTGCCGGGCTCCGAACAGCACGTCGGAAACACCCTCACCCTCGCTGCCCGGCAGCCAGCTGGCGACCAGCGCGTCGACGTTCTTCAGCGTCGCCTGCGAGATGATCATCGGCCGCCCGGAGACGACCAGCACGACACACGACCTGGCCCGCGAGCACACCGTCTCGACGGCGTGGGCATCGGCGTCGGAGAGCTGCATCGTCTTCGCCGGCCGCGGCTGGCCGTTGTCGCCCGGGTCGTAGGCCCACAACGGGCCGTTGACGTCCCCGAAGCCCTCGGAGTACGGCGTCTCGCCGACCACCACGACACCCACGGCGCCGTGCGGGACCGGTGCCGACGCGTCCTGGCTGAAGGTCACCCTGGAGTCGCGCTGCCTGATCCCGGCGAGGATGGTGCGACCCGGGATCTGGGTGGTCGAGCCGCCCTGCCAGGTCAGGGTCCAGCCACCGGCCTGGTTGCCGATGTTGTCGGCGTTGCTGCCCGCGACGTACAGCCGCTGGTGGTCGCGCAGCGGCAGCGTGGCCCGCTTGTTCTTCAACAGCACCTGCGACTCGGCGACCGCCCGGCGGGCGACCTGACGGTGGGCGCGCGACCCGACGTCCGGGAGGTGGGTGCGGTCGGTGTAGGGGTGCTCGAAGAGGCCGAGCTCGAACTTCTTGGTGAGGATCCGCGACACGGCGTCGTTGATCCGCGCCATCGACACGTGCCCGGCGTTCACCTCGTCCTGGAGGGTCGACTCGAAGGTCTCGAAGTTGCTCGGCTGCATGAACATGTCGATGCCGGCGTTCACTCCCGCGGTCACCTGCTGGTTGAACGTGTAGGTCTTGGGGTTGATGTGGTCGATGCCGTTGTAGTCGGAGATCACGAACCCGTCGAAGCCCTGCTTGCCCTTGAGCCATCCGGTGATCAGGGCCCGGTCGCCGTGCATGTTGACCCGGTTGCCGAGCCCGTCTCCGCTCCAGTCGACGTCGGAGTACGACGGCATCACGCTGCCGACGTGGTGCTCCTGCACGGCCGGCACGTACGGCGACAGGGCCAGCCGCCGGAACGTCGCGCGGTTGACCTGGTCGACCCCTTGGTCGATCGGGTAGTCACCGGTCTCGCCGCTGTTGGAGCCGGTGCCGTAGGTCGTCAGCCCGTCGCCGGCGAAGTGCTTCGCCGTGGCGAGCACCCGGGTGTTGTCGGACAGGTGGCCCGGCGCCCCCTGGAATCCGTCGATGGCCGTCTCCATCTTCTTGACCAGCGACGGCTTCTCGCCGAACGACTCGTAGGTGCGGCCCCAGCGGTCGTCGCGGGCAACGCAGATGCACGGCGCGAAGGCCCACTGGGGACCTGTCGACCGGGTCTCGGACGCCGCGACGTGCTCGACGTGGCGCACCAGCGCCGGGTCGCGGGTTGCGCCGAGGCCGATGTTGTGGGGGAACACGGTGGCGCCGTACATGTTGCCGTCGCCGTGCACCGTGTCGATCCCGTAGATGAGCGGGATGTGCAGACGGGTCGCCAAGGCGGCGGTCTGGTAGCGGTCGACCATGTCGGCCCAGGCACGCGGCTCGTTCGTCGCCGGCGTGGACCCACCGCCGGACAGCACGCTGCCCAGATTGTCGGTGGTGATCTTGGAGGTGTCGGTGTCGACGGAGGCACGCTCGGCCTGGGTCATCTGGCCGATCTTCTCCTCGAGCGTCATCCGCTTGAGCAGATCGTGCACGCGGGCCGGTACCGAGAGGTGCGGGTTCTCATAGGGCAGCCGGTGCTGGACGGGGGCCGCGGGCGCTCCGGCCGCGGACGCTCCGACGGGCTGGAGCGGCGCGATCGAGACGCCGAGAGCGACGGCCGCTCCGAGGGCGAGCGCGGCTCTGCGGCCGCGACGACGGGACAACCTGGACATGGCACCCTCCCGAGATGTGGTGGTCCGAACAGCTCCGAACCTAGGGAGGCGCTTTTGGCCGAGTCAATGCGTAACTCGGCCGCGACACCGAGTTTTTAGTCCACCCTCGGGAGCAATCGCCCTAGGGTGAGCAGATGCCCGGTCACTCGTTGACACATCTGCGCACCTCCAACCGGCGGGCCATCACCACCCTCCTCGGCACCGAGGGACCACTGAGCCGGGCCGATCTCTCCCGACGCTCCGGTCTGTCCCGCACGACGGTGTCGAGCCTGGTCGCCGAGCTGGTGCACACCGGCCAGGCCGTCGAGACGACCGACCGCGGCACGCCGTACAAGGGTGGGAGCGGGCGGCCGCCCGTGCTGGTCGCCCTGGCCACCCGCCCCGGCGGCGTGGCGGGCGTCGACATCGGCCACCGGCACATCCGGGTCGCGGTGGCTGACCGAGCGGCGACGGTGCTGACCGAGCTCGAGGCCAGCGTCGACGTCGACACCCACGGGCTGGAGGCCCTCGACCGGGCCGCGGTGATGGTGCGCGACGCGGCCGGCGAAGCGGGCATGGCCGCCGCCGACCTGCTGGGCGTCGGCATGTGCGTGCCCGGGCCGGTCGACCGGGCGTCGACGCGGATCAACACCGGCATCCTCCCCGGCTGGCGCGAGCTGGCGCCGGCCGACGAGCTGGAGTCACGGCTCGGCGTCTCGGTGACCGTCGACAACGACGCCAACCTCGGGGCCATCGGCGAGCACCAGCACGGCGTCGCACGGGGATCTGCCGACGTCGTCTACGTGAAGGTCGCGAGCGGGGTCGGTGCCGGCATCGTCCTCGGTGGTCGGCTGCATCGCGGCGCCACCGGCATCGCCGGCGAGATCGGCCACGTACAGGTGCGCGAGGGCGGCCACGTCTGCCGCTGCGGCAGCCGGGGCTGCCTCGAGACCGAGGTCTCCGCGCCGCGACTGCTCGAGGTCCTGCGACCGGCGTACGGCGAGGGCATGGACGTCGACCGCATGCTCGAGCTCGACGCGGCCGGCGACGCCGGAGTACGGCGGGTGCTCTGCGACGGCGGACGCGCCATCGGCCGGGTCGTGGCAGACCTGTGCGCCAGTCTCAACCCCGCCGTCATCGTCGTGGGCGGCTCGCTCGGCTCCTCGGCCGCGCTGGTGCGGGGCATGCGTGAGTCGATCGACCGGCACGCCCAGCCCGACACGGCCAGCGCCGTACGCATCGTCTCCGGCGAGCTCGGTGACCGCGCCGAGCTCCTGGGCGCCGTGTCGCTGGCGATCGCCCGGGTGCCGGACGAGGTGGCGGCTACTTGAGGTATTTCGAGAAGTCCTTCGGCAGGTCGAGCGCGGCCGCGGCCTTCTCGTAGTCGACCTCCTCGCCGTCGGGGTTGCCGAACGGGTTCGAGGTCGACGGCTCCCTCTCGGCGGCTGCCTGGGCGGCAGCCGCGGCCTTGGCCGGGTTGCCGGAGACCCGGCGGCCCTTGCCGGGCTTGCTCTTCGCGGCCTGCTTGGCCTTGCCGCGCTTGCCACCGCCTGCCATGCCGGGCATGCCCGGCAGCCCGGGCATGGCGCCCTGGGCGAACTGCATCATCATCTTGCGCGCCTCGAAGAAGCGGTCGACCAGACCGTTGACGTCGGAGACCTGACGTCCGGAGCCGCGCGCGATCCGGGAGCGACGCGAGCCGTCGATCATCTTGGGGTTGGCCCGCTCGGCCGGGGTCATCGAACAGATGATGGCCTGGATCCGGTCGATCTCGCGCTCGTCGAAGTTCTCGAGCTGCTCGCGGAACTGCCCCATGCCCGGCAGCATCCCCATGATCTTCGACATCGAGCCCAGCTTGCGGACCTGCTGCATCTGCTCGAGGAAGTCATCGAGGGTGAACTCGCCGCCCTGGCCGGTCAGCTTGTTGGCGGCCTTGAGTGCCTGCTCCTGGTCGAAGGTCTTCTCGGCCTGCTCGATCAGGGTCATGACGTCGCCCATGTCGAGGATGCGCGAGGCCATCCGGTCGGGGTGGAAGACGTCGAAGTCGGTCATCTTCTCGCCGGCGGAGGCGAACATGACCGGCTTGCCGGTCAGCTGCGCGATGGACAGCGCGGCACCACCGCGGGCGTCGCCGTCGAGCTTGGTGAGGACGACACCGTCGTACCCGACGCCGTCGAGGAAGGCCCGGGCCGTGACGACGGCGTCCTGGCCGATCATGGCGTCGACGACGAAGAGGATCTCGTCGGGCGAGACGGCGTCGCGGATGTCGATGGCCTGCTGCATCAGCTCGCTGTCGACGCCGAGGCGGCCGGCGGTGTCGATGACGACGGTGTCGTGCAGCTTGCGCTTGGCCTCCTCGATCGACTGGCGGGCCACGGCCACCGGGTCGCCGACGCCGTTGCCGGGCTCGGGCGCGAAGACGGGTACGCCGACGCGGCCACCGTTGACCTCGAGCTGCTGGACGGCGTTGGGCCGCTGAAGGTCGGCCGCCACCAGCATCGGCGTACGGCCCTGCTCCTTGAGCCAGAGCGAGAGCTTGGCGGCCAGCGTGGTCTTGCCCGCGCCCTGGAGGCCGGCCAGCATGATCACCGTCGGGCCGGTCTTGGCCCAGCGCAGGCGGCGGGTCTCGCCGCCGAGGATGGTGACGAGCTCGTCGTTGACGATCTTGACGATCTGCTGGGCCGGGTTGAGGGCGCCGCTGACCTCCTCGCCGCGGGCGCGTTCCTTGACGGCGGCCACGAACTCCTTGACCACGGGCAGGGCGACATCGGCCTCGAGCAGGGCGATCCGGATCTCGCGCGCGGTGGCGTCGATGTCGGCCTCGGAGAGCCGGCCCTTGGCGCGGAGGTTCTTGAAGGTCTCGGCGAGCCGGTCGGAGAGCGTGGCGAACAAGTGAGTCCTCGTCAGGAGTGCGGTACGACGAATGCGGGGCTCCAGCCTAACCGCCCGATGCCAGCCGCAGATCCCGGCGGTGCTGGTCCTCGTGCCCTGGTCCGCATCCACGGCGTCACCGACTGTGGGGCGACAGCGCATTCCCGATCGCGTGGGCGGCCACGGCGGCGCGGTGGTCGGCCAGCACGCCGGCGCGGCATGCCTCCTCGGGCACCCCGATCTCGGCCTCACTCATCGCGGGCCTACCCGGGTCGTCGTACAGAGCCGCCGTACGGCGGGCGAGCTCGCGGACCAGTCCGGCCCGCCAGGCGGTCCAGGCCTTCGGCGAGGTCGCCCGAGCGTCGGCCTCGGTGAGCGCGAGGAGCAGCCCGAGGCCCTCGGCCGAGCCGACGCGGTCGGCCACCAGCCGGGCCGTCGCGGGGTCCGCCGGGTCGTAAGTCGTCGCCGTCTCGGCGAGCAGCAGGTGCCGGCGCACGAGCGTCACGACCAGATCAGCCCCGTGGTCGTCCAAGCCCATCCGGGTGGCGATCGCCCGCGCCAGCGGCTCCCCCGCCACGCTGTGCTCGGTGAGGCCGCCCTTGCCGATGTCGTGCAGCAGCGCCGCGATCAGCAGTACGTCTGGCCGGTCGACGTCGCGGATCAGGGCACCGGCCTCGATGCAGGTCTCCACGACGTGCCGGTCGACGGTGAAGCGGTGGATCACCGACGCGTGCGGCAGCAGCCGGATCCGCTCCCACTCGGGCAGGATCCGGACGAGCGCCCCGGTCTCCTCGAGCGTCTCCCACACCCCCAGCAGACCGCGGCCCGACGCGAGCAGGCGCACCAGCCACTGCCGGGCCGCCGCCGGCCACGGGTCCGGGAGGTCGGGCAGGTGGGCGACCAGGCGGGCCGCGGTCGCCGGCGCCAGCACCGCGTCGTACTCCGCGGCGAGGGCAGCGGCCCGCAGCAGCAGCACCGGGTCGTCGGCCGGCCGCGCGGCTGCCGTGAGCACGACCTCGCCCGAGGACAGGGCGATGCCCGGGTCGAGGACGGTCAGGTCGAGACGTCGCGCCCGACCGGCGGGCGCGCGAGCCAGGACGGCGTCGACGCGACGCCAGGTCAGCGTGACAGGTGGTTGATCCGGCGCCCGAGCTCGCGGACCTGACGCTGGGCAGCCGCGGCGTCCTCGAGCCCGAGCCCGTCGGCCAGGTCGGCCCACATCTCGGGCCCGACCCGGTCGGAGGCGCGGCCGGCCAGTCCGTGCAGCACGTCGCGCACGTCGAGGAGCTGGCGGCGGCAGCGCTCCAGCTCACCGTGGGGTACGTCGACCAGCCACGTCGCGACCAGGGCCTTGAGCACGGTGGCGTCACGCAGACCGCCCTGGCCCTCCTTGAGGTCGGGGACCGAGGCGTGCGCCAGCTCACCGAGCAGGTCGTGGCGCGAGACGACCAGCCTGCGGACCGCCGGCAGCTGCTCACGCGCCGTACGCCGCCACTGGTTCAGCACGTTGGTCCGCAGCCGGAGCGTCAGGTTGGGGTCGCCGGCGAGGTGCCGGATGTCGAGCAGCCCCAGGCCGACCCGCGGGTCGGACGCCGCCGCCGTGAGCATCTCGGGCAGCGTGCGGACGGAGTGGTCGAGCTTCTTGCCGGAGTCCCACAGCGGGTACCACAGCTGCTCGGCCGCCTCGCCGGGGTCGACGCCCTCGTCGTGGACCAGCACCACGTCGAGGTCGGAGTACGGCGCCAGCTCGCTGCGGCCGTAGCCACCCACCGCCACCAGGGCACAGCCCGTCTCAGGCGCGCCCGCCTTCTCGAACGCGGCCATGCAGAGCTCGTCGGCGCCGTGGGTGCGGTCGGCCCGCTCGGCGGCGCTCACCCCCGACTCAGATCGCGTCGCCGTCGCGTTCACCCGTGCGCACCCGTACGACGCTGTCGATGGCGCTGACCCACACCTTGCCGTCGCCGATCCGACCGGTCTGCGCGGTCTTGACCACGATGGCCACGACGTCCTCGGCGTCGGCGGCGTGGACCACGATCTCGATCCGGATCTTCGGCACCAGTGCGATGTCGTACTCCGCGCCGCGGTAGACCTCGGTGTGGCCCTTCTGCCGGCCGTAGCCGCTGACCTCCGAGACGGTCATCCCCGTGACGCCGAAGGTCTCCAGCGCCTCGCGGACGTCTTCCCACTTGTGCGGCTTGATGACCGCGGTCACGAGCTTCATGCGGGCACCTCCTCCTTGCTCTTGGTGGCTGCGGCGATGACACCGGTCGACGTACCGCCGGTGCCGGCGTGCAGGTCGTAGCCGGTCTCGGCGTGGGCGGCCAGGTCGATGCCGCTGACCTCGTCCTCCTCGTCGATGCGGAAACCGATGGTCAGGTCGATGACCTTGCCCAGGACGAAGGCGACCGTGAACGAGTAGCCCGCGACACACACGACGGCCAGCGACTGCGTGCCGAGCAGGCTCGGGTCGCCGCCGTAGAAGAGCCCCTCACCGAGGTCGCCGGCGTCGGCGATGAAGCCGAGCGAGACGGCACCCAGCGCACCACCGACGAGGTGGACGCCGACCACGTCGAGGCTGTCGTCGAAGCCGAGCCTCCACTTGAGGCCGACGGCCACGGCGCAGACGGCACCGGCCACGAGGCCCAGGCAGACCGAGCCGACCGGGGTCACGAACGCACAGGCCGGGGTGATCGCGACCAGGCCGGCCACCGCGCCGGACGCGGCACCCAGGCTCGTGAAGTGGCCGTCGCGGAGGCGTTCGACGGCGAGCCAGCCGAGCATCGCGGTGGCCGTGGCGACCATCGTGGTGAAGAAGGCCTGGCCGGCCAGGGCGTTGGCGCCGAGGGCGGAGCCGGCGTTGAAGCCGAACCAGCCGAACCACAACAGGCCGGCACCGAGCATCACCAGCGGCAGGTTGTGCGGACGCATCGGGTCCTTCTTCCATCCGATGCGCTTGCCCAGCACGATCGCCAGCGCGAGCCCGGCCGCACCGGCGTTGACGTGCACCGCCGTACCACCAGCGAAGTCGAGGACGCCCCTGCGTGCTAGCCAGCCGGCGCCGTCGCCGTCCTTGTTGCCGAAGTCGAAGACCCAGTGCGCGACCGGGGAGTAGACGATCGTGACCCAGCCGGCGACGAAGATCATCCAAGCACCGAACTTCGCGCGGTCGGCGATCGCGCCGCTGATCAGGGCCGGAGTGATGACCGCGAACATCAGCTGGAAGGCCGCGAACACGAGCAGCGGGATGTGGTAGACCGCCCCGTTGTACGTCGTGCCGATCGTCGTCATGTCCTTCATGCCGGCCCACGAGAGATCGCCGAACAGGCCGCTCCTGGTGCTGTTGCCGAAGGCCTCCGAGAAGCCGTAGAGAACCCAGAGCAGCGAGACGATCCCGATCGCCACGAAGTTCATCATCAGCATGTTCAGGACGCTCTTGGAGCGGACCATGCCGCCGTAGAAGAACGCGAGGCCGGGGGTCATCAGCAGCACCAGGGCTGAGGATGCGAGCACCCAGGCGGTGTCGCCACTATCCATGTCTGGTCACCTCGGCAGAGATCTCGGGCGGTGGCGGGTTCGGCTGCGACCACGTCGTCAGAGCCTCATCACCATTGCCCGGAACCTTGCGGCACCGAGGTTTCGACGTACGGCCAGACATGTTGCGCCGGCGCTACGTCTTGGGCCCGCGTGTTACGGCTGTGTGAACCGATGCTGGCCGACGGGGCGCAGGTCAGTCGTCGCCGTGGACTGCCTTGGTGCTGGGCTCGCTGGCGGGCTGGGTGGTGCTCGTGATCTGCTCGGCGACCGGCGTGGCGGCCGCTGGCTGGCGCAGGGTGACCCAGGCGAGGACTCCGCCGGCGGCGGCGATGACTGCGGCACCGAGGAACGCGACCGAGAACCCGTTGGTGAGCGCGGTGGGGTGGCCGAGCTGGGAGGAGCCGTGGGCGGCCGCGAGGGCGGTCATGGCGGCCAGGCCGAGTGCGGAGCCGACTTGGTAGGAGGTGTTGACGATGCCGGAGGCCAGGCCGCCTTCCTCAGGTCGTGCTGCTGACAGGGCGGTGCCCAGGGAGGGGATGAAGGCCAGTGCCATCCCGACTGCGGCGACCAGGGAGGGGCCCAGGACGTCGACGGTGAAGCTGCCGTCTGGGCGGACGAAGGAGAGCCACAGCAGGCCGCCGGACAGGATCAACAGCCCGGCGACGGTCGGTGGCTTGAACCCGACCCTTGCCATCACCCGGGGTGCGACCACGACCATCAGGACGATGATCGCGATGGTCATCGGCAACAGCGCGGCGCCGCCGGCGAAGGCGCCGTAGCCCAGGACCTGCTGCAGGTAGAGGTTGAGGAAGAACCACATCGGGATCCACGCCCCACCGAGCAGCAGCTGGGCGAGGTTGGCCGCGCCGAGGTTGGGTGCACGGAAGATTCCGAGCCGGACCAGCGGCGCCCGCCGCTTGGCCTCGATCGCGACGAAGCCGGCCAGCAGCAGTGCGGCCACGGCCAGCGCGCCGATCGTGCCGATCGACGCCCAGCCCTGGGCAGGTGCGCGGACGATGGCGAACACCAGCAGTGCGAGGCCGGCGGTGACCGTCATCGCGCCGGTGACGTCGACCTGTCCGCGGTGTCCGCCGGTAGCCGGCATCAGGGCGGGGATCGCGACCAGCGCGGACAGTGCGATCGGCACGTACAGCCAGAAGATCCATGGCCAGGACAGCCATTGGGTGATGACTCCTCCGAGGAACACGCCGGCGGTGCCGCCGGCTGGGGCTGCGGCCCCGTAGAGTGCGATCGCCTTGGTCAGCTCACGCGGCTCGTGGCCGAACAGCATCATCAGCAGGGTCAGCGCGGCTGGGGCGATCAGCGCGGCGCCCACGCCTTGTGCCGCCCGAGCAACGAGCTCGATCGCTGCGGTGCCTGCCAGCGCGGCGAGCACCGACCCGAGGAGCAGCACCGCCCAGCCTGTGGTGAACGTCCTGCGCGCACCGAAGAGATCGGCCAGTCGGCCGCCGAGCAGCAGCAGGCCGCCGAAGGCGACCACGTAGGCGTTGAACACCCAGGACAGGTTGGCCTGGGAGAACCCCAGATCGGCCTGCATCTTGGGTAGCGCCACCCCGATGATCGAGGTGTCCATGATCACCATGAACTGGGCCAGCGCGATCACGGCCAGTGCCCACCAGCGCCTCGGGTGCGGCGTCGTCTCCAGCATTGCAACCTCCTATGTGCCCTACCCTGGTAGGGTAGACGTGAGGTCACCATAGGTCCTGAGCTCCATTTTGCGCAACCACTGTACGGGGGTATAGTAAAGCAATCGGCTTCGGGGAGTCACCCGCGGCGGCCGCCAGGGATCAGGAGAACGAAGTGAACGGCTACACCGCGAACAAGGACGACTACCTCAAGCGGCTGCGCCGCGTGGAGGGCCAGATGCGGGGCCTTCAGAAGATGGTCGAGGACGACAAGTACTGCATCGACGTCCTTACCCAGATCAGCGCCGCCACCAAAGCCCTGCAAGCGGTGGCGATCGGTCTGCTCGAGGAGCACATGGCCAGCTGCATGGTCGAGGCCGCGAGGGCCGGTGGGCACGAGGCCGACACCAAGGTCAAAGAGGCCTCCGATGCGATCGCCCGCCTCGTCCGTTCCTGATCCCACCACCACTCAGCACTGACCGGTGCACAAGCCAACAACAGCAGGAGACCTGCCGTGACCACCGACAGCAACGTCCCAGACCCCAACGCCGTCAGCGCAGGTTGCTGCGACAGCTGCGACAGCGCCGACTCGACGACGGCCCAACCTTCCAAGGAGCACACCGATATGGAGTTCACCACCTACACGGTCGCCGGGATGACCTGCGATCACTGCGTCAGCGCGGTCTCGACCGAGATCGGCAAGCTGACCGGCGTCAGCGACGTGCAGGTCGACCTGCCCACCGGTGCGGTCACCGTCGCCAGCGCCGCCCCCCTCCCCCCGGGGCAGGTACTCGCGGCGGTCGAGGAGGCCGGCTACGAGCTCGCCGCCACTGGCGGTACCACCACGGACGGCGGTCGAGCTGGATGAGCGTCGCGGCCAAGCTCGCCGGCTACGCGCTGTTGCTGGCCGCTGCCTTCGGTCTCGCCCTTGGCCTCGGGTGGTTGGTGGGCCCCGTGGTCGCCACCACACCAACCGCGCAGACCCACACCCATGACCGGCACGACGCGAAGGAGATCGGCGCCATGAGCCACGGCGACACGGATCCCCCAGGTCTCGCGGTGTCGGCCGACGGTTACACCCTGGCACCGCCCAGGACGATCCTGCCCACTGGAATGATGACCACGTTCAGATTCCGGAGCTTCCACGCCGACCTGGCTACCGCCGGCGCCTACCGGTTGTTCCTGGATTTCCAGACCGGCAGCACTGTCCACACCGCCGCGTTTACCGCAATCGCACAAGGGTGATCCCGATGACAACCAGCCACACGTCCAACGCACCTGCCGACCTCGGTGACGACGCCACCGTCGCAGCACCCCACGAGATGGCGCTGGTGATCGGAGGGATGACGTGCGCCTCCTGCGCGGCCCGGGTGGAGAGGAAGCTCAACAAGCTCGACGGAGTGACCGCGACCGTCAACTACGCCACCGAACAGGCTCACGTCCTCTTTCCCACCAGCCTGACCCCCGAGCAGCTGATCGCAACGGTGGAGGCCACCGGCTACACCGCTCAGCTCCCCCCGGCCGCCGCCAGCGGCGGAACCCGACCCGACGAGGCAACCGACGGTGAGGAGCAGCCCGACCCCACCCGTGCGCTGCGGCAACGGCTGACCATCTCCGCCACCCTGGCACTGCCCGTGATCGCCCTGGCGATGGTGCCCGCGACCCAGTTCCCCAACTGGCAGTGGCTGGCACTGATGCTCGCCTTCCCGGTCGTCGCCTGGGGCGCGTGGCCCTTCCACCAGGCAGCCTGGACGAACCTGCGACACGGCGTCGCCACCATGGACACCCTGGTCTCCCTCGGCGTGCTCGCCGCGTTCGGCTGGTCGCTCTACGCCCTGTTCCTCGGGGACGCCGGCACCCCCGGGATGACGATGCCGTTCGCATTCACGATCGGGCAGGCCAACGGCCACGACGAGATCTACCTGGAGGCAGCCGCCGGGGTGACCGTGTTCCTGCTGGCCGGCCGCTACTTCGAGGCCAGGGCAAAGCGCTCCTCCGGGGCCGCCCTGAAGGCGCTGCTGACCCTCGGCGCCAAGGACGTCGCCCTCCTGCGCGACGGTACCGAGACCCGGGTGCCCGTCGAGCAGCTGGCCGTTGGAGACCTGTTCGTCGTCCGGCCCGGCGAGAAGGTCGCCACCGACGGCGACGTCGTCGAGGGCAACGGCGCCATCGACGCCAGCCTGCTCACCGGCGAGTCGGTCCCGGTCGAAGTGACCTCCGGCGACCCGGTCACCGGTGCCACCGTCAACGCCGGCGGACGGCTGATCGTGCGAGCCACCAGAATCGGGAAGGACACCCAGCTCGCCCAGATGGCGAAACTGGTCACCGACGCACAGAACGGCAAGGCCCCGGTGCAGCGGCTCGCCGACCGGATCGCCGCGGTATTCGTCCCCGTCGTCATCGCCATCGCCATCGCCACCCTCGGCTTCTGGCTGGGCACCGGTGGAAGCATCACCGCCGCCTTCACCGCCGCCGTCGCGGTGCTCATCATCGCCTGCCCGTGCGCGCTGGGCCTGGCCACCCCAACCGCGTTGTTGGTCGGCACCGGCCGCGGCGCTCAACTCGGCATCCTGATCAAGGGACCCGAGGTGTTGGAGTCCACCCGACGCGTCGACACCATCGTGTTGGACAAGACCGGCACCGTCACCACCGGACAGATGAGCCTGCACCAGACAGTCCCCGCCGCCGGGCAAGACCCCGGCGACGTACTGCGGCTGGCCGGGGCACTCGAGGACGCCTCCGAGCACCCGATCGCCCGCGCCATCGCCGCCGCCGCGGCCGACCAGGTGGGCCGGCTGCCCCAGGTCGAGGAGTTCACCAACTGCGAAGGCCTCGGCGTCCGCGGCACCGTCGAAGGACACGCGGTGTTCGTCGGAAGGGCGGCGCTACTCCAACAGTGGGGCCAGCACCTGCCCCCCGAGCTCGTCGAGGCCCAGGCCGCCGCAGAGGCCGAGGGCCGAACGGCCGTCACGATCGGCTGGGACGGTACGGCGCGCGGTGTGCTCGTCGTGGCCGACACCATCAAACCCAGCTCCGCCGACGCCGTCATGGCGTTGCGTGATCTAGGGCTCCGGCCGATGCTGCTCACCGGCGACAACACCGCTGCCGCGCATGCGGTCGCCGCCGCAGTCGGCATCAGCGCCGACGACGTGATCGCCGAAGTCCTGCCCGAGGACAAGGTCGACGTCGTCCGCCGGCTGCAAACAGCGGGCAAAGTCGTCGCGATGGTCGGCGACGGCGTCAACGACGCAGCGGCTCTCGCCCAGGCCGACCTCGGCCTGGCGATGGGCACCGGCACCGACGTGGCAATCGAAGCCTCCGACCTGACCCTGGTCCGCGGCGACCTGCGCGTCGCCGCCGACGCCATCCGACTGTCTCGAAGCACCCTGGCCACGATCAAGGGGAACCTGTTCTGGGCGTTCGCCTACAACATCGCCGCCATCCCGGTCGCTGCCGCCGGACTGCTCAACCCCATGATCGCCGGCGCCGCGATGGCCTTCAGTTCGGTGTTCGTCGTCACCAACAGCCTGCGGCTACGCCGCTTCCACCCCGATGCCACCGCCGGTGACACCGCGGCGGCCAACGGCCCGGTCTCGCGCGAACCAACGCCGGTCGGAGCCGCCGGCTAGGCACCTGCCGCGTGGACGCAACTGCTTGCGCGATGCCGGGCGCGAGCCACCCATCCACACCCCCATCCACACCCGAGTCAGAAGAGCCCGAGGATCACCCCAGCAGCGCGTCGACGAAGGCGCCGGGGTCGAACGGCGCCAGGTCGTCGGGGCCCTCGCCGAGACCCACGAGCTTGACCGGTACGCCGAGCTCGCGCTGGACCGCGACCACGATGCCACCCTTGGCCGACCCGTCGAGCTTGGTCAGCACCAGACCGGTCACGTCGACGATCTCGGAGAAGACCCGCGCCTGGATCAGGCCGTTCTGCCCCGTGGTCGCGTCGATCACGAGCAGCACCTCGGTGACCGGCGACTGCTTCTCGATGACGCGTTTGACCTTGCCGAGCTCGTCCATCAGGTTCGCCTTGTTCTGCAGGCGCCCGGCGGTGTCGACGACGACGGTGTCGGCCCCACGGTCGACGCCCTCCTTGACGGCGTCGAAGGCCACGCTGGCCGGGTCGGTGCCCTCGGGACCGCGGACGACGTCGACGCCTACGCGCTCGCCCCACGTGGTCAGCTGCTCGGCGGCCGCGGCCCGGAACGTGTCGGCGGCGCCGAGCACGACCGAACGGTCCTCGGCGACCAGGATCCGGGCCAGCTTGCCGACCGTCGTCGTCTTGCCGGTGCCGTTCACGCCGACCACGAGCACCACCCCCGGTGCTCCGTCGGCGCCGCTGATCTGCAGCCGCCGGTCCATGGCCGGGTCGACCAGCGCCACCAGCTCCTCACGGAGTACGGCGCGAGCCTCGCTCGCCGACGTACCTTCGACCCGTAGTCGGGTCCGCAGGTGGCCCACCAGCTCCTGCGTGGGGCCGACCCCGATGTCGGCGGTGATCAGGGTGTCTTCGATCGCCTCCCAGGTGTCCTCGTCGAGCCGGTCGCGCGAGAGCAGCGACAGCAGCCCCTTGCCGAGCCCGCCGCCGGATCCCGCGAGCCGCTGGCGCAGCCGGACCAGGCGCGACGACGTACTCTCGGGGCGCTCCAGGGTCGATACGGCGGCCGGCGCCTCCGTGGGCGCCTCGACGTCGGCCTCCGAGGGAGGCGCGGTGATGACATCGGTGCCGGTCGCCGGCGTCCGCGGCGGGCGTACGACGCGCCCGGCACGCGTGAGCAGCCCCGCCAGGAGTGCGACGGCCAGGACCGCGAGGCCGATGACGAGATAGAGCCAGATCATGGCACCAATCCAACCAGAGCGGGCTCAGGAGTCCTCGTCGACGGGGACCAGCAGGTCGAGCCCCGCCCAGCCGTCGTCGTCGTGGTGGCCCCAGGGAGCGACGACCGCGGCCACGACGAGCATGCCGAGCACCGCGATCGCGAGGGTCGAGAGCGCGAGGATCATCACAGGGCCGACCCTGCCACGCAGCAGGTCCCCCCGGACGGGTTTCGCCCCGCGAGTCGTCAGCGCGCCGAGGCCGACGAACCGTCGTCGACGTGCCGCCGGGAGGGCTGGGCGGGCTCCCCCGCCTCGTCGGTGTTGTCCAGGGTCGGCATCACGTCGACGCCCTTGCGCATCGCGTTACCGAGCCAGGAGGCCCTGGGCAGGTCCTCACCTCGGTGCGGGAAGGCGACGTACAGCACCACGAGGCCGGCCAGCACGACGATGACGAGCATCGCGATCACAATCGTCCACATGGCCCCAGCCTGACACAGCCGGGTCAGGCGTCACCATCGCGGCGTACCAACGGCAGTACGGCGTCCCGGATCTCGTCGGGCACCGAGGTCACCGGCCGCGCCGGGTCGGTGTTGTCGACGTACACGTGCACGAAACGACCCTCGGCCGCGGCCTCCTCCGCCTCGCCCTGGAACAGCCCGACCCGGTAGACGACCGAGGAGTTCCCGAGCTTCTCGACCACCACACCGAGGTCGATCGGTTCGGGGTAGCCGATCTCGCGGAAGTAGCGGCACGACGCCTCGGCCACCACTCCGATCGCGTCGAGGTGGCGGATGTCAACGCCGGTGCCGGCGACGAGGTGGTTGTTCACGACGGTGTCGATCAGCTCGAAGTAGCGGGCGTTGTTCATGTGGCCGTAGACGTCGATGTCGGCCCATCGGGTGGTGTGCTGCTCCCAGTAGACGTAGTCGGCACGCGTTGGCCGGGCGCGGCGCGGGGTGGCTGGGTCGGTCACGCGGCTCCTTCCCCTCGGGCCGTCTGGTGCGGTGCTGTGGCTACTGGTGCGGCGCTGTGCTGGCACTTCCGGCGCAATAACCCCGCGTTACTTGGGATGGCGGGCTCTCACACCGTCTCGCGCAGCCGCTGGCTGATCACCGCCGAGACGCCGTCGCCGCGCATGGTCACGCCGTACAACGCGTCGCCGACCTCCATGGTCCGCTTCTGGTGGGTGATGATGAGCAGCTGGGAGTCCTCGCGCAGCTCCTCGTAGATCTCCAGCAGGCGACCGAGGTTGGTGTCGTCGAGCGCCGCCTCGACCTCGTCGAGGATGTAGAACGGCGAGGGGCGGGCCTTGAACAGCGCGACCAGGAACGCCACGGCCACCAGCGACCGTTCGCCCCCGGAGAGCAGTGAGAGGCGCTTGATCCTCTTGCCCGGCGGGCGGGCCTCGACCTCGACGCCGGTCGCGAGCATGTCGTCCGGGTCGGTCAGCACGAGCCGGCCCTCACCGCCGGGGAACAGCCGGGCGAACGTCGAGTCGAAGGCGCGCGACACGTCGGCGTACGCCTCGGTGAAGACCTCCTGCACGCGGGCGTCGACCTCGCGGACGATGTCGAGGAGATCCTTGCGGGTGTTCTTGAGGTCCTCGAGCTGCTCGGTGAGGAACCTGTGCCGCTCCTCCAGCGCCGAGAACTCCTCCAGCGCGAGCGGGTTGACCCGGCCCAGCATCGACAACGCCCGCTCGGCGGAGCGCAGCCGCTTGGCCTGCTCCTCACGCGCGTACGAATACGGTTCGCTCGGCTCACCGTCGGCGACGTCGTGGTCGCCGTCGGCGGACGGGTACGGCGTGATGAGCTGATCGGGGCCGTACTCGGCCACGAGCCCGTCGACGTCGAGCCCGAGCTCCTCCAGGGCCCGCTCGGAGAGCTGCTCGAGCCGCATCTTCTGCTGGGTGCGTGCCAGCTCGTCGCGGTGCACCGAGTTGACCAGCTCGTCGTGCTCGCGACCCAGGTCGCGGAGCCGGCCCCGGACGGCCAAGAGGTCCTGCTCGCGAGACGTGCGTGACGTCTCGACAGCGCCTCGGGCCTCGGCCGCGCGGTGCACGGAGACCTCGAGGCGCGCCAGCACGACGCCGAGGGCGACGCCCACGGCCTCGGCCGCCCGGCCCTCACGCAGCAGCCGCTCGCGTCGCTCGATGGCCCGGGCGCGTGCGGCGCGCTCCTCGGTGGCGGCGCGGGTCAGGGAGTCGGCGCGGCCGTGCAGGGCGCGGGCGCGCTCCTCGGAGGTGCGCAGGGCGAGCCGGGCGTCCATCTCGGCGGCCCGGCTCGTGCGGCCACGCTCGGCCAGCCGCTCGCGCTCGGTCGTGTCGGGCTCATCCTCGGGCGCGTCCTCGGCGGCGCTGAGCCGCTGCTCCAGGTCGGCGAGGCCGGCCAGTGCGGTGCCGCGAGCCTCCTCGGCGCTCACGATCGCGACGGCGACGCGCTCGGCCTCGGCCCGGGCGGAGCGGGCCTGGGAGCCGTACTGCCCGAGCTCCTCGGCCACCGCGGCCAGGGTCGCGTCGGACTCGTGCAGCTTGGCCAGCGCAACGTCGACGCGGCGCTGTGTGTCGAGGCGTTCGGAGTCGAGGCGGGCGGTCTCGAAGCCCAGCCGCTGGACCGAGGCGACGGCCTCGGTGTGGGCGGTCCAGGCCTCGTCGTACGCCGCCTGGATCTCGATCAGGCTCGGCTGCGAGCTGGATCCGCCGGCGGCGAAGTGCGTGCCGATCAGGTCGCCCTCGCGGGTCACTGCGACCACGTCGGGAAGCTCGGCGACCAGGGCGGTGGCGGCGTCGAGCCCGTCGACGACGGCGACCTTGAAGAGCAGCCCCGCGAGCGAGGCGGTCAGCTCGGGCGGGCACTCCACCGCGTCGACGGCGTACGTCGCGTGGCCGGGGAGGCCGGGCCAGTCGCGGCCCGCTCCGGGGACGCCACCCCTTCGACTCTGCTCAGGACAGGCGAGCACCAGTCCGGCGCGGCCGAGGTCGTCACCCTTGAGGTGGCCGATGGCAGCAACTGCCGCGCCGGCGTCGGTCACGGCGACCGCGTCGGCAGCCGAGCCGAGAGCCGCCGCAACGGCACTCTCGAAGCCGGGGCGCACCGACAGCAGGGCCGCCACCGAGCCGAGCAGACCGGAGACCGAGTCGGAGGCGGCGAGCAGCGCGCCTGCGCCGTCGCGACGGTTGAGGCCGAGCTCGAGCGCGTCACGGCGGGCCGCGTAGGAGGACTTGTCGCGGTCGGCCTGGGCGGCCTCCTCACGAAGCTTGGCGAGCCGTTCGGTCAGGTCGTCGAGGGTGGCCAAGGCCGCCTCGTGCTCGGCGTCGAGCCCCTCCTCGCCGGCATCGAGGCCGGCGACCCGGGTCTCGAGCGCGGTGAAGTCGCGCTGGGCCCGCTGCGCGCGTGCGGTGGCGTCCTCGCGGGCCAGCGCCAGCCGGCCGAGCTCGTCGTCGGCAGCAGCCGCGCGCGATCGCAGGGCGTTGACCTGGCCGTGCAGCCGGGCCAGCCCCTCGCGGCGGTCGGCCGCGGCGCGCTGGAGTCCGGCGACGCGGCGGTCCTCCTCGGCCGCCGCCTCCTCCGACGTACGGCGCGTGGTCACGGCGGCCTCCAGCGCACCGCGGTGTGACTCGACCTCGGTGGCGATCGCCCGCTCCTGCTCACGCACCTGCGCGGCCTGCGCCTCGAGCTCGTCGGGATCGCGACCCGAGTCGGCCACCTCGGCCTGCGACCCGGCGGCGTTGCGCACCCGCTCGGCAGCCAGCGACTGGGTGCCGCGCAGCCGCTCGCGCAGCCCGGACAGACCGAACCAGGTCTCCTGGGCCCGTGCCAGCGCCGGCAGGTCCTCGCGCAGCGCCGCCTCCAGGGCCGACTCGGCCTCCCGCGCCTCGGCCAGCGCCGCCTCGACCTCGGCCCGCCGCTCGACGAGCACCGACTCGTCGGCGAGCTCCTGCTCGAGCGCCGTACGCGCGGTCACCAGGTCGTCGGCCAGCAGCCGGGCGCGGGCGTCGCGCGCGTCGGCCTGGACGGTGGTGGCCTTGCGGGCCACCTCGGCCTGGCGGCCGAGCGGCTTGAGCTGGCGCCGGATCTCGCTGAGCAGGTCGCTGAGCCGGGTCAGGTTGCCCTCGGTCGAGTCGAGCTTGCGGAGCGCCTTCTCCTTGCGCTTGCGGTGCTTGAGGACGCCGGCGGCCTCCTCGATGAAGCCGCGCCGGTCCTCCGGGGTGGCGTGCAGGATGGTGTCGAGCTGGCCCTGGCCGACGATGACGTGCATCTCGCGGCCGATGCCGGAGTCGCTGAGCAGCTCCTGCACGTCGAGCAGGCGGCACGGCGTGCCGTTGATGGCGTACTCCGAGCCGCCGGAGCGAAACATCGTGCGGCCGATGGTGACCTCGGCGTACTCGATGGGCAAGGCGCCGTCGGTGTTGTCGATGGTCAGCAGCACCTCGGCGCGGCCCAGCGGGGGGCGGTCGGAGGTGCCGGCGAAGATGACGTCCTCCATCTTGCCGCCGCGCAGGCTCTTGACCCCCTGCTCCCCCATCACCCAGGCCAGCGCGTCGACGACGTTGGACTTGCCCGAGCCGTTGGGCCCGACGATGCAGGTGATCCCGGGCTCGAGCTGCAGCGTCGTCGAGCTGGCGAAGGACTTGAACCCCTTGAGGGTCAGGCTCTTCAGGTACAACGCGGGGCTCCTCACGGCGCGACATCGGACGGGCTGCGGCCGGGGAAGTGCAGCGCGGCTCACCCTACCCAGCGCCCACGCAGATGTGTCGCAGGCGGGCCGGTGCGCGGCGTACGGCGCCGGCTGACGCCGTGATTGGGTCACGCGGCGCGATCTGCCCCCGAGTCGCACAGGGCGCGCAGGACGGATCGCACGTAGGCCGGTGAAGTCATGACCTGCTCCCACGTGAAGCGCAGCACCAACCAGCCGGCGAGCACCAGGGCGTTGTAGCGCACACAGTCGCGGGCGTGGGCTTCCTTGCCGGTGTGGAAGGTGAAGGAGTCGGCCTCCAGGACGACCCGGCGCCGCTCGTCCACCAGGTCCGGATGCCATCGGCGGCCTGGGGTACGCACCTCACGCTGCGGCTCGACCTGGAGCTCGGGGAACTCGATCACGATGGCCCGCAACCCGGATTCGAAGGGGTTCGCCGCGTCGCCCGAGGCGACCCGGACGACCCGGTTCGCCTGTGTTGCGCCCCGCCCTCGGACCAGCCCGGCCGCCCTGACCAGCTCTGCTCGGGTCAAGGTCCCGGATCTCAACGCGGAGTCGGCGACAGCGAGAGCTTCGGCGAATGGGAGCCGCTTGGCGCAGTCGACCACCGTGCGAAGTGGTGTCGTCACGCCGCCGACAACCTCGTCATCGCGGAGATCGGCCCACACGACATGCGCGCGCGCCTGCTCTTCGGCCGACACCTTTCGGCTTCTGCTCACGGTCACCCATGGTTTGTCGGGCGGCCACATCACGGCCCAGCCGTAGTGCGCGGCGGCGCTCAGGTGCGACACGACGCCACCGAGCCGAAGCGCCGCCTCTGAGGCCGCCTCTTGCGGGGCCGCCAACGCGTACCGTCCACGACGCACACGCCGCACCTGTTCGGACTCCAGCGCCCCCCGCAGCTGCCGCCGGCTGGTCAGTTCCAGGAGGTCGCTCCGATCGGCAACCCCTCCGAGTCGGTTCAGCGCGGCGATGACCTCCACACCTACCAGCCTGCCCCCGATCGCGCCCCCGCGTCGGGTCTCATCCACAGGGTGCGTGCTCGAACGACGGCACAAGCTGCGCCGACCGACGTCACTGAGCGTGGGGCGGAACGCCGTAACCCGCTGATGCCGTAGTTGTGGCACGGCCCCGAGGCTCATCGCCGCCTCGTCAGCGGCGGCGCAGGCGCTCGCGCAGCGCCATCAGCTCCTTGCGCTCGCGGTCGGTCAGCGACTCCA
>JBPCQY010000160.1:0-39512 GCA_050997635.1 Nocardioides sp.
GGGATCGGCGTCGCACTCATCGACAGCACGTCGACACTGGTGCGCAGCCGCTTCATCTGCTCCTTGTGCTCCACGCCGAAACGCTGCTCCTCGTCCACGACGATCAGGCCGAGATCCTTCAGCTTCACGTCGGGGTTGAGCAGCCGGTGGGTGCCGATGACGATGTCGACGCTGCCCTCACGCAGCCCCTCCATCACCTCGCGCGCCTCCTTGTCGGTCTGGAACCGGCTCAGCCCGCGGATCACCACCGGGAACGCACCCATCCGCTCGGCGAACGTCGTGTGGTGCTGCTGGACGAGCAGCGTCGTCGGCACGAGTACGGCGACCTGTTTGCCGTCCTGGACGGCCTTGAACGCCGCGCGCACCGCGATCTCGGTCTTGCCGTAGCCGACGTCGCCGCAGACCAGCCGGTCCATCGGGACGGTCCGGCGCATGTCGCTCTTGACCTCGTCGACCGTGGTGAGCTGGTCGGGCGTCTCGGTGAACGCGAAGGCGTCCTCGAGCTCACGCTGCCAGGGCGTGTCGGGGCCGAACGCGTAGCCCTGGGTGGCCTGCCGCGCGGCGTACAGCTTGATCAGCTCGGCCGCGATCTGGCGCACGGCCTTGCGGGCGCGGCCCTTGCGCTTGGCCCAGTCGCCGCCGCCGAGCCGGTCGAGCCTGGGCTGCTCGCCGCCGACGTAGCGGGTCACCTGGTCCAGAGCATCGGCCGGCACGAAGAGCCGGTCGGGAGGACCGTCGCGCTTGGAGGCGCCGTACTCGAGGACGAGGTACTCGCGGGTGGCACCGGCGGCCTCGCGCTGCCTCATCTCGACGAAGCGACCCACGCCGTGCTGCTCGTGGACGACGTAGTCGCCGGCATTGAGCTCGAGCGGGTTGATCTGACGCTTGCGACGCGCCGGCATCCTGCGCTGGTCGCGGCTCGTCGCCTTCTGGCCGGACAGGTCCTCGCCGGTGAGCAGCACGAGGCGATGGGTGTCGTCGACGAAGCCCTGGGCCAGCTGGCTGCAGGTCACGGCGACCACGCCGTCGGCACCGCCCCCGTCGAGGCTGGCCGGTACGTCGTGCTCGCCGAGCACCTCGACCATCCGCTCGGCCGGGCCGTGGCCCTGGTGCGAGACGACCACGCGGTAGCCGTCGCGGGCCCAGCCGGCCAGGTCGCCGACCGCCGCCTCGAGGTCGCCACGGTAGGCCTCGGCGGGCCGTGCCGTCAGGGCGTGCGTCGGCTGCGCGGCGGCCGCCTCGTCGAGACCGAACGGGCTCATCGTCCACCAGGCGAGGTCGCGCCCGAGGGCGTGCAGCCGGACGTCGTCCAGCTCGCGGTAGGACGCCCCGCCGAGATCGACGGGCGCGGTCCCGCCACCGGCCGCGGCCGCCCAGGACGCACCCAGGAACTCCTCGCTGGTCGCCACCAGGTCGTGGGCGCGGGTGCGGGTGCGCTCGGGATCGAGCACCAGCACGTGCGTGCCCTCGGGCATCAGGTCGACGAGCAGCTCCATGTCGTCGACGAGCGCCGGCGCGAGGGACTCCATGCCCTCCACCGCGATGCCGGCGGCGAGCTTGTCGGTCAGCTCGAGAAGCTGGGGGTGCGCCTCGCCGAGCTCGGCCGCGCGCCTGCGTACCTCGCCGGTGAGCAGCAGCTCACGGCACGGCGGCGCCCACAGCCGGTCGGCCACCTCGAGGGTGCGCTGGTCGGCCACCGAGAACGAGCGGATCTCCTCGACGTCGTCGCCCCACAGCTCGACGCGGAGCGGGTGCTCCTCGGTGGGCGGGAACACGTCGACGATGCCGCCGCGGACGGCGAACTCACCGCGCTTCTCGACCAGGTCGACGCGGGTGTACGCCGCGTCCGCGAGCCGTCGTACGACGTCGTCGAGCGGCATGGTCTGACCCGGCACCAGCTCGACGGGCTCGACGTCGCCCAGCCCCTGCACCTGGGGCTGCAACACGGAGCGGACGGGAGCGACCACAACCGTAATGGGGGCGTCGACCTCCTCAGGATGAACCAACCTTCGCAGCACCGCGAGCCGCCGGCCGACCGTGTCGCTGCGCGGGCTGAGTCGCTCGTGCGGCAGGGTCTCCCAGCTCGGGAAGTAGGCGACCGTGGCCGGGTCGACGAGGTCACCCAGCTCGGCGGCGAGCTCCTCGGCCTCGCGGCCGGTCGCCGTCACCGCGAGCACGGTGCGGCCGGCCTCGACCAGCCCGCGGACCACGAACGGCCGCAGCGCCGCCGGACCGGTCAGCTCGCAGGAGGGCACCAGCCCGTCGCGCGCGTCGGCCAGCGCCTCGGCGAGCGGGGCACCGGAGCTGAGCGCGACGGCGAGATCGGTCAGGACGGGGTTGGGCACGGCACTCCTCGGACAGCACGAGCGCCCCCGGCCGGGCTCGGCGGGGGGTGGGTCAAGCGTAGTCGAGTGCCGGGACACGCCTGCCGCGGAGCGGGGTCGGGCGAGTGGCCGGGAGGCGCGTGGTAGGCACGTGTCGTGACGCGACGACCTCGGGTCGCGGTGACGTGCCTCGCCGCGGTGGCGATCTGTGCGGGCTGCGGGTCGGGGACGTCCGACCGGGAGCCGGCGGCCGGCCCGCCCACGGGCAGCACCGAGACCGAGGCGACGAGGCCGCCGTCGGGGCGCGCCGAACCCACGCGGCAAGCGGTCGAGGAGCCACCGCGCCAGCCGCGGTCGCCGGCAGAGGCGGCCCACCAGATCGAGGCCGCCGAGCGGGCCATCGCCGCTCACGAGACCACCGCGGCGAGACTCGTGGTAGCGGGCCGGGCCCAGCAGGTGGCCTATCGCACCCTCGCCGCCCACCCCGGGTGGGACACCGCGGTCCGCCGCGCGCTGCCAGCCGACCTGGTCCGGGTCGCCCGGACCAACGTGACGGTACGCCGGTCGCTGCGCTCGATCTATCCCGCCGACCCGGCCGAGCTTGCCGACCAGCTGCCGGCGTGGCGCATCGTGCGCCCGGCCCCGGCGGGGACGCTGCTCGCGGCGTACCACGAGGCCGAGCGACGCTATGGCGTCGCGTGGCCCTACCTCGCCGCGATCAACCTCGTCGAGACCGACCTCGGCCGCATCCGCGGCACCTCGGATGCGGGCGCCCAGGGCCCGATGCAGTTCCTCCCCTCCACCTGGGCGACGTACGGCGCCGGCGGCGACATCCACGATCCCCACGACGCCGTCCTGGCGGCCGCCCGGCTGCTGCGGGCCAACGGCTTCACGCGGCCCGGCGGCCGGACTGCGTCGCTCTATCACTACAACGACTCGGCGGGCTACGTCCGTGGAGTCTCGCTGCTGGCCGGCCTGATGGAACGGCGTCCCCGGGCGTTCCTCGGCTACTACCGGTGGCAGGTCTACTACCTCACCTCGCGCGGCAGCGTCTTGTTGCCGGAGGGCTACCACGCCGACCGGCCGATACCGATCGACCGCTGGCTGGCGCAGCATCCGCAGCCGCGCTGAGTCTCTAGGAGCCGGCGTCCTGGATGGACACGTGAACCCTGGCCACGCTGCCGTCGTACTGGTCGGTGGCGTCCTGCACCGGGCCGCCGTCGGGTCCGAGCTTGCCGCCGATCGAGAGGGGAGTCTCGGAAGGAAACACCAACGAGCCGATCTCGTCGCGGTCTTCATCGACCGAGTTCTCGGCCGGATCCCCGTGGTCGAGGTGCGACACAACCACCTCGACCTCGTCGCCGGTCCGCCGGCACGTGATGCGGTACCACGACCGGGGCTCGAGTGTGACCGACGACTTCACCAGGACCGCGCCGGCGTCCCCTCGCACCAGGCAGCTGGGGCGGCGATGGTCCACCTGCAGCTTGAACTGCGCCGGAGCGCCGAACAGGCCTCTCTGCAACACGTTGTCACCATTGTCCTGGGCCGTCCCGTCGCTGACGGCGTCCAGACTGAGGTCGGCACCGAAGATCAGCCGGTCGCCGCGCGGTTGCAGCCAATCCGGCTCTCGCGACATCACCGCGATGATCGCGACGGGTGAGCGCTCCGACGCTTCGTGCGCGGGGAACGCCAGCACGCGTGCGCCGTCCTCGCCCCGTCCCGTCCGCAGCACACCGCCGTTGTCGCGCACCAGGGTGACCCTCGGGTGCCCCGGCCCGGACGCCTCGACCTGATCCTCGGAGAGAGGGCCGTGCTCCGAAGCCTCGTCCGCCACCGAGACCACCAGCTCCTCCAGGTCCTCTGCCGCATCGGGTACGTCGAGGATCTGCGAGTGCGAGGCGCAGCCCACCGCACCGACCAGCACGACACCGGCGATCCCCGCGCCGACGACGAGCCGCGTCACGGGCCGTCGGGGTTCCACCTCCACCCGGCGCCGGGCCCAGCCCGGCACGTCTACCAGCCCCAGGACTCGCGGAGCCGGAAGCCGAAGTTGCGGTCGAGGGAGTCGATCTCCCGGGACAGGGCGCTGCGTACTGCCAGGACGTCGTCGGAACCGGGCCGCACCGCCTGGCGGTCGAGGGGCCGGTACAGCGCTCGCTGGATGAGAGGGGAACGCTTGACCCTGCCGACGAGCGTCGCGCCGTCGTGCTCCCGGACCCAGTCCGCGCTGCGTCGGGCGGCCGAGGCGAGGCGGACCGAGCGGGCCTTGGCGGCTGGCAGCCTCGCCGCGAGATCCTTCTCGGCCAGTGGCAGCGGGTCGACCTCCAGGAAGCTGGTCACACCGTCCATGAACCCCTGCGGGTCGACCACCAGATCGTCGAAGAGCGCGACGTGCACCAGGTCACGGGGGAACAGCTCGAGGAACCGATCGAGCCCGGTCGCGTAGCGGCCGTGCTCGAGGAGCTCTGGGCGGCTCTGCAGCGCCTCGCCGAAGGTGTCCGGTCCGATCCCGTGCTTGCGCATGTAGAGGTAGGAGGACCAGGCGCGCTCCACGGGATCGCGCAGCGAGACCATGATCTTGACGGGACCGAGCGTCGCCCGGATCCGGGCCGCTGCCTCCGGATGGAACAGGTAGTCCTGGCAGACCTCACCGACGATCTTCTCGTCACGGGCGTCACGGAACTGCGAGGCGTACCACGCCGGGCCGCGATCGTAGTAGCGGTCGAAGTAGTAGAGATCCTTCGCAGGCGTCAGGTAGACGTCGGGATGCTTGAGCAGCATCTCGTGGAGCCAGGACGAACCGGCCTTGTCCGGTCCGACGTACAAGAAGTTGGGCTGGCGGTTCACGACAGTCCTCGCCCCAGTCGTCGCGCCGCCGAGAGCATCCGGCGCGGGTCGACCCCGGGGCCTGCGACAGCGAGCGCCATCCACGCGTGCGGTGCGACGGGATTGCGAAGCAGGGCGCGACCGGCGATCCGGGCACCACGACGCCGCTCCCCGGCCGATGCCCGCGCATAGGCGATCTGGCCCAGGATCCGGGCGTGCCCGCGTCGCCTCGTGCGGAAGTCGGGGTGCTTGTCCAGCAGGTACTCAAGCGCGGTGGCCGTGTTGAGCAGGCGGCCGCGGAACCAGGAGGGGACGTCCTTGCGGATGTCGGCGAGGATCTCCCCGACCGCGCCCACCGAACCGACACTGGTCGCCCGCAGCAACCAGTCGTAGTCCTCGGCATAGCTGTACGGCAGGTCTTCGTCGTACAACCCCGCGTCGTCGAAGGCGGTACGGCGCATCATCAGGGTCGAGCTGTGCAGCTCTTTGACCCGGTTCACCAGTAGGCGCTCATGGCTGACTACGGGCTGTCGGGCCTGCCATTCGACGTTGCCGCGATCCCCCATCAGCAGCCGGATGCCGGCGCCCACGGCCAGCAGCTCCGGGTCGGCGCGAAGCCGCTCCACCTGGAGGCGGACCTTGGCCGGGTACCACAGGTCGTCGTCGTCACAGCTGGCCACGAACTCGCCGTGCGAGGCGATGAGGCCGGAGTTGCGCGCGCCGCACAGACCCCCGGTGCGGGTGTTGACCATCGAGACGATCTTCCTGCCGGGGAGCGAGAGGTGGACCAGCGCCGGGTCGACCTCTTCCCGGTCGTGAACCACGATGATCTCCAGCGGGCCGGCGTAGTCCTGGCGGGTGATCGTCGCCAGGGTTTCTGCCAGCAGGGCAGGTCGACCTCGGGTGGGAATCACGACACTCACCAGCGGCGTCTGGACCTCTGATCCCGTGGGTGCGGGTGCGGATGCATGTGCGCTCACGCGTAACTCCTCGTAGTGGTTCGGCGCTTGGGAAGCAGTGCGGACCCGGCGATCATCGGGTAGCCGTAGGTCGTGAGTAGAGGCAGGGTCAACGCGGTGACGACGGCCCGATCCCGGGAGTCCATCTCCGTGACCCAGCTCTCGTCCCGTCGGAGCTCGAGGGCACCCAGACGGAACCTTGACGGGTTGCCGGACAGCCCGTGGCTGGGGCCGAGCTCGATCCTGCCTTCCTCGAACGCCGGCAGGTCGGCCGGCCTGAGAGGTACGCCGAGCTCGGCTGTCGCGGTGACCAGCGTGCCCACCGGATCGTCGACGAAGTCCTCATAACGCAGCCGGGTCGAGGGGACACCACCGAGTCGCGCGATCGCGGCCATCTCCAGCTGCAGCGCGCTCCACTGCGCCGCGGCTCGGTGCGCAGGGATCCGCCACATCAGCTCGGTGCCGGACGTGGCGTGAGGTCGCTCGACATGACGACGCCACGACCAGGCGACAGCCCGCGGGTCGCGCACGACGTTGAGCATCCGCAGATCGATGCCCGGCGCACCGGCGAGTGCCTGGCCGAGGGCGGGTCCCTTGGATGCGTCGACCACCACGCGCGCGCCCGTCACCTCGGCCACCGCCCGGTAGATGCGGGCGTACGACGCTCGCAGCTCGGCCAGTGCGAGCGAGGGGCGTCGGTTGCCCAGCATGCGGGGCAGGTTGCGTTGTCGTGCAGCGGCACGCTGGAGTGTGGACAGGCGGTCGAGCACGTCGTCGGTCCAGCCGCCGAAGGCGATCTCACCGACCTGCGTCCAGGTAGGGCACTGGGAGAATAGGAGCCCGCACCCGCACAGCTCGTCGCAGCGAGCAACCGACCGCGCGAGGTCGACCAGCTCGCCGACGTTCACCCAGCCGGGCGCTGCGGCCAGCACCCGCTCGACCAGCGTGGACCCGGAGCGCCCGAAGCCCCCCAGGTACACGACGGTGGTGCCAGACATCCAACTCTCCTTGGGTCCCCGTGTCAGTCGGCTGTCGCGGACGACAGCGCTGCTTGCGCACAGACTCGCGTCCACGTTCGGCGTACCGAGGCGGCCGTCGCCAACGTTCCCCCATTCGGGGTAGGTGCTCAGCGCCGAGCGCTCGGCCCAGCTACCGGTGGGCGTGGTTTCGCCGCCCGAGGAGATGGGGCCGCCCGGCGGTCAGCATCTCGTCCAACTCGGCCGCGGCCCGGGCCCGAGCGGCTTCACGCAGCCGGCTGGTCGTCGTGGTGCGGCCCAGCCGCGGAGGCTGTCGCAGGGCGCGGTCGAGCTCGAGCTCGAAGGTCTCTCGGGATCGGACCTCGCGCACGACCCCGATCTCCCCGACGACGCGGGCGAAGCGTTGCTGGTGTCCGTCGACGTGCTCGCCGAGGGCCGGGTCGCGAGGCACGCACAAGGGCACGTGGCCGGCCTCTCGGGCGTCGGCGATGGTCCCGGGGCCGCCGTGGCACACGACGACGGACGCGGCCACGAGCAGCTCGACGAGGCGGTCCTGGCCGAGGTAGGCGTACGCCTCGGCCACGAGCGGTGGCCGGGTCGCGCCGTGCTGGACCACGAAGTCCACATCACGATGGCGGGTGGCCGCGGCGTCGATCCAGTGCACCATCCGGTCGAAGGGGTGGTGGTCGGTGCCCACCAGGGCCACGACGAGCGCGGTCACAGGAGGGGTCCTACGAGGTGGGCGTCGGGGTAGAAGTCCAGCTGGCTCTTCCACTGGACCATCCGGCGCGTCGTGAACGGCCCGCAGAGCCGGCCCGTCATGGTCGGCGTGTCGACCCGGTCGTAGACCTCGATGAACACCGTCGGGATGCGGAGCAGCCACGCCCCGACGAAGAACGGCACTGCGACCCCGGCGCCGGCACTCACCAGCAGTGCGGGCCGTTCCCGACGCAGCAGCCGGATCGCGAGCACCGAGTTGCGCAGCAGATTCGGGAGATTGCGAGTGGTCGGAGAGTGTGACTGCACGACGCGCTCTCCGGCGAGACGGTCCATCACGTCGGGAGTCCCCGGACAGACCCACACGCGGTCGTGGCCCTGCCACCAGTCGCGCAGTGCGAGCAGATGGGTGAGGTGACCGCCCTGGGTGCTCACCAGGAGCACTGGGCCGGTCATCGGCGCACTCCTCGACGGACCAGGACCGAGCGTCGCCCGTCGCCGGGCTTGATCACGATTCTTCATAGTCGGGCCATGCTCACGAGGACGGCAGGGCTCGAACGGATCGAAGGTTCGGATTCCTCGATTTTGGGTGCCGGCCGTGGGCCCGCAGTGAGGACCGCCGACCGGAAACCCCAAGCGCCTCCCCAGTTTGAGGGATGTCGCGCCGCGCATCCCCTTCCGTGCTCGTCGAAACCTAAGGTCGATCCCATGCCGATCGCTCGACGCGAGCTGCTGGGCCTCGGCGCGGCCGCCGCACTCTCCCTGGTGGTCGCCGGCTGCGGTGGCGTCGACGAGCGTGGCGCACTGCTGCATCGCCCACCGGCGAGGACCTCCCCGTTGCGGATCCCGGCCAGGCCGCTGGGGACGTCGTTCGTCGGCTGCCCCCCCGCTGGGAACCTGTACTACGGGGCGTCGCTCCCGGACTCCCGATCGCTACCGGACTGGGAGAGCTCGCTCGGCACCACATTGGCCCTGCACCGCTCCTACTTCACCCCCGGCCCCGACGTGACCGCTCAGCTGGTCGTGCGGTGCCGTGACGACCTGGCCCACCACCGCCTGCCCCATGTCTCGATCAAGCCGCCCGGGACCTGGCTGGACGTCGCGGTTGGCCGAGACAACCCGTGGCTGACCGACCTGCTGCGTCAGCTGAGGCAGGAGTCCGCCCCCATCTTCCTCACCCTTCACCACGAGCCCGAGAACGATGCGGGTGCCCCGGGCATGCAGGCGCAGGACTACGTCGGCATGCAGCGACACGCCATCGCCCTGGCTGCCGATCTGGCACCGAACGTCACGGTCGTCCCCGTCCTGCAGCACTGGACCTTCGATCCCCTCAACCGCAACATGGACCCGTCGGTGTGGATCGTGCGCGAGGCAGCCGTCCTGGGTGTCGACGTCTACAACCCGTGGTCGCCCACGAACGGCAGGCCGTGGCGCAGCTTCGGCAGCAAGGTCGACGAGGTGGCCGGCTGGTTCGGTGACACGCCCATCGCGATCGGCGAGTACGGCTGCCGGGAGGACCCGCAGAATCCCGGCATCGCGTCCGAGTGGCTACGCGAGGCCGCCGACTATGCGCGCAGCCACAACGTGGTGTCGCTGTCGTACTTCAACTCCGCTGCGAACTCCCCCGAGGGCTCGTGGGAGCTGCAGGGCGCGGCCGAACGTACCTTCGCGGAGCTGCTCGCCTCCGTCTGGGTGACCCGCCCCGTGTGATACCGAGGCCAGCGAGTGATCACGGCCGTGGACCTCGTGGCGATGCCGGCTACCCCAAATGGGGGACGGGCAGTCGCAGCCGAGTTCCAAGGGCCGCGAGGCACCTAGCGTGCCCGTAGCCCGTCCGAGGAGGACGGCAACATCGCTGGCTCAAGGATTCGGGGGATCCCTTGAAGGTGCTCTACATCGCAGGCGTGGGCCGATCCGGCAGCACCCTGCTCGAACGGATGCTCGGCGCCGTGCCCGGAGCCGTCAACGCGGGTGAGCTGAACGCGATCTTCTCCCGCGTGGCGACCCAGGACCAGCGCTGCGGCTGCGGGGAACTGTTCTCCGCCTGCCCGTTCTGGACCGCCGTCGGTGAGCGCGCCTTCGGCGGCTGGTCGTCGGTGACGGCCCGGATGTCCCAGCTCCAGCCGCGCGTCATCCGCCAGCGCCACGTCCCGAGCCTGGCCACGGGCGTCGCGGGCGCGGCGTACCTCCGCGAGCTCGACGAGTACCTCGATTGCTACCGCCGGCTCTACGACGCGGTGTCGGCCGTGTCGGGCGCCGACGTCGTGGTCGACGCCAGCAAGTCGACCGCCCAGCTCTTCGCGCTGCGCAGGATCGGGGGCCTGGACCTGCGGGTGCTCAACCTGGTGCGCGACTCCCGCGGCGTCGCCAACTCCTGGAACAAGTCCGGCATCAGCAAGCCGCAGTCCAAGGACGGCGACCTCCTCGGCACCTACCCGCCGCACCAGCTCGCCGTGCTCTGGGCCCTGCTCCAGCTGGAGTGCAGCGTCCTGGCCGCCGCCAGCCCCCACGCCGCCCGGGTGCGCTACGAGGACCTCGTCGCCCGTCCCCGGCCGACCCTCGAGCAGGCCCTGAGCAGCGTCGGCCTCGCCCCGGCGGCCGATGCGCTGGCCCACATCGGTGAGCACAGCGTCGTCCTCGAGCCGAGCCACGGTGTCGCCGGCAGCCGGACCCGTTTCACCACCGGGCGCATCGACCTCCAGCTCGACGACGCCTGGCGCGCGAGCCTGCCCGCGGGCGCACGCCGGGTGGTCACGGCCGTCACCCTCCCCCAGTTGCTCGGCTACGGGTACCTCGGACGCCGGGCCGGCGTACCTGCGAAGGCGGCCTGATGTCGACGATGACCGGCCTGGCGCTGGCGCGTCCTGCCGCCACGAGACCGCCGGAGCCCCGTTTCCTCAAGCCCGGCTGGCCGTTGGCCGTGCTCTACCTCGGCTTCCCCGTGTGGTGGGCGCTCGGGCTCGCCCAGGTGATCTTCTTCGTGATGGCGATCGCGATGGCCGTCATCTTGCACCGGCAGGGACCCCTGCGCGTGCCGCGCGGCTTCACGCCTTGGCTGCTGTTCCTGGTCTGGATGTTCGCCGGGGCTCTCCTGATCAGGGCCACCGCGCCCGGCACGGTGCCTGGGGGTGGCCTCGGCCCATTGGCCAACTTCGCCGCGCGGACTGGATGGTACCTCGCGATCACGGTCGCGATGCTGTACGTCGCGAACACCAGCAGCTCGGTCTCGACCCAGCGGATAGTGCGGCTGCTGGGCTGGATGTTCGTGGTCACGACCGCCTTCGGCCTCCTGGCTGTGCTGGCTCCCTCGCTGCAGTTCAAGTCCCTGATGGAGTACGTCGTGCCGCACGGCCTGGCGTCGAAGAACTTCGTCCGCACCCTCATCCACCCGTCGCTCTCGTCGTCGAGCGACTTCCTGGGCTACGTCCAGCCCCGGCCCACGGCGCCGTTCCCGTACTCCAACGCCTGGGGCAACAACCTCGCGCTCTACCTGCCGTTCTTCGTCCTGGCGTGGTTCGGCCGGGACGCCGGCTGGCGCCGCAAGGTCGGCCCCCTGGTGCTCGTCGCCTCGATCGTCCCCATCACCTTCTCGCTCAACCGCGGCCTGTGGATCTCACTCGCGCTCGCCGCGGTGTACGCCGCGCTGCGCCTGGCGGTCAACGGACGCGGCCGGGCCTTGCAGGTGCTCGTCGCCGCAGTGGTGATCGGCGGCATCGTGTTCGTCTCCTCTCCCCTCTACGACACGCTCGTGCTGAGGGTCGAGACCCCCCACAGCAACGACCGCCGCGCCAGCACGGCCCAGACGGTCGTGACGACCGCGGCCAAGGGATCGCCGGTCGTCGGCTACGGCACCACCCGCACCATGCAGGGCAGCTTCAGCTCGCTCGCGGGTGGGGAGACCTCGTCGTGCCACCAGTGCGCCGCACCGCCACTCGGCACCCAGGGCTTCATGTGGCGCCTCATCCTCACCACCGGCTTCGGCGGCACCATCCTCTGCCTCACGTTCTTCGCCCTGCAGTTCCTCAGGCGAGCCCGCGGGCCGTCCCCGATCGACGTCACGACCTGCACCGTCCTGCTGATCACCGTGCTCTGCTTCTTCGTCTACGACTCCCTCGGCTCGGCCCTGTTCACCTCCCTGATCGCGATCGGGCTGATGGCGCGCGCCGACCAGCCGGAGCCGGAGGTGGCGTCATGACCAGCACTCCCACCGACGCTTCCGCGGCGTACGCGACCGAGGTCGCGCGGCTGTTGTGGCCGGCGACCGACCAGGCGCCGTACGTCACCCGGAGCCGGCACCGTGCCGGGCAGTCGCACCGCGACGCCTATCTCTTCCCGAGCGAACGACGCCCGCGACTGCTGGTCCCCGCGGACGTGCCCGGCTCCTCCAGCATGATCAAGCGCCTCGGCACCGGTCACTCACCGCTCATGGTTCCCGCGCTCCGGCTGCTGGAGCGCTCCGTCCACACCCGCGCGTTCTCGATGGCCCGGTGGCCGATGCTGCGGATCCCGCTCACCGACCCCGGCGCCGACTCGATCGAGCGACACCTCGCCGAGTGCTTCGGCACCGAGGTGCGCGTCGGCATCCTGTTGGGCACCCGGCGGGTCAACCAGAAGCCGGTGCTCCAGGTCTACGACCTCGACGGTCGGCTCAAGGGCTACGCCAAGGTGGGACATACCGACCTGACCGCCGCGCTCGTGCGCCGCGAGGCACAGTCGCTGGCGACCGTCGGCGGCCAGCACCCTCGCTCCTTCCGCGTGCCGCAGCTGCTGCACCACGGCCAGTGGTCGGGGCTCGAGGTGCTGGTGATGTCGCCGCTGACGACGAGCCCGCACCACGAGGTGACCCGGTCCTCCCGGTTCATGGCGATGCGCGAGGTCTCCAACCTGTGCGGCACCGTCAACGTGCCCCTGACCGACAGCGGGTTCTGGCGCAGGCTGAGCAGCGACGCGGAGCTGCTGGCGAGCCAGCCGCACGGCGCCAGGCTGGTCGCCGCCACCCGCACGATCGAGGAGCGGCACGGCGCCGACCCGGTCTGGCTGGGCGGCTGGCACGGCGACTGGGGTGCCTGGAACATGGGCATGGGGTACGGCGACCTGCAGGTCTGGGACTGGGAGCGCTACCACTGCGAGGTGCCCGTCGGCTTCGACGGCCTGCACTTCGAGGCCCAGAGCGTCCGGCCCGGCGCCGCCGGCGAGCGCAAGCAGGAGGAGACCTTCGTGCGCTCGGTGTCACCGACGTTGACCGCGATGGGCACGCCCACCGACCAGCACGACCTCACCCTGCGCCTCTACCTCCTCGAGATCGCCGTCCGGTACGTCGACGCCCTCACGTACGGCGCGACGCCGCCCCTGCGTCGTCGTACCGCCTGGGTGCTGTCGCTGCTCGAGCGGCTCTCCGAGCACTCCGCCCCCACCGTGTCGAAAGGACGCTCATGAGCGTGCGCACCGCCGTTCCCCGCCCCGTGAAGATCGCCGGCCGGGCCCTGTCGGTCCGGGTCGGATCGACCACCGCGGGCAGCCGTCAGCTGCCGTCGTTCATCGTGGTGGGCGCCCAGCGCGCCGGCACGACCTCGCTGTTCCGGGCCCTGATGTCGCACCCGCTGGTGCACTCGGCCAACCACCACAAGGGGGTCAACTACTTCGACGTCAACTACCACCGCGACTTCTCCTGGTACCAGGGCCACTTCTCGACGACCGCCTACCTGCGCACCCGCAGTCGCGGCGTCGAGGGCGACCCGATCACGTTCGAGGCCAGCGGCTACTACTCCTTCCACCCCTGCGCCGCCGAGAGGATCGCCCGCCATTTGCCCGACGTACGCATCGTCGCGATGCTGCGCGACCCGGTCGAGCGGGCCTGGTCTGCGTGGAAGCACGAGAGCGCGCGAGGCTATGAGACCGAGACCTTCGACGTCGCGCTCGCTCGTGAGGACGAGCGGCTCGCCGGCCAGGCGGAGCGGATTCTGGCCGACGCCGACTACCAGAGCTTCAGCCACCGCCACCACGCCTACGTACGCCGCGGCCAGTACGCCGAGCAGCTGGTGCGTCTCCAGACGTACCTGCCGGCCGCGCAGGTCCACGTGATCGAGAGTGAGGCGTTCTTCACCGAGCCGGAGACCACGTACGGCGGGCTGCTGGACTTCCTCGGCCTCCCACCGGTCCTGCCCGAGACCTTCGACCGTTGGAACGGCAGGCCGAGCGGCGCGATGCCGCAGGCGACCCGCGCACAGCTCCGCGAGCACTTCCACGGTCACGACCGCGCGCTGGCCGACCTGCTCGGCAGGGAGCCCGCATGGCTGTCGTGAGCCAGCCGGCAGGGCTTCCCCTGTGGTCCGACTACGTCGCCTTCGTCCGGCGGCACCGGGCCTGGATCGCCGCGTTCATGGGGGCCGGCCTGATCTTCGGCTACGTCTGGTCGCTGACCCAGCCCACGTCGTACTCCGCGACGGCCTCCGTGGCGCTCACGCCCGTGCCGATGTACGTCACGGTGTCGACCACCGAGCTGATGCCGCCACCGGTCAGCATCGACACCGATGCCCAGCTGCTGCGCAGCCCCAAGGTCCTCGGGGCCGTCGCGACCGTGCTCGGCAAGGACGAGGCGATCGCCGGCCAGGACCTGTCGGTCTCCGCGTCACCGAGCACCCACGTCCTGCACGTGACCGTGCGGGCCGGCTCCGCCGAGAAGGCCTCCGCCGGCGCGAACGCCGCGATCGCCGCGTTCGTCCAGGTACGCCGGGAGATGCTCGGCTCCCTGCGCACCAGCCAGCTGAGCCAGTTGAAACTGAGGATCGACGCCGAGGAGCAACTGCTGAACCGGCACGTGGTGCTGTCCTCGGGCGACGATCTCTTTACCCAGGTGTTCGACCTGGAGACCCGCCTCCAGGAGCTGGAGGACGCCCGCGCCGAACCCGCCAATGTGATCGCCCCCGCGCTCGTCCCCCGGCATGCCGACCACGCCAACTCCGAGGTGCCCGTCGTCTCGGGAGCCATGACCGGCCTGCTCCTGGCCTGGTTGCTCGGCACCGCCCTCGACCGCTCGCGCCGTCCCCGTCCCGTACTCACCCCACGTGTCACAAACCCGTTCGGCGACCTGCCGGATGCAGCCACCCTTCACGAGAGCTACCGCCATGCAGTCTGAACACCCGGCCGGCCACGGCCACAGTTCCATCTCCCGCGCCGTCCGGCACCACCCGGCCGTCGTCATCGTCCTCGTCGTCGTCGGCGCGGCCCTCGGCCTGCTGTACGCCGCGTCCCTGTCGACGACGTACACCAGCACGGCGGCCGTCCTGGTCAACCCGTCGGTCGGAAACCCGTTCGTGCCCTCGCCCTCCGCGGTGCGTCAGGACGAGCTGACCAGTCTCGAGACCGAGGCGCAGGTGGCGAGCTCCACCGAGGTCCTGCAGGTCGTCTTCGAACGCGACAACATCTCGACGCCCACGCTCGAGAAGAACCTGACGATCGTGGTGCCGCCCAACACCCAGACCTTGGAGATCTCCTACACGTCGACCAACGCTGACACGGCCCAGAAGGTGGCCAACGACGTGGCCACGACGTACCTCGCGAACCGTGCGCACCGCTCCGCCGACGAGAACGCCGGCCGTATCGACCGGCTCGCGAAGCAGACCGACGGCGTCGTCAGCGACCTGCGCGCCGCCACCTTCGCGGCCCAGACCGGCAGTCCCGCCAACCAGGCCTTCCAGAACCAGCTCGCGACCGCGTTGCGCAACCAGCTCGTCAGTCTGCGCGCCCAGCGGACCGCGCTCGAGAACAGCGACGTCCCCGCCGGCACCGTGCTCTCACCGGCCACGCGCCCCAAGAACGGTGCCGGCCTGACGGCGCTGATCGTACCGGTGGGCGGTGTGCTCGCGGGACTCGCGCTCGGCTGCCTGGTGGCGCTGCTGATGGAACGGCTCTTCGGCTCGATCCGGGCGCCGCGGGAGGTCGAGGAGCTCGGTCTCCCGGTCGCCGCAGCCGTCCCGGCAAAGCGCCTGCCGCTGCTTCACCGGCACAGCGCGGAGGCCTTCGACACCACGATCCGTCGCCTGCGTGCGTTGGTCCTCGAGCTCGAGCCGCGCCCCAACGTCATCACGGTCGCTCCTCCCGGAGGGGGCCGTTCCGACGCGGACGTCTCCGAGGCCGTGGCGGAGTCGTTCGCCAAGGCCGGCCACCGGGTCGTCCTGGTGCGCACCGACGACCAGCCGGGCGACAGCAACCTCGCGGTGGCCGACGGCCTTGCCCAGGCATTGCTCTACGAGCGCCTCAACGTCATGGAGCTGCTCGAGCCGACCCGCGAACCGCTGCTGTGCCTGCTGCCCGGTGGCGGCTTCACCGCCCAGAGCCGGGAGTTCCTCACCTCGGCTCGCCTGCGGTCGGTGCTCGCCCCGCTCGTGGACGCCGGCAACCTCGTGGTGATCCAGGCGCCGGGTCTGGGCAGCGTCGAGGGAGAGGCGATGGCGAGTGCGGCCGACCTGTGCCTGGTCGCGGTGACCACGCGTCGTACCCGCCCGGCCGCGGTTGATTACGTCGTCCGGGGCATCGCCAGCAAGGGAACGCCGCCGCTGGCCGCGCTGGTGGTCGGACGTCGAGACGCCGCCCGTAGGACCCGCCTGAGCGCGGAGGAGGAGGGCTCGGAGCCGACGACGAAGCAGAAGGCCAACAAGTCCTCGCTCCCCCTGCGTAGCCGGATGACACGTACCAAGCGATGACCGATGTCCCACCCGACGAGAGTCGGGGGCAGCTCGAGAAGCTCGCGCGGCGAGGCACGGCCAGCGTCGTCGGGGCGGGTTTCAGCTCGATCTCCGGCGTGCTGCTGGTCGTCATCGTCACCAACGGGTTCTCCCGAGACGTCGCGGGCACCCTGTTCGCTGCGACGTCCGCCTTCCTGATCGTCGAGTCGATCGCCCTCCTGGGCACCGACACCGGACTCGTCAAGTGGCTGCCGGCACAGCTCGCCGCGCAACGTCCCGTCGACGCCATGCGCACTCTGATCGTGTCGGTGGTCCCGGTCATCGGCCTGTCCCTCGGCGCCAGCTTGGCCCTCTACGCCGCGGCACCGTCGCTGGCACCCCTCCTGGTCGGCTCGGAGACGGCCTCGACGATGTCGGTGATGCTGCGCGCGCTCGCTCTGGTGCTGCCGGCCGCGGCGCTCTACGACCTGGTCGTGGCCGCCACCCGTGGGATGGGATCGATGCGGCCGACCGTTCTGGTCGACAACCTCGGTCGACTCGGTCTCCAGGCCGTGGCCGTGCTGGCGGTCTATCTCATGGGTGGTGGGGCGCTGATGCTCGCGCTGGCGTGGTGCCTGCCCTACGTGCTGGGTCTGGTCGTCGCGGGCTCGTGGCTGCGCATCCAGCTCCGGGATGCCCGGGCCGTCCCGGGTGAGCCCACGCCTTGGCTCACCCTCGCGCGAGAGTTCTGGGCCTACACCGCGCCGCGGGCGATTGCCCGGGTCACCCAGACCGCGTTGAAGCGTTCCGACGTCGTACTGGTGGCGGCCCTGGCCTCACCCGCGCAGGCAGCGCTCTACACCGCAGCGACGCGGTTCATCGTACTGGGACAGCTCTTTGTCCAGTCGGTGCAGCAGGCGCTCGCCCCCCACCTGAGCTCACTGTTCGCCCGTGGCGAGACGAGGACCGCCAACTCGGTGTTCCAAACAGCCACGATGTGGAGTGTGATCGCCTCCTGGCCCTTCTACCTGGTGCTGACGGGCTTCTCGCCCCTGCTGATGGGCGTGTTCGGCGACGGCTACGCGGTCGCGTCCGACGTGGTCCTCATCCTGTCCCTCACCATGCTCCTGTCCACGGCGTGCGGCCCAGTCGACTCCGTGCTGTTGATGGCCGGCCGTAGCTGGCTCAGCCTGCGCAACAGCACCGTGGCACTGACCGTCAACGTAGCCATGAACGTGGTGCTGATCCCGCTCGCGGGGATCCGGGGCGCAGCGATCTCGTGGTCGGTCGCCATCGTCGTGCGCAACGTGCTCCCGCTCGTCCAGGTCCGCCGACACCTCGACATGTGGCCGGCGACGCGTCCGGCCGTTCAGGTCTCGCTCTTGGCTTTGGCGTGCTTCGGTGCCGTCGACGTCGTCGTCCTCGCTTCCGATCTACCCGTCACGATCGAGACGGCCGTGCTCGGGATCGGCACACTCGCCTATCTGTTCGGCGTGTGGTCCTGGCGCGACGCCCTCGGGCTCGGTGCTTTCCGCTCGGCGCTGCGGCGCCGGCCGGGACCCACCAGACAGCGTCTTGCAGCCAAGGTCTGAGCCGGGCCTGGCCGGCATCACCATCGCCCCCGGCGTCTTCCTCTGCCGTCGCCAACGCCAACGCCACCAGGCTCCGGACCACCTACGCCTTCGCACTCGCCGCCGTCTGCGGCGGCAACCTGTCCAACTCGGGCGAATCGATCGCCCTCAAGGGAGAAGTTGGCCAAGTAGCGGGTCAGCCCGCTGTCCGTTTGAGGTGCTGCAGGAGCTCATGGACCGCGAATTCGACCTCCGTTTGACGCCACTCGCCAGCTCGGCCACCATTTCGTCGGCCAGAGCGCGGAACCGATCGACGGTCAGCCCCGACCCGCGAGCGAGCGGCACTTCGGATTCGGTTCGACGCGTAGAGACGCGGACAGTGAGCGCAAAGGGTTGGCCCGTCAGCCGCCGGCCCGCCGCTCGAGACGAGCCAGAGTGTCACCGGCGATCTTCTCAATGGCCCCAACATCCGCCGCGGAGACCCGGGTCCGCCAAGCCTCGGCGACGTGGGCCGGTGCGCGGTCAAAGTTGTGCAGCTGGTCGGCGCGTACGGCACCCGAGACCTCTTTCTGCAGCTCATGTTCCATGGCTGGATCCCACGCGAGGCGCAACTGGGCGACGAGGCTACGCCCCGCATCCGCTCCTCCGGCCGCCAGTCGAGCGTGGGAGACCACCGTGACGTCCAGGTCGGGGCGTGCGTCGAGGTCGGCCAGCGCCAACTGGTGCAAGGCGCGCCAGAAGTGCCCCAATTCCTCGGCCTCCCCGACCTCGCCAGCTTCTGGGAGATGGTCCACGCAAGGTCCGCCGTCGCGAGCCGCAGAGGCGACGACCGTGCGAAGCCCCTCGGTGTCGGCGCGCCAACCCATCCGCCGATAACTGGCGAGCAGAGCCGCAGGGTGTCGATACAGGAGGACGCAGCAAGCGGAGGTCTGGTCGGCGATGACGGGCAGCGACAGAACTGCGAAGGGGTCTTTGATCACGATGCGTGTGCGCGGCAGAGGCGCGGCCCACTGCCGCGCGCCATATCGGCTGTAGACAAACGGGTTGAGGCCACGGTAAGCGAGGCCAAGATCCAACTTCTGTCGTCGCGACAGGGTGCGGAGCCGCGTCCAGCCGTCGAGGGTGCCCCCGAGTGCGTACTGGTGACCCCGCGGGTTCATCGGTTCTCGTCCCGCCAGCGCCGTACCGGGAGCATGCGCCAGCAGCCGGGCTAGCCAAGTGGTGCCGGACCGGGGCGCGCCGGTCACGAGGATCGGGACGGCCGCTGCCACGATGCCAACCTCTCCCCGGACCGATCGGACCAGAAGTCAACAGGTTAGCGGCACGACAGCACGACTGGGTCGTCGTGACGCCGGCCATCACCCAGGTGTATGAGGGCCGGACCGGGCGATCCAGGGCCACAACGACGTCCTGCCGGCCATGTCTCCGTGGCCGGCAGGGCGTCGGGTGTCAATGGTTGGCAGGCCAGGGTCACACGGTGCGGGCGCGACGAGGGTCGGACAGGGTCTTCTTGAATGCCGTGAGGCGGTCGCCGCTCAGCACATGGTTCGTGCCGCCCGTGACGTTCCACACGCAGCCGAACCACACGTTGGGCGTGCTCAGCAGCGCCTCACCGACAGCCGCGATCGACGCCGCGCTGTAGCCGTTGTACTCGCCGATGCCGATTGGTATGGTGCCGTGGCCCCGCGCCTTCAGGAAGTCGACGAGAAGCTGGATACGCTCCGCGGGCTTGACCGGACCCGGCCTCGCGATGGTGCCGGTCTCGTAGGTGTCGATGCCGAACCAGTCCCAGATGGCGAAGAGCTCCTCGGGGCAGAGCGTCGCGAAGATGTCCGGGTGCTTGTTGAGCAGCCACCAGTTCAAGATCGGCCCGACCCGGACCTTGGTGCGCTTGAAGATCGGCAGCAGCCGCTGGCTGGCCGCGATGTACTGGGCGGGAGTCATGTCGCCGTCCGGCTCGTGCCAGAAGGTGACGGCGGTGGCCTTGTTGTACGCCGCCAGCTTGGCAGCGGCCTGCTGCGCCACGGCGTTGTACTTGCCTGCGGCCGCTCCCGTGACGTCACCGCCGACCTTGTAGAGATGACCGGCAGCATGCCGTCGGCGTGGGCCTGCTCCACGAGCTTCAGCTGGCTGGTGGGTCCCTTGGCGAGATCGGCGAAGATGCGGCGGGCACCCACGCCGGCCCCGGTCTCCCGGGCTCTTTGGTCCCACAGGTTGTCAGGTGAACTCACGCCGATGAGTTTGGTGCCGGAGGCGATGGTCGCCTTGGGACCGCGGTTTGCGGAGCTTGGGGGTGGCCGCGCCTGCGAACGTGGAGGGAAGCAGGGACGAGCCGGCTACTGCGGCTGCACCGAGGCCACCCACGGCGCTGGCGGCGCCACCGAGAACGAGGAGGGCTTGACGTCGAGATAAATTTTCCATGGAGCGAGACCGTACGGACACCAGAGGCCTCGCCATAGGGAAACGAAGCAAGTTGGCTCACACGGACTAGACGATGCGGACCGTTTGGTCATTCGGCCTAGTACCGATGGCTCAGCAGGCGGCCCCTGCGTACCAGGGAAAGCCCGAACGCGCGGTCAGTGCAGTACGGTGCGAGTCACACGCGCGCGTCGGCGAGAGTCGCCCGGAACGCGGCCAGTCGGTCGCCGGTCAACGCGTAGTTTCTACCGCCCGTGACATTCCAGACGCACCCGAACCACACGTTCGGCGTGGTGAGCAGAGCGTCGCCAACGGCCGCGATCGTCGCGCCGCTGTAACCGTTGTACTCACCCACGCCGATCGGCAGGTCACCGTGACCGCGCGACTTCAGGTACTGGTACAGCGCCGGGATGCGGGGGGCGGGTTTGGCCTCGCCCGGGTTCGACACGGTGCCGGACTCGTAGGTGTCGATGCCGAACCAGTCCCAATACCCGAAGAGCTCTTCGGGACAGTACGACGCGAACGAGGACTGATTTTGGTTGAGCAGCCATCCGTTGAGGAGCGGGCCGACCCGAACCTTGTTGCGCCGAAAGATCGGCAGCAGCTGCTTGGTGATTGCGGCGTACCTGTCTCCGTTCATGTCTCCGTAGGGCTCGTGCCAGACGCACACAGCGGTCGCCTTGTCGAACGACGCGAGGTGGGCGGCGGCCTGCTGCGCAGCGGCGTTGAACTTGCCGGCCGCGGCGCCTGCCGCGTCACCGCCCAGCTTGTAGGAGATGACCGGCAGCAGGCCGGCGGCGTGTGCCTGCTCGACAAGGTGCAACTGACTGGTGGGGCCTTGGGCGAGGTTGGCGAAGATGCGACGAGCGCCGAGCCCGGGACCCACCGCGCTCACGCGTTCGGCCCACACCCCGCTCGGCGCACTCATGCCGATGAGCGTGGTCTCGGAGGCGATCACGGCCTGGGGTCCGAGGTGAGTGAGCCTCTTCGCGGCGAGCGCACCGCCGCCGGCTGACGCCGGGGACGCTCCGAGAGCACCCACAGCGCCGGCAGCACCGCCGAGCATCAGAAGGGCATTGCGGCGTGACATGTGTTCCATGGCTCGGGACCGTAACACAGCCCACCCGCCAGCATCGCCGGCAAATTGCCCCTCCAGTCACTCCAGTGACTCCAGCCACTCCAGGAAAGCACACCCACCCACGCATAGACACCCAACGGGAGTGGAGGAGGACATCAAAGTCCGCCGCCGGTCACGTCCGAAGTGTGGACGCTATGCGACCGTCACCGACCGGGTGGCCGTGGTCGTGCGTCCCCAGTTGTCGGTGACCACGAGGGTGATGGTGTAGGTCCCCGCGGCCGGGTAGGAATGCGATGAGCTGGTTGACGTCGTGACGGTGTCCGTTGATGCATCTCCCCACTTCCACGCGTAGCTCCGGATGCCGCCGTCGGTGTCCGTCGTCCCCGCCGCGCTCACCGGACAGGTCCGGCCCGTGCACGTCGGCTGGGCGAACACGACCGTCGGCGCGTTGTTGCCGGCGGGCTCGGTCTGGGTGGTGACGCCCTGGGTCACGGCGGAACTGCTCCGGCCCCAATCGAGCACCCTCACCGTGACCGTGTAGCTACCGGCGACGTTGTACACGTGGGACTGGCTGGCCGACGTACCCGTGGTGTCGGGCGAGCCGTCACCCCAGCTCCACACGTAGTTCCGGATGCCGTCACCCGTGCCGGTGTCGGGATCGCTGCTCCCGGTGGCGCTCATCGCACACGTGGTCAAGGTGGGGCAGGTGCCGGAGGCGATCACCGCGGTCGGCGCGTTGTTGCCGGCCGGTTCCGTGATCGTCACGTCGTGACTGACCGTGGTCGCCTTGCCCCATACGTCGGTGACGGTCAGGGCGATCGTGTAGGTGCCGGGAACGGCGTAGGTGTGCGCCGGGTTGGCGGTGGTGGTCACGGTCGTACCGTCGCCCCAGTTCCACGAGTACTTGATCGCGTCACCCTCGGCATCAGCCGTGCCGGCGCTGTTCATCTGGCACACCGTGAACGACGCGCAGCTGGTGGTGAACTCGACATGCGGCGCCGTGTTGTTCGCCGGCTCGTTCAGCACCACGTTGCGCGTGGTCGAGGCGGTCTTGCCCCAACCGTCCATGGTCGTGAGCGTGATCGTGTAGCTACCCGCACTCGCGTACACGTGGGCCGCCGGCGAGGCGCCCGTGCTCGGGGCCGTGCCGTCACCCCAGTTCCAGGCGTAGGAGATGACGTCTCCGGTGTCGGGGTCGGCTGTGCCCTGGCTACTCACCGAGCACGTCAGGCCCTGGCAGCTCTGGACGAACGTCGGCACCGGGGGGTGGTTGCCCGCCGGTTCGACGATCGTCACGTTCTGCGGCGCCGACGCATTGGTCACCGTCCACTGGTCCTTGACGGTCAGGGTCACCGGGAAGGTGCCCGGCGCGGTGAAGGTCTTGGTGGGCAGCGGTCCGGTGGCCGTCCCTTGGGTGCCGAAGCTCCACGAGTAGGTCAGCGACGAGGGGTTCTCGTCGGTCGATCCGCGACCGTCGAAGGTACAGACGTTCTGGTTGCAGCTGTAGGTGAAGCTGGCCACCGGTGGGTTGTTCGGGGGCTGGGTCACCACGACACCAGTCGCGGTCCGGGACGGACCGATCTGGTTGTGCACATCGACCGGCTGGACGATGACGCCGTAGGTTCCGGCCGGGATGACCGGGGTGGTGTAGGAGTAGTTCGACCCAGTACTGCCAGGGCTGTTGAGGAAGGCCGACCGGAAGCTGGGCGTGGTGTTGGCGAACGTCCCAGTCGAGCTCATGTACTGCCCGGCGCTGTTGACGATGGCGACCTGCACCGAGGCGATGGAGGCGCTGGCGTCCGGCGCGTCCTCGGCGCGACCGGTCACCACGATCACCCCGTCGGAGAACGTGGCATCGTTCTGCGGTTGCCCAAGGGTGTCGCTCAGGGTCGGCGGCCCGTCGTTCGGGTAGGCGGCGTAGGTGGCCGAGGCCCCGGAGGTCGAAGGGTCCTGCTGACCCACGGTGTCGGTCGCGATCGCCGAGAAGGTCCAGTTGCCCGAGGTTGGCAGAGTCACCGGGAGCGACCAGGTCGAGTTCGTGCCGTTCGGCGTGGACAACGTGGCGCTCAGGGTGGCGAAAGACGCTGCCATCGTGCCGTTGGGCTGGAGGTACCGACCGGTGTCCCTGTCCTGCAAGGACACCTTCACGCCCGTGACACCCTTGTCGTCGGTCGCGGTGCCGGAGAGGTTCACTGCGAACGACTCGTCGGTCGGCGCGGTGAAGCTCATGGTGGTGTCGGGAGGCAGGTCACCCGCGACCTGGGCGTTCACGGCCAGGGAACCACGGTTCGCGGACGCCGTGGTCAGCCCCGTGTCGTCGGTCGCTCGCACCGTGAACGTGTAGCTGCCCGCTGACAGGTTGAACGACGTCGTGTAAGTCCAGTTGTAGGTGGAGCCGCCGATGTCGACCGGCGAGACCCGGTAGAGGCCGGCGGTGACCGTCGTACCCCAGGTTCCGTCGTTGCCGAGCTTCTCGCCGGTGCTGGCGTTCCGCAGCGTGATCTCGACGTTCTTCAGACCCTCGTCGTCCGACGCCGTGCCTGAGAACGTCAGCTTGCCACCCGGCGCCACGGTGACCGCCGGGACGGCGAACGGGGGCGTCATGGGCGCCGGCTGCTCTATGGCGACCGTCGGTGCCGCGGCGTTGGAGTCGACGGTCCAGTCGCGGGTTGCGCTGCGCAGGTCGGCCTGTCCGGCCGTGTCGGTCGCCGTGGCGCTGCCACGCCAGACGCCCTCGTGCGGCAACGTCACGTCATAGGACCAGGTCGCCGAGGTGGCACCGATGACGTCGGGCGTGCCGCGGAACGTGTGGAAGATCGGGCTCACGGTGCCGTCGTCCTGCAGGTAGCGGTCCTGGTCGTCGCGGAACCAGAAGCTCAGCGAGTTGATGCCCTTGTCGTCACTGGCGGTGCCGGTCACGGTGAACGACGTCGAGGTCTGGATCCCGCTCGGCCCGGTGATCGACGTCGTCGGCGTCTGGTCGTCGGTGCCGAAAGACTCGAACTTCTTGGTCGCCTAGGTGGTGTCACCGGTGCCGCCGGTCGCCGCGGTGAACGCCTGCGCCGAGACCAGGAGGTTCCGGTTCGTGGTGACCACCCGGTTGTCCAGGTGCCACGTGCGCGTCGTCCCCGTCCCGGCGTCGAGCGACGCGTTGACGGTGGTAGCAGTGCTGGTCCAGGCGTTGCCCGACGTGAGGTACTGCCCGCTGTTCCGGTCCTGGATCTGCACCTGTACCCGGCCCACCGTGCCCGTCGTGACCTTCGACGAGCCGGTGACCGAGAACGGCGTGTTGTTGGCGACTACCCGGCCCTCAACCGGTGTGCTGATCGTGGTGTCCGGCAGTGCCGGCGGGTAGGTCACGGAGTTGAAGGCGTAGAACGCGACCCGACCGGTCTTCACCCCGCCCTGGAACATGCCGTCACCGCCGATGAACAGACCGGCCGGCGTGGCCTCCATGGCCTTGCAGCCCTCGAACGAGTTCGAACCGCCCGTGGGGTTCCACTCGATCGCCCGGCCCTTGTCCGGCGAGACCGCGCCGATGTGGTCGCGGCGGACCACCTGATCACCGAGCCCGTAGCCGGCCAGACCCTGCCCGGTGCCGTAGCCGACGTTCTGCAGGCCCGGGTACGGTTCGTCGGCACTGTTGTCATCGATGAAGCCGAAGTGTCCGCCGAGGTAGACGGCCTGCTCGGTGACGGCGACCGAGTACGTGCTGTCGAAGTCACGCGAGATCCAGGTCGGCTGGACGTTGGAGTCCTGGAGCGACGCGGGGGTGAGCGGGAACCGGATCGCCACGTCGCTGATCGGCGGTGCGTCACCACCCGATCCGCTGGTCACCACGAAGTAGGAGTCGTCCGGAGCAATGTCGGCGCCGTAGATCCGGGTAACGCCACCGACGCGAGCCAGGTTGTCGTCCCACAAGGTGCTCCGCCAGGGCAGCAGCAGCTTGGTGGCGGTGTCGATGATGCCCATGCCGTAGCGGTCCTGGCCGTTGATCTGACGACCGGTGTGCACGACCAGGAGCTTGGTGCCGTCGTGGGTCAGCTTCAGCTGCGAGACGCCGAGGGCGCCGTTGACACCGATGCCGCCGGTGATGTCGTTGCTGAAGCCGGTGTCAACGGCCCCGGAGGCCGCGTTCACCGCGGCCAGGCCGCTCTTGACGATGCCGTTGATCCGGGTGAACCGCCCACCGACGTAGACGGTGTCGTTGGAGACCGACAGTGCGGTCACCTGGTTGTTGGTGACGTTGCTGAAGTGCCAGGTGGACAGCGGAGCGCCGGTGGTGAGGTTGAGGCTCGCGACCTTCTGCTCAGCGACCCCGTTCACCGTGTTGAATGAGCCGCCGACGAACAGCTTCGTACCGTCGGGAGATGCCTCGACTGCGGCCACGCCGCCGTTGAAGGTGGGACGGAAGCTCGTGTCCATCTGACCGGTCTGGAAGTTGTAGCTGGCCAGCCCGGCCTGCCGCACCACCGCCGTGTTCCCGGTCGTGTTCGCCAGCGAAGTGAAGGTTCCGGCGACGAAGACGCGGTTGAGGCTCGGGATCACCTCGATGTCGAGGATCTCCCCGTCGCTGATGCGCGGCATGTCATTGCGCGGCTTGTCCGGGACCAGATGGGTGTGGCCGGGCTTGGGCGGCCCGTCCGACCCGCCGCCGCCGCCGCCGCCCACAGTGGGGTTGGCCGGGTGGCTCACCGGCGCGGACGCGAGTCCTTGGTCGTCGGTGACCGTGAGCGTGATCGTCTTCGAGCCACCGCTGGAGTAGGTGTGGGTCGTGGTCACGCCGGTGCCGGTGCTGCCGTCACCGAAGTTCCAGGCGTACGACGCGATGGTGCCCGGCGCGGCGTCGGTGGAGCCGGATGCGTCGACCGTGCAGGTCGCCTGTGGACAACTCACGGCGAACGACGCCACCGGTGCGACGTTCGTGGTCGAAGTCTGGTCGGCCTGAAGCACCACGGTCCACATGGTCGCCTTGGCCGTCGCGGCAGCACCCGTGGCGGTGCGAGGCGTGGTCGACCCGACGCCCGCTGGCCCGTTGAGGTCGGAGGCGACCGAGCTGATGTGTCCGGATCCGGTGCCCAACGCGACGCTGCGCTGGGTCTGACCGGCCGGAAGGGTCCATCCACCGGACGTCGCACTCGTCTTGTCGGCCCAATAGGACACCACGACGGACCCCGCGGTTCCTACCGTGGCCACCGGTGTCGTGTGGGTGCTACGGCTGACCGTCTCGGCGGCAGATGCGAAGGCGGCGACCGGGTCGGCCGCCGTGCCGTCGTACGCGAGCAGGGTGAGCGTCGACTTGGTGATCTTGGAAAACGTGACGGCTGCATTCTTCCCGGCGTCGTTGGCCGCGGCGACCTTGCTGTACAGGTAGGTGTCCGTGTCGGTGCTCGACCTCCGTGTGCTCTCGAGGGTCCAGCCAGCGGGGGGCGTAGTGATCGTGACCCCGGCCGTGCCGCTGGTCACGAAGAGCAGCATCCCGTCGGTCGCCCCCACGGAGGCGGGGATGGTGACCCGGGCCGTCAGCTGGTTGTACGCCGCCTGCGCCGAGGCACGGAAGCCGATGGTGTCCGCCGCGAAGGCGGCCGTGGCCGTGAACCCGATGATGGCGAACGTCGCCGCCACCACGGCAGCCACCGTGGCGGCTGCCACCCCCCGGCGCACCGGACGCATGCTTACCTGCAAGTCCCTCATCGCTGCCCCCGCAACCAGTCGAACAACCCAGACCGGTCCCCCTCGTGCAGGGCCTCGAACGGGGAACCTAGACAGGGCGAAGGGGCGTGGGGCTCGGACCTGGTGGGGTATCCCCGAATTCGGGGAGTTGGGCTCGATCACTGCGGCCAAAAGCCCTTCGCCGGGTCTCATGGCGTCTCATCCACAGGGTCGGCGGCACGGTGGTTCATCGCGTGCGCCCGACGTCTCGACACACGATCGAAGGTAGCCATGGGAGACCTGTTGACCACCGCTTCGCTCGCCGTCGTGGCGGCGGGTTTCCTCGTCGGTGTCGTCGTCGGTCTCACGGGCATGGGCGGGGGGGCTCTGATGACGCCGGCCCTGCTCTTCCTCGGCGTCGGCAATGCCACGACCGTCGTCACCGCCGATCTGACCGCCGCGGCGGTCTACAAGAGCGGCGGCGCGCTCGTGCACAAGCGTGAGGGTTCGCCCGACCTCTCCCTGGCCGCGTGGCTGGTGGCCGGGTCGGTGCCGATGGCGCTGCTCGGGCCGCATCTGATCAGCTGGGCCGCGCCGCCCCAGGAGCTCGATCGGACGCTCAAGCTCTGCATCGGCTTCGCCCTGCTCTTCGCCGCGACCACGTACGCGCTGCGCCTCGCCATCAACCTGCTGCGGATCCGCCGCGGTTACCACGCCACCGACGCCAGCCAGCGCATCCGGCCGATCCCCACGCTGATCGTGGGTGCCATCGGCGGCCTGCTGGTCGGCATCACCAGCGTCGGATCCGGCTCCGTCATCATGATCGCCCTGCTGATCCTCTATCCCGGCCTCTCGGCCGTACGGCTGGTGGGCACCGACCTGGTCCAGGCCGTCCCGCTCGTGCTCGCCGCGGCCATCTCCAACATCGCGTTGCACGGCCTGGACTGGCGGCTCACTCTCGCGCTGGTCCTCGGCTCGACCCCGGGCTCGGTCCTCGGCAGCATCCTCGCGCCGAGAGTGCCGCAGTCGATCATCCGGCGCGGCATCGTGGTGGTGCTGACGATGTCGGGCATCGCACTGCTCGACAAGGCCGGTTGGGCACCGTTGGGCGCGGGCGAGCACGACACGCACCCGATGCTGATCGCGGTCGTGGGACTGGCGATGGTGGCGACGATGCCGGTCGTCTGGGGCGTCGTACGCCTTACGACCGGGCTGCCCATGTTCGGATCACCCACCCTTGCCCAGGTCGAGGACCCGTCGTACCGCCCGGGTGGATGGCGGGTCGCCCGGGCGGAGCCGCACAACGCCGAAGCGACCTCCGGCGCTCCCCAATTCTAGTCACTGTGGCGTCTCGACCCGCCCGAGGAATGGTCCGTGCCCTGAGATCAGCATGGACTCCGCGACCCGCGGTTCTCGGCCCGTCCTGATCAGGACCGTTTGGAGCACACCGTGCGCGTACGACCGATCCTCGCCCTCACGGCCGCCGTCGCCCTGGCCATCCCCGTGGGTGCTTTCAGCACGCCCGCCGCCGGGGCGACCTCGGCGCCCGCGTCCGCTGCTGTGGCGACACCGCCGGCGCCCGACCGGATGCCGGGCGACGTCCCGTCGAAAAAGACGCCGTGGGTGCTCGACGGGGAGGTCACCAAGATCGTGCAGGTCGGCGACGTGATGATCGCCGGGGGTCTGTTCACGCAGGTGACCGACCCGATGAACGGCACGCCGTACACCCGGCAGAACCTGTTTGCGTTCGACGCGAACACGGGCGCGGTGAGTCAGACCTTCAACCCGACCGTCGACGGTCAGGTGCAACAGCTGATGCCCGGCCCGACGTCGGACACGGTGTACGTCGCGGGCGACTTCACCAAGATCAACGGCAAGGGCCCGACCCACCTCCAGCTCATCAACGTCAACACCGGCCTGGCCGTGACGACGTTCAAGGCGCCGTCGACCAACGGCGGCGTCGAGACGATGGAGCTGCTCCCCAACAACCGGCTGTTCATCGGCGGCTTCTTCACCCGGATCGGCGGCGTGCCCCATGGCGAGCTCGCCACCCTGAACGCCACGACGGGTGCCTTCGACCCCTTCATGGACATCGCGATGTCGGGTCACCACAACAACACCGGCTCCGGGGCACAGGCGCCCGTCGGCCCACGCGAGTCCGGCGTCACACCCGCCGGCGACCGCCTCATCGTGACCGGGAACTTCCGCATCGTCGGCGGCCTGGCGCGCGACCAGATCGTGATGATCGACCTGACGGGCGCCAACGCCACCGTGTCGACGACGTGGGCCACCACGACGTACGCCCCGATCTGCTCGCCCAACGCGTTCGACAGCTACATGCGCGACGTCGAGATGTCGCCAGACGGTTCGTTCTTCGTCATCGCCGCCACCGGTGGACCCCACAGCAGCACCCTGTGCGACACGGCCGCGCGTTTCGAGACGTACGCCGTCGGCACCACGCTGATGCCGACCTGGACCGACCCGTCGGGCGGAGACACCCTGTGGGGCGTCGAGATCACCCAGTCGGCCGTCTTCATCGGGGGCCACAACCGCTGGATGAACAACCCCAACGGCTCCGACAAGGCGGCTCAGGGCGCCGTCCCGCGGCCCGGGCTTTCAGCGCTCGACCCGCAGACCGGCGTCCCGCTCACGTGGAACCCCGCCCGCAACCCGCGCGGCGAGGCGGCGTACGAGATCTACGAGACCGATGCCGGGTTGTGGATCACGAGCAACACGAACTGGATCGGCGATCGGCGCTACCAGCGGCCGCGGATCGCCTTCTTCCCCTACAGCGAGGGCTACAACACCGCCTCGAAGGACTCCGGTTCGCTCCCCGGCAACGTCTACGCCGGCGCGCCGGTGGCGGCCAGCAACGTGCTGTACCGCGTGAACGCCGCGGGCGCGGCGATCGCCTCCCTCGACAACGGCCCCGACTGGGCCGCCGACAACGCGGCGACCAGTGCGTTCCACAACACGGGCAGCTCGACGGCGACCCAGAGCGCGCTCACCTCCGCCAGCCTGATCAACGTCCCGTCCACTACTCCCCTCGGCATCTGGACCTCCGAACGCAACGACCCCAGTGGCGGCAACGAGATGCAGTGGACCTTCCCCGTCCCGAGCAAGACCAGCACCCAGGTGCGGCTCTACTTCGCCAACAGGTCCACCACGACACGGAACTTCAACGTCCTCATCGACGGCGCCACCAAGCTGGCGAACTACGACCCCAACGACGACCCCGGAGTCAACAAAGGCACCATGAAGTCGTTCGACATCACCAGCGACGGCACCGTCAACATCGACTTCACCCACGTCACCGGCAATCCCGAGATCAACGCCATCGAGATCATCAACAACTCGATCGGCTCGAACGCCAACGCGGCGAGCGTCATCAACTACAACGGGACCAGCATCCTCTCGCAGGGCACCATCAGCACCGGAACGTTCGACTGGAGCGCCGTCCGCGGAGCGGTGATGATCGGCCACACCCTGTTCTACGGCCAGACCGACGGCTACCTGTATCGGCGTTCCTTCGACGGCTCGAGCTTCGGCGCACCGGTGCAGGTCAACCCATATCTCGACCCGCTGTGGAGCACGGTCGAGACCGGCAGCGGCCCCGCCGGCCAGACCTATGCCGGGGTGCTGCCGACGTGGTACGGCCAGCTGAGCTCGATCACCGGCATGTTCTACGCCAACGACCGCATCTACTACACGCGCAGCGGCCAAACCTCGCTCTATTCCCGCTGGTTCTCCCCCGACAGCGGAGTCATCGGCGGCATCGAGAGCACGGTGCCAGGGGGCAACATCTCCTGGGGCGGCACGAAGGGGATGTTCCTCGACGCCAACACCTTGTACGTCGTCAACTCGACCAACGGGCAGCTGCTCAAGATCGGCTTCGTCAACGGCGCTCCGACCGGTACGTCGACCGTGGCCAACGCGACGACCGACTGGCGGGGCAAGGCACTGTTCCTCGCCACGGTGGCGCCCAACGTCGCACCGTCGGCCGCCTTCACGTCCAGCTGCAGCGACATCTCGTGCACCTTCGACGGCACGGGGTCGACCGACAGCGACGGCACCGTGCAGTCCTATCAGTGGGCCTTCAGCGACGGCGACACGGCCGGCGGCCCCACGCCACAGAAGGACTTCGCGGTCACGGGGACCTACAACGTGACACTCACCGTCACCGACAACGCAGGGCTCTCATCGTCGGTGACACACCAGGTGTCCGTCGTGAAGCCGAACGCGCCGCCGACCGCCGACTTCAGCACGAAGTGCACCTATCTCAACTGTGACTTCGACGCCACCACCTCGGCAGACAGCGACGGCAGCATCGCCGGCTACGCCTGGGACTTCGGAGACGGTTCGACGGCTACGGGCAGCACGCCCAGCCACACCTACGCGGCACCGGGCACCTACACGATCCGGCTCGATGTCACCGATGACGGCGGCGACACCGGCACGACGTCCTCCTCTCGGGTCGTCGTGGGCGAGCCCGCGCCGAGCACCGTGTCGTACGTCGGCGGTGCGGTCAACCAGGGCAACGTCTCGACGCCCCGCGTGACGACCCCGGCCACGGTCGGCGTCGGGGATCGCCTCGTCATGGTCCTGACCCTCAACTCCAGCAGCCTGGTGCTGTCGGATCCAACCGGCGTGACCGACTGGACGGTGCTCGGTACGACCACGTCGGGCAGCCTGCAGACCCGCGTGTTCACCAAGGTCGCCACGGCCGCCGACGCGGACAAGCAGGTCAGGGTGGCCTTGAATGCCGCGGCCAAGTACACGATGACCGTGGCCGACTACTCGGGCGTGAGTGAGGGATCGCTCGTCACCGCCGACTTCGCCGAGACCGTGAACCAGAGCAGCCACACGACGCGAACGGTCCTGGCACCGGCCGGTTCGTGGGTCGTGTCGTACTGGTCCGACAAGTCCGCCGCGACCACGGCGTTCAACCTCCCGAGCTCGGTGACCGGACGCCACGCCCTGTGTGGCACGGGTCCAGGTCACGTGTGCAGCGCCCTTGCGGACTCCGCCGGCTCGGTGCCCACGGGGCAGTACGGCGCCCTGGTGGCCACGGCAGACTCGGCCAACGCCACCGCCACGACCTGGTCCATCGTGCTGCCCAGAGCCGGCTGATCCGCAGATTGGGTGAACAGGATGCCCGGAAGTGAACGGAGATCGTCCAGATCATGGTGACCCAAGACAGCGAGGCACGCGACGCGATCAGCCGCGTCCCACTGCCGCGCTCGGGGGAGGCCGAGCTGGAGGGGCGAGGTGACCGACACGGTCAACGTCCCTGCGACCGATACCGTCCACGACCGGCAACGGTGCCAGGTGACGTCGGGCTGACCCGCATCGCCATCGTCGAGGACCACCATCTCTTCGCCGAAGCTCTTGAGGTAGCTCTCACCCGGGAGCACCACGACGTCCGCCAGGTGCCGTTGGTGGACCGCGCGATCTCGACCGGGAAGCTGCTGGCCGCAGTGCTCCGGCTGAACCCATGCCTGGTGCTCCTCGACCTCGATCTGGGAGCGGCTGGGAACGGCATGCGCCTGCTGGCTCCCCTCACCGAGGCCGGCATCGCGGTCGTCGTCGTCACGGGCAGCCTCGAGCGTGCATGCTGGGGCGAGTGCCTCCACTTCGGCGCCCTCACCGTGCTGCCCAAGACGACGCCACTGGACGCCATCCTGACGACCATCCGGCTGGTCGGCGAAGGGCTACCCGTCCTGGACCAGGACGTCCGTGACGCGTGGTTGCTGAGCTACGCCCAGGCGAAGGACCTGGGCCCGGCAACCCGCAACCGGCTCGAGTCGTTGACCTCGCGAGAGCGCCAGGTGTTGGCGCACCTGATGGCCGGACACCACGTTCGCGACATCGCCGAGAGCTCGTTCGTGTCGGAGACGACCGTGCGTAGCCAGGTGAAGTCGATCCTGGCCAAACTGGCCGTCTCGTCGCAGGTCGCGGCCGTCGGCGCGGCGTACAACGCCCAGTGGAGACCCCCGATGTTGCCCGAGGACGCCTGACGTCGCCGATATGCGCAATGCCACCCTCGCGTGGGATTCCTGGGTGGTGGTGACGTGTGTCGGGCACCCCCACGACCAACGGGCACCGCGGCTCGTCCTGACCCGCTGGCCGACGGGGCCCCCCAAGTATGGGGATGCGCCGCCACGGCCTGAGGCGTGAAGGTTGAGCTGTCGGGCCCAGCCAACTCGACGCGAGACGGCTCACCAGCCGTGACCTCCGTGCCCAGAGTCCCGTGGCTGCATGACCTCGGGTGCTCCTGCGGTACGGAGCCCGGCGCTACTAGGCCCTCGTCTCCCCCTACGGCGGGCCGGAGACGCTGGACACGGCTGGTGAGTCTCGCGACGGCTGACCCTGACGACGGCAACGCCCAGAATGTCCGTTTGACGTTTGTTTGTCGTCGTGTTGACGCCGGGGTGGCTGAATGGTGCCCTTGGCAGGGGGGATCCAAAATGAGCATTATTTCTGCTGGTCTGCATGAGGACTGGCCCAGGCGGTCGTTGACCGCTCCGAATCGTCGAGCGGTCCAAGCTCGCCTTACGACCGCTAGACGCAGAAGGACCGCGCGCGCACCGGGCGCGGCCGGGCGCGAGAAGTTCGCGTTCGCTGCGGTCATCGTGCTCGGCCTGGCAATGCCGGCAGTGCTGGCCTTCGCGATCACGGCCGACGCGTCACCACCATCGAGCATGTCCTTGGGACTGGCCTTCTCGGTCGCCGAGCTGCCGATGCTGATGTTCGCCATTCACCAGTTGCTCACTCAGCGCAAGGGTACGTCGCTCATAGGGTCGAGCGAACTGTTGCCGCTGGTGGCGATGCCACCTTGCGCGGCGACCGCCGCCCCGACGCCGCGGTCCGACGACGAGCGGTTGCACGAGCTGCGCGCGACCGTGGCGGGCATCGTGATGACCCACCGCCTGTTGCGCGACGAGAGCTACGTCGTGAGCGTCGACACCCGCGAGCGCCTTGAGTACCTGGAGGACGCGGAGCTGGCACGGCTCGAGCGGATGGTCTCCGACGGGACACCCAGGGACCTCACCGGCGTCCGCCTCGGTCCCATGATCGAGCCGATCATCGAGTCCCTGCGCCTGCGGGGCAACACCATCCTCTGGTCGGGCTCCGCCGCAGTCGCCATGACCCGTCCGGACGACGTCTCGGAGATCGTGCACATCCTGCTGGAGAACGCAGTGGTCCACGCCCCCGGTGCTCGCGTGTCGGTCCAGGTTGCCAGCCACGGCGAGGTCACGCTCGTGTCGGTGGCCGACCGCGGTCCAGGTGTTCCCCTGGGAACCCGGGAACTCGTCTTCGCACGAGGTTTCCGGGCCAGCGACCGACCCGGCCACGGACTGGGCCTACACATCGCCCGCAGACTGGCCCGAGAAATGGGCGGCGAGCTGCGGCTGGACACCACGCCCGGTGGCGGCGCCACCTTCGTCCTCGAGCTCGTGACGTCGACTGTAGGAGCAAAAGCGTGCCACGCGCACTCGGCCTGACGCGCGTTGGCATCGTCGAGGACCACCATCTGTTCGCCGAGGCACTCGACGTCGCGCTGACTCTCGAAGGCCACGACGTACATCGCGTCCCGTTGGTCGAGCCGGTCTCGACCAACCAGTTGGTCTCCGCCGTACTCAGGGTCCGGCCGCGGGTCGCGCTCCTCGACCTCGACCTCGGGACGAGCGCCGACGGCGCCCGCCTGGTCGAGCCCCTGGTGCGGTCGGGCATCCAGGTGGTCATCGTGACCGCGAGCCGCGATGAGAGCCGGTGGGGCGAGTGCTTGCGCCACGGGGCCCGCGTCGTCGTTTCCAAGACGGCGCCGCTCAACACCATCCTGGCGACGATCCGGCTGATCGGTGAGGGCCGGCCCGTCCTGGGCCACGCCGAGCGCGAGAGGTTGATCGCCACCTACTACCGGGAGCGCACTCTCCTGCACTCCCTGCGGGACAAGCTGGAGCTGTTGAGCGGCCGCGAACGCGAGGTGCTGGGACAGCTGATGGCGGGCCGCCAAGTGCGTGAGATCGCGAAGCGGTCGTTCGTCTCCGAGGCCACCGTGCGCACCCAGGTGAAGTCCATTCTGTCCAAGCTGGAGGTCACCTCCCAGTTGGCGGCCGTCGGGGTGGCGCATCGGGCCAGGTGGCAGCCGCCGCCGTTGCGCCAAGCGGGCTGACGCGGCGTGTCACCCAACGTGGAATCGCTGTCCACCGCAATTCGGCAGCCTCGGCCTCGGCTGGCGAGCCCGGTCAGACCGATTCCTGACGGGAAGGAATTTTTTTCGCTACCATGGGCGCCAAGCGGTCTGTAGAGCGACCGTATTTCTGGCCTGTGGGGGGGCAGGACTTACCATGCATGTGCACCGCAATGTCTGTATTCACGTACTCGGAGGGCTCGACGCCTGGACACCCGAGGGCACGCCTGTGCCTGCAACTGCTTGGCGGACCGGCAAGAACATGGACCTGTTGCGCCTGCTGGCGCTCAGCAATGGCCACACGCTCCGGTCCGGGAGCCTGATCGAGAAGCTCTGGCCGAACGCGGCGCCCGACCGCGGCCGGCACAGTCTCCGCACCGCGGCCAGCCAGATTCGGCAGGCCCTGCACGCTCCCTGCGTCGAACGCCTTCCCGACGGGCTGGTCCTGCGAGGGGCCTGGGTCGACGCGGAGGCGTTCGTGTCGGACGCCCGCGCGGCGCAGGTCGCCCACCGGTCCGCGCGTCATACCGATGCGCTGCGCATCACCGGCGCGGCCGACGAGCTCTACCGCGGGGTGTTCCGGGCACACAACGACGGCAGCCCATGGGCGGTGGCCGAACGCAGCCACCTGGAGCGCATCCGCCACGAGATGTACACGAGCGCAGCGACGTCCGCCCTCGAGCTGGGCAACTTCCGCGAGGCCCGGGAGTTCGCCAACGCCGCCGTCCAAATCGACCGTGGAGCCGAGACCGCGTACCGCACCTTGATGCAGGCGTACGCCGAACTGGGCGAGGTCGCCAGCGCCCTGCGGGTCTTCGAGACCTACCGGGCGCACCTGGCCGAGGAGCTCGGCGCCGACCCGTCGCCCCAGACGCGCGAGCTGCACCTCAAACTGCTTCGCGGCTGAGCCGCTCCTGGGCTGCTCACTATCTGCTTACGGCGTGCTCCGCCACGGCGAGGGCGTCGGATCGCTCACCGGTCGCCGCCACTGAGGGACGCCGGCCGCTGCCTGATCGAGGACGCGGCCGCGCACTGGCCAGAGGTGTCAGCGCAGGTCCAGACCGTCGATGTTCACCTGGGTTCAGTCGGTGCCGTGGCGGCGCACGAAGTCGAGAATCTGCTCCGAGAGCTCCGGGCGGCACACGATCAGGTCGGGCAGCGAGACGTCGTCCTGGTTGTAGACCAGCTGCGAGCCGTCGACGCGCGAGCAGAACAGTCCGGCGGAGCGGGCGACCGCGACGGGGGCGGCGTTGTCCCACTCGTACTGGCCGCCGGCATGCACGTAGGCGTCGGTGAGGTCGCGCACCACCGAGATCACCTTGGCCCCGGCCGAGCCCATCGGCACCAGCTCTGCGTCGATCTCGGCGGCGAGCGCCTCGACAAAGGCGGGCGGCCGGGTGCGCGAGACGGCGATGCGAGGACGCGGCGAGGTCCGGGCCGGTACGACGGGCGGCTGGCCGGTGCTGAAGGTCTCGCCGATCGCGGGCTGGGCAACAGCACCGGCGGTGAGCTCACCGCGCTCCCACAGCGCCACGTGCACGGCCCAGTCCTCGCGCGGCGGCTCGGAGAACTCGCGGGTGCCGTCGAGCGGGTCGATGATCCAGACCCGGTCGGCGTCAAGTCGGGACTTGTCGTCCTTCGCCTCCTCCGACAGCACGCTGTCGGCGGGGCGATACTCGGCCAGCAGTCGGGCCAGCACGTCCTGGGCGGCGCGGTCGCCGGCGTCCTTGAGCTCGCGGCCCTCGAGTCCCTCCTCGCGCACCTCGAGCAGACGGCGACCGGCCGTCTCGGCCAGCCAGGCGGCCAGGGCGTGGTCGTCGGCGGCTACGGGCGGCGTACCGGGCTCGAAAGTCACCCGCTCACCCTAGTGGCCCGCGCTCGTGTCAACCGACCGTCACCCCGGGACGTGAAACCGATACATCGACCCATGACGGGTCCGGAGGAGGAGAAGAACCATGAAGACCTCACGAACTGCAGCGGCAGTCACACTCGCTGCAACTCTCGCGCTGAGCACCCTTTCGACCGCGGCGGCGTCGTCGCCGTGGCTGCACCACGGCACCGCGTGGACCAACAGCCGTGCCGTCGAGCCCCGGGTGACCGGCCTGCGCTACGCCGCCCACACCGGCTTCGACCGTGCGGTCATCGACGTGGACGGCCGGCGGCCGAGCTACCAAACCGGCTACGCGAAGCGCTGCCACTACGACGCCTCCGGCAAGACCGTGCCGATCAAGGGCAAGCGGGCGCTGTGGATCGCCTTGGCCCCCGCCACGGCGCACGACGCCGGCGGCAGCACCTACGACGGCCCCGACCTCGCCCGCCCCCACCTGTCGGCACTGCGCGCGCTGGCGTTCACCGGTGACGTCGAGAGCCAGGTCTCGTTCTGCTTCGCGCTGAACACGACCGGCTCCTACCGGATCCTGCGCCTGAGCGACCCCTCGCGGATCGTGATCGACTTCCAGCACTGAGCAGGTCAGGAGTTGAAACGCTGCTGGGTCCGCTCCAGGCCCTCGGCGAGCAACGACTCGACGGCGTCGGCCGCGGTGATCACCTGGAGTGGCAGGAGCTTGCGCTCGGCCGACGAGTAGTTGGACAGCACGAAGTCCGACACGTCCTGCCTCCCAGGAGGGCGGCCGATCCCGACCCGCACCCGGTGGAAGTCGCCGGTGCCCAGCGAGGCACGCATCGAGCGCAGCCCGTTGTGCCCGTTGTCGCCGCCACCGAGCTTGACCCGCATCGTGTCGAACGGCAGGTCGAGCTCGTCGTGGATGGCCACGATCCGGGCCGGCGGCACCTTGTAGAACTTCGCCAGCGCCGAGACGGGCCCGCCCACCTCGTTCATGTACGTGCGCGGCCGGACGAGTACGACGCGGGGCGCGTCGGCGACCCCGGGCGCCGCCAACCGGCCCTCGACAACCTCGGCGCGGCCCGACTTGTGCGCGCGGAACGAGCCGCCCATCCGGTCGGCCAGCTCGTCGGTGACCACGTAGCCCACGTTGTGCCGGTGCCCGGCGTACGACGGCCCGGGGTTGCCCAGGCCGACGACGAGCCAGACCTCGCTGGTGCTCATGGCAGCCTCCGGTCGGCGACCTCGGGTGGCGCGGGCGTCTCGCGACGACCACCACCCGCGGAGCGGGCTCACTCCTGCGCGTCGCCCTCGGCAGTGTCGCCCTCGGTCTCGGCCGGAGCCTCGCCACCCTCGGCGTCCATGGCGGCAGCCTCGTCCTGCGCCTCGGCGAGCTCGTCCTCGGTCGGCTCGTGCACGATGCCGGCTTCCATCTCGGCCTCGGCGAGCTCGGCCTCCAGAGCCGCCTCGGACATCTGCTCGGTCACGTTGACGATCAGCGTCTCCGGGTCGACCAGCAGGGTCGAGCCGCTCGGCAGCTCGAGCTCGGAGGCGTGGATCCGGGTGCCGATCCGGGCGCCCTCGATGGAGACCTCGATGTATTCGGGGATGTGGGTGGCCTCGGCCTCGAGCTGGACCGTGGAGTTCTCGGTGACGACCAGGGTGTCGGGGCCCGCGGCGCCGATGAGGTGGACCGGCACGTCGACGATGACCTTCTCGCCGCGGCGTACGGCCACGAAGTCGATGTGCTCGAGGACCCGGCGGATCGGGTCGACCTGCACCTCGCGGGCCAGCGCCAGCTGCGAGTCGCCGTCGATGTCGAGCTCGAGCAGCGCGTTGGCGCCACCGTGCTTGAGCGCCATCATGGTCTCGTGACCTGGCAGGGTCAGGTGCGTCGGCTCGTTGCCGTGGCCGGAGACGACGGCTGGGATCTTGTGCTCGCGGCGGATCCGGCCCGCGGCGCCCTTGCCGAACTCGGTGCGCTGCTCGGCGGTGATCTTCTCGGTGGCCATGCTCTTCTCCTCGTACTTCGTGTGTTCGATGCAGGGCTCGACCACCGGATGTCTTTCGTCCGACAAGGGAAACGCCGCGCGACCGGGTCAGCGCGGCGTGGAGGCCGGCCCTGTCGATCACGGACTTCCACTCGCTGGGAGTGGCGTCCCTCGCCGAGGCAACTGTCCGAGTCTAGACAGCCACGGCGGACGACGCGAATCCGCGCGCCACCACCGTCAAGCGACGACGGACGACCCGACAGCCCGCAGCAGGTCCGCCAGCCACACCAGGGCGTACG
>JBPCQY010000171.1:0-38842 GCA_050997635.1 Nocardioides sp.
CGGGTCAGAGGGTGCAGGCCAGAGGGTGCAGGTCAGATGGTGCAGTTCAGAGGGTGCAGGTCAGAGGGTGCAGGTCAGAGGGTGCAGGTCAGAGGGTGCAGGTCAGAGGGTGCAGGTCAGAGGGTGCGGGTCAGGGGGTGTGGCCCACCAGGCGGAAGAACAGCCGGAAGGTCGTGTCGTACTTGCGCTGGCTGGTGCTCACGCGGGCCGTCGTCAGCTTGTTGGCCGCGGCGGGCGTGGCGGCCCGGCTGGCCTTGATCCGGACGGCGCGGGTCACGCCGGCGCTGCTGACCAGCACCGTCGTCGGCTGGATCGCACGCCGCTTGAGGATCGTGTGGCACCGGTCGGAGCACAAGGTGGCGAAGTCCTTGCGGCCCGTGCGCTTGCCGAGCAGGTTGACGAAGTGCCGCTCGTCGTCGTTGAAGGCGTGGTGGCGCAGGATCAGCTGCACGTGGACGCCGCGGTTCACCGCGCGGTCGAGCGAGTGGATCACGCGTGGCGACGTCAGCGACTTGGTCACCAGGTGCACGGCACCACCCGCGGGGGCGTTGTCGATCGTGTCGGTCAGCAGGGAGACGACCTTGCGCTTGGCGACGGCGTCGCCGGACGGGTCGTTGACGACCGTCGTCGGGACCAGGGAGAACGTCGGCGGCACGGCCGGGGTCGTGAACGCCAGGTCCGCGGTCACCGCGTCGTGGTCGGAGTAGAGCTCGGTCGGGAACTGGTCGATCACCTGGAGCTGCGGCGTCGTGGTGTCCTGGTGGACGAAGACGTAGTCGATCGTGTTGCCGTGGTGGTCGCCGGTCGGGAAGAAGGCGCCCATGGTGTCGTAGGTCGGCACCATGTTGGCCTCGGTCAGCTGGGCCGCGGGGTACTGCGAGCTGCGGTAGTGGAAGTTGAAGTCGCCGGCGATCAGCACCGGGCCCTGCTCGCCGAGGGTCGCCGCGAGCTCGCCGAGGCGGCGTACGGAGCTCTGCGGGAGGCCCTGGGTGATCGAGATCAGGGGCGTGACGTGCGCGGCGACCACGGAGATCTTGCGGCCGTAGGCGTCTTGCAGGGTGACCCAGTTGGCGTAGCGGATGCCCCAGTCGACGTGCTGCCACGACAGCCGGCCGGCGCGGTCGCTGACCATGTAGGTGCCGTGAGCGATCGGCGTCCAGCGGTCGGTGCGCCACGCGACCGGCGCCTCGCCCTTGTACTGCCCCGGCGTGCGGAACAGCTCGTAGCCCGACGGCGGGGCCAGCGCGTCGTCCTGGCGCCGGGGAACCTCGTTGTAGGTGATGAAGTCGGGGTTGCCGGCCAGCACCTTGTGCCGGTCGGAGTTGAAGCGGGGGAGCTGGTCGCCGGCGAGCATGTTCGCCTGGGTGATCCGGATCTTGTCGACACCCGTCGGCAGATCGGTGCGCTGCGTGGTCGCCGCGGGCACCTTCGCGGGTACGTCGTCGCGGAAGGTGGACTTCGTGGTCTTGTTGGACTGCGTGGTCTTGTTGTGCGCCGTGTTCGTGGTGGTGTGCGCGCCGGTCAGCGAGGCGACGGCGGCCGTCGGCTCACCCTGGTGGCGCAGGGTGGCGCCGGCGGCTGGTGCGAGAGCCAGCGAGACCAGGCACGCCGTCGCGGCCGCGGCGGCGATCGGGCGGTGCCCACCCAGGGGGTGACGGCGCGGGTTGGGGCGGTGGCTCACGGCGAAAACTCCCTGCTCTGAGGCACTGTACGGCTGGCGATGGCCAATCACACCAGTCACACCAGTCGCACGGCAACAAGATCTGACGAACTACAAATCTGTAATTCGAAAGCCGGTCGGGAAGCGGGTTCTCGCTACTGCGAAGCCCCGCTCACATGGGCCCTCGCGCTGACGAAGAAGTGGTCGGAGATCCGCCCGATCGGGCTGCGGTCCTGCCAGTAGCCAGACCAGCTGACACCGCCGGTGCCGAGCACCCAGTCGACCGCGAGCCGCCCGGGAGGGTGGCAGCCGCCCGCCACGGTGCCCCCGTCGGAGGCGAGCAGTCCGGTCGGGGGGACGACCCGGCAGAAGAACACCGCGCGGTCGTTCATGTCACCGGTCAGGAAGACCGGCAGGCCCTCGGCCTTGAGCTTGTTGATCTCGGCGACCGCGGAGTAGTGACCCCTGCGGCGCGACGCGGTGTACTTGGGCTCGTGACCGGCCGAGACGTGGGTGTTCACAAAATACATCTCGCGTCCGGTGGAGTTCTCGCGCAGCTTGAGCACGGTCTGCGGCCGCACCGCGTGCATGAACGTGATCGGGTAGCTGGTACCCGAGACGAAGGTGAACCTCGCCGGGTTGTAGAGGATGTTGTTGTCGGTGTTGCGCGACCCGAAGCGGTAGCCGGGCCAGGCCACGAACCCGGTCATCCGGGTGATCGCGTTGAGCTGGTCGGGCTTGAGCTCCTGGGTGCCGACGACGTCGACGTGGTGGGCCTTGATCAGGTTGGCGGCACCGACGCTGCGCACCGAGGCGGACGGGTAGTTGGGGTGGTCACCGGTCGGCGTTGAGTGCTGGCTGGCGAGCACGTTGAAGGTGCCCACGGTGATGTCGAAGGAGCTCGCCGCGATCCGTGCCGCTCGTTCGTCGGCCTTGCGCTGCTTGACGGCGGCGATGCGGGCCTGGACCGCTGCCTGGCGCGCCGCGATGCGAGCCTCGATGACGGCCCGACGGGAGGCAAGCTGCTCGGCCGTCATCGGCTTGATCGCGGGGCCGCGAAGGACCTTGGCGACGACGGGGGCGATGGGTGCGCCGGCCGGTTTTACGCCGGCCGGTTTTACGCCGGCCGAATTGCGGTGGCGCAGCCGCGAGGAGCGGTTCGCCGAGCCGGTGCGCGGGTCCTGTGACGGGCCGCTCGAGTGGGCCGGCGACGGCCCGGTGGACGGCCCGGTGTCGGCGGCGGGACGTTGCGCAGGGCGGGTACGGGCCGTGTTCAGCGCATGGGTCTCGCGACCATCGCGGAGGCCTTGGGCCGCGACGATGCCGCCGATCAGCACGAGGGAGGCGAGCGCCGCGGTTGCCAGGATCCGCCACTTACGACGGGCCGACTCGCGGTGCGGAGGGGGTTCGAGATGGGTGCCGGACACCCCGGTACCATACCGATGCCGCCCTCGAGCCGGCTCCGCCTGCCGTGGTGTGCTGGGTGTGGCGCACGCCATGGCAGCCGAGGCTGTCAAGAAACCTGCCCCTAAGGAGACAGCACATGGGTCGCCTCTGCGAGACCGAGGGCCTCACCGATGACCAGGTCGAGATCCTCAAGGCCGTCCGCAGCTTCGTCGACAAGGAGATCCTCCCGGTCGCGACCGAGCTGGAGCACGCCGACGAGTACCCGACCGAGATCGTCGAGGGCCTCAAGGAGCTCGGCATCTTCGGCCTGATGATCCCCGAGGAGTACGAAGGCCTGGGCGAGTCGCTGCTCACCTACGCGCTGGCCGTCGAGGAGATCGCTCGCGGCTGGATGAGCGTCAGCGGCATCATCAACACCCACTTCATCGTGGCCTGGATGCTGCTCCAGCACGGCACCGAGGAGCAGAAGCAGAAGTACCTGCCAAAGATGGCGACCGGAGAGGTCCGGGGAGCCTTCTCGATGAGCGAGCCCGGCTGCGGCTCCGACGTGAGCGCCATCAAGACCAAGGCAGTCAAGACTCAGTTGGACTCGGGGGCAGACGGCTACACGATCACCGGCCAGAAGATGTGGCTGACCAACGGCGGCTCGGCCAACCTGGTCGCCGTACTGGTCAAGACCGACGAGGGCAACGACTCTGTCTATCGCAACATGACCACCTTCCTGGTCGAGAAGGAGGTGGGCTTCGGGGAGACCGCCCAGGGCGTCACCATCCCCGGCAAGATCGACAAGATGGGCTACAAGGGCGTCGACACCACCGAGATGGTCCTCGAGGGACACCAGATCTCGGCCGACCAGATCCTCGGCGGTGAGTCCGGCAAGGGCTTCTACCAGATGATGGACGGCGTCGAGGTCGGCCGCGTCAACGTCGCGGCCCGCGGCTGCGGCGTCGCCCACCGCGCGTTCGAGCTCGGTGTCGCCTACGCGCAGCAGCGCGAGACCTTCGGCAAGAAGATCGCCGAGCACCAGGCCGTGCTGTTCCGCCTAGCCGAGATGGCGACCAAGATCGAGGCGGCCCACCAGATGATGGTCAAGGCGGCCCGCAAGAAGGACTCCGGCGAGCGCAACGATCTGGAGGCCGGCATGGCCAAGTACCTCGCCAGCGAATACTGCTCGCAGGTCGTCGAGGACTCCTTCCGGATCCACGGCGGCTACGGGTTCTCCAAGGAGTACGAGATCGAGCGGCTCTACCGCGAGGCGCCGATGCTGCTGATCGGCGAGGGCACCGCCGACATCCAGCGGATGATCATCGGCCGCCGCCTGTTGGAGGACTACAAGCTGAAGGGCTGAGCGAGGAGTAGAACACAGCGTGGACCTCATCGAGGCGTTTCGGTCCCAGGCCGCGGCGTGCAGCCGCCTCGGCTCGCCGATGTACGACGCGCTGTTGCGGCGCTGGGCCGACGACCTGGAGGCGGGCGGCCCGACTCTCGCCGTACTGCGCGGCCATGAGCACGACGCCGGGCCCTCCGGGCTCGCGCTTCGGCTCGCCGGAACGCTGCACCGGCTGGTGCTGACCGGTGAGTGCGTCGAGCTCGGCGGCTTCTACCCGACCACGGGCGGCGTCTGGGAGCCCGAGCGGGCCTTCCCGTGGGTGCTGGGGGCCACGGAGCGGCTGCGCGAGCCGTTGCGCGAGGGGCTCTCCCGGGCACCCCAGACCAACGAGGTCGGCCGCGCGGGAGCCCTGATCGGGGCGCTGCGCCTGCTCGCCGCCCGGCACCGGCGGCCCGTGCGGCTGGTGGAGATCGGCGCCAGCGGGGGCCTCAACCTGCAGGCCGACCGGTTCCGGGTGGACCTCGGGCCTGGCGCCGGCTACGGCCCGGCCGACAGCCCGGTGCGGCTGGTGGACGCCTGGCACGGTGACCTGCCGGAGCTGGCGCCGTCGGTGGAGGTCGTCGAGCGCGCCGGGTGCGACCTCGCGCCCGTCGACGTGACCACCGAGGACGGGCGACTGACCCTGACGTCGTACGTCTGGCCCGACATGACCGCGCGCCATGAGCGGCTGACCGGTGCGATCGAGCTCGCTCGCCGCGACCCGGTGGCGGTGCGGGCGCAGGGTGCCGGTGACTTCGTGGAGGGGTTGACGCTGGCCGACGAGACGTTGACCGTGCTGTGGCACAGCGTGATGTGGCAGTACCTTCCGCGCGAGGAGCAGCACCGCGTGCGCGCCGCGGTTGAGCGGCTGGGTGGCTCTGCGACCGAGGGCCGGGCGACCGAAGGCCGGGCGACCGAGGGCCGGGCCTTCGCGCACGTCTTCATGGAGCCCACGCGGCGTACGGCGGACGCCGAGCACGAGTTCCTGCTCTGTCTGGAGGAGTGGCCCGGCAGTGGTGAGCGCCAGGTGCTCGCGACGGTCGCGCCGCACGGCCTGCCGGTCCTGTGGGAGTGAGCCCGTGGGGGCCTGAGTCCTAGGCTGGCGAGGAACCGTGCGCCGAGCGATGAGGAGCCGAGATGCTGGTGGTCACGACGAACGACATCCCCGGATGGGAGATCCGGCAGGTCTGCGGTGAGATCTTCGGGCTGACGGTGCGTTCGCGCAACGCCTTCTCGCAGATGGGCGCCGGCTTCAAGTCGCTGGTCGGTGGCGAGCTCAAGGGCATGACCAACAACCTGGTCAACTCCCGCAACGAGGTGATGGGCCGGATGCTCGACGAGGCCCGCAACCGCGGCGCCAACGCCGTGGTGTGCATGCGCTTCGACACCTCCGAGATGGGCGAGACGTGGACCGAGATCTGCGCCTACGGCACGGCCGTCGTGGCGATCCCGGTCACCGACGAGGCGAAGCAGATGGCCCAGAGGTTGGGCTACGGCCCGTCGGCGGAGCAGGGCCAGCCGCCCCAGGACCAGTACCCGCAGGGCTGACCACGCGTCGTACGGCGTCCCCCCAGCCGGCGAGCACCCGGTGCAGGGTCAGCCCGTCGAGCTGTTGGTCGAGGCGCTCGGCAAGCTCACGGCGTACGAGGGCATCGCCGCCCGGTCCCACCCGATCACGCAGCACCGACGCGCCGCGCAGAAACCGTCTCGACCGGACCGCGCGGCGCGTGACATGGTGGGGTGGTCCCGTCCACCGCGATCCGAGGAGCGACCTGATGGCCGACCAGCCCGCCAGCAACGACGACCTGAAGGCCAAGATGCGCGAGGCGCTGGACCGCAAGAACTCCGATGAGAAGGGCGTCCACCAGGACGGCCCGGTCAAGGAGAAGGCGCACGGCTCCGAGGTGCACGGCGGCGCCGGACCGAAGGTGCACCGCCGCAAGGCCGGCGGCGGGGGCGCGTAGCGCACCCGCCGATGGTGGTTGAGCAAGCGAGCGCCGACTGAGCTTGCGAAGTCGCGCGGAGCGCGTCGAAACCAGGGGGCGCGTAGCGCACTCCGATGCCGCCCCCCGGCGCGTGCGGCATGATGCGGCCCATGCAGTTCGGACGCAGCTATGAGGAGTTCGAGGTCGGCGCGACGTACCAGCACTGGCCCGGCAAGACGGTGACCGAGGCGGACGACCACCTGTTCTGCCTGCTCACCATGAACCACCATCCGCTGCACCTCGACGTGCACTACGCGGAGGAGGCCACGCAGTTCGGCAAGAACGTCGTGGTCGGCAACTACGTCTACTCGATCCTGCTCGGCATGAGCGTGCCCGACGTCTCGGGCAAGGCGATCGCAAACCTCGAGATCGAGTCGCTGCGCCACGTCGCGCCGACGTTCCACGGCGACACGCTGTACGGCGAGACGACCGTGCTGGACAAGTGGGAGTCGAGGTCCAAGGACGACCGGGGCATCGTGCACGTGGAGACCATCGGCTACAACCAGGACGGCAAGGTCGTGTGCATCTTCCGCCGCAAGGTGATGGTGCCCAAGAACAGCTACCTCGAGGCGCGCGGCGGCGAGCAGCCCAGCCGTCCCGTCCCCCAGCCCGACAAGTTCTGGCCCGGGCCGAGCGAGGGCCAGCCAGGCCCCAGCCAGGACTAGCGGGGCGCGAAGGCCTTCGCCAGGGGGAGGATGCCGAGGACCAGCACCATCGGGATCGCGAAGCCGATCCGCAGGTTGCCGGCGCCGGCCAACCCGGTCATCACGGCCCCGAGCAGGGAGCCGGCGTAGTTGAACTGGTTGAACCGCGCGATCACGGCATCGACCCGGGCATGCCGCAGCGTCGGGTCGTCCTCGCCCAGTCCGGCGATCTGGGCGGCCGCCGAGAAGCTCAGCGGCGCGATCACCGCGACGCCGGCGCCGATGACGGTGAAGCCGAGCACCGCGACCGGCCACGAGGGCGCGAAAACCGTGACCGCCAGGCCGGCCACGGCCACGAGGGTGCCGACCCGCAGCACCCGCACCGCGCCGTACGCCGCGACCAACTGGTCGCCCGCGAGGCGCAGCACCCCGCTTGCGAGCAGGTAGGGGAGCACCGCGAGCGCGACCAGACCGCCCGGCGTGGGGAAGACCTTGTCGAGGTACTGCGGCCCCCAGGTGAACACGGCCGTGTCGACCATGTAGAAGAGCACCAGCGCGACGCCGACCAGCGCGATCGGCCGCCACGGCACCGAGATGCCGGCCGACTGCTCCAGGGCGACCTCCGCGCGGCGCAGGAAGGGCGCGCCGGCGACGGCGAGGGGTACGACGGCGACCGCGCCGGTCACTCCGAGCGGCAGACCGGCGATCGCCAGGGCGACCCCGGCGCCGACCAGGCCGCCGAGCGTCCACGAGCCGTGGAAGGACGGCAGGATCGGCCGGCCGAACCGGTGCTCCAGCGCGACGCCCTGCATGTTGGTGGTGGCGTCGACCATGCCGAGCGCCACGCCGTAGACCGCCATCGCGGCCACGAAGACCGGCAGAGCCGGCGCGAGCGCGAAGACCGGGACGGCCACGGCGATCCCGACCAGACCCGCGCGCAGGATCGTGGCGCTGTCGGTGTGCTTGGACCGGCTCTCGGCGACCACCGACCCGACCCCGGCCAGCAGCACGAACACCAGCAGCAGCAGGGACAGGGTCGTTTCGGAGAGGTGCCAGTGGTCCTGTACGTCGGGCAGGCGGGTCGTGATGCTGATGAAGACGAAGCCCTGGGTGGCGTACGCCGCGGCGGCGGCCAGGCGGCTGCGCGCGAGGTCGCGGCCGACCTCCGTGGCGGGTGGGCTCGTCGTCATGGGCCCGATGGTGGCACGCTTTCGGCATGGCTGAGGAGGTCTGGCTCGTGCGCCACGGCGCCACGGAGTGGAGCAAGGCTGGTCGACACACGTCCACGACCGACCTGCCGCTGCTCCCGGAGGGGGAGGACGCGGCCCGCGGGTTGCGCAGCCGCCTCGACCCCGCGGCGTACTCCCTGGTCCTGATGAGCCCGCGGCGCCGGGCCCGCGAGACCGCCGCGCTGGCGGGCTTCGCCGCCGCCGAGGTCGACGACGACCTCGCCGAGTGGGCGTACGGCGACTACGAGGGCATCACCAGCGCCGAGATCCGCGAGCGCGACCCGGGTTGGACGATCTGGGACGGCGAGGCCCCCGGCGGGGAGACCCCCGCCGAGGTGGCCGCCCGCGTCGACCGCGTGATCGAGCGCGCCGACGCGACCGGCGGCCGGGTGCTGCTGTTCGCCCACGGCCACGTGCTGCGGGCCCTGGCCGCCCGATGGCTCGGCGAGTCCGCGTCCGGTGGGCGCCACTACCGGCTCGACACGGCCACGGTCTCGGTGCTCGGGTACGAGCATGCCGAGCGCGTCCTGCTGCGGTGGAATGCCTGAGATGCGCCCGCCGTCCTGCCCCCGCTGCCCGCTCGAGCTGAGCGGCTCCGGCCCGGAGTGGGCCCGCGCGGAGCACGGCCGGGTCGGCCCGCCCCTGGTGGAGCTGGCGTTCGGCGGTCCGCGCCCCGGGTGGTGAGAACCCCTAGGCTGCGCGTGTGGTCGACGGCACCGTACTCACGAGCGCGTTCGTCACGCTGTTCGTGATCATGGACCCGGTCGGCACCGTCCCGATCTTCTTGTCCCTGACCTCCGGTCGCTCCGAACGTACGGCGCGCCGCGCGGCCTGGCAGGCGGTCACCGTGTCGTTCCTGGTGATCTCGATCTTCGCGTTCTTCGGCCAGCAGATCCTGGCCTACCTCAACATCTCGCTCGCGGCCCTGCAGTGCGCCGGTGGTCTGCTCCTGCTGCTGGTCGCCCTCGAGCTGCTGACCGGCAACGAGAAGGAGCAGACTGCCGTGGCCGGCACCAACGTCGCGATGGTCCCGCTCGGCACGCCCCTGCTGGCCGGACCCGGCGCGATCGTCGCGACGATGCTCTACACCCGGCAGGTCAACGACTTCGGCGACTTCAGCGCTGTCGCGCTGGCCGTGATCGGCGTCCACCTGGCCATCTGGGCGGCGATGCGGTTCTCACTGCCGATCCTGCGGCTGATCCGCGAGTCGGGCGTGCTGCTGGTGACCCGGATCGCCGGTCTGCTGCTGAGCGCGATCGCGGTCCAGCTGGTCGCCGACGCCGTCCGCGCCTTCATCGCCGGTGAGGGCTGAGGCTATTTCCGCCCGATCGACGCGAAGCGCTGGAGCACGCCGGCCGGCAGGTGTCGGCTGACGCCCGCGATCGCCTTGTAGCGCTTGCTGGGGATCGAGAGCGCCTTGCCCGCATCGAAGTCGGCCAGTGCGTCGGTGACCAGGTCGTCGACGTCTAGCCAGAGGAACTGGGGTACGGCGTCGCGCCCGACGTCCATGCGCTCGTGGAACTCGGTCTTCGTGAAGCCCGGGCACAGCGTCATCACGTGCACACCCTGCGGGCGGTACTCCGCTGCGGCCCACTCGCCGAACCGGTTGAGCCATGCCTTGGCGGCGCTGTAGGAGCCGCGCGGCTGAAAGCCCGCGACGCTCGAGACGTTGATGATCCCGCCGGAGCCGCGACCGGTCATCGGGCCGAGCGCGGCGTGCGTCAGCCGCATGGGCGCGGTGACGAGGATGTCGAGGTGGTCCTGCTCCTGCTCGACGGTGTTGTCGAGGAAGCGCCTCTTGAGCCCGAAACCGGCGTTGTTGACCAGCAGGTCGACGGGGCGGGCCGCGTCGGCGAGCCGGGTCTCCACGAGACCCAGCTGGGCGCGGTCGACGAGGTCGGCGACGAGCACCTCCGAGGAGGCGCCGTACGTCGTGGAGAGCTCGGCCGCGAGGGCGTCCAGACGTTTCTTGTCGCGAGCGACGAGCACGAGGTCGTGGCCGCGCACGGCCAGCTGCCGGGCGAACTCGCGGCCGATGCCTGCGGTGGGTCCGGTGACCAGGGCGATGGGGCGGGGCGACATGCCCCACAGCAAAGCGGTGCCTGCACGGTCTGGGCAAGTCGGTCCGGCATGATGAGCCACGATGAGCCAGACCACCGCCACGACACTCGCCGTCGCCAACCAGAAGGGTGGCGTCGCCAAGACGACCTCCGTCGCCTCCATCGGTGCGGCCCTCGCCGAGCAGGGCGCCCGGGTGCTCCTGGTGGACCTCGATCCCCAGGCCTGCCTGACGTTCTCCCTCGGCATCGACCCAGAGGACCTCGACCTCTCGGTCCACCACGTGCTGACCAAGGGCCTCGACCCGTCCGAGGTGCTGGTCGCGACCGAGGACGGCGTCGACCTGCTGCCGGCCACCATCGAGCTGGCCCGTGCCGAGGCCGACCTGCTGACCCGCACCGGCCGCGAACACGTCCTCAAGGCCGCCCTCGAGGACCTCGACGGGTACGACTGGATCCTGCTCGACTGCCCGCCCTCGCTCGGCGTGCTGACCGTCGCCGCACTCACCGCCGCCGACGGCGTCCTGATCCCGTTGCAGTGCGAGACGCTGTCGCACCGCGGGGTCGGTCAGCTGCTCGACACCGTGCACGACGTACGCCGGTTCACCAACCGCGAGCTCGAGGTCTGGGGCGTGCTTCCGACCCTGTACGACGGCCGCACCAACCACGCGCGCACCGTCCTCGAGACGATCTCGGAGACCTACGACCTCGAGGTGATCGAGCCGCCGATCCCCAAGACCATCAGGTTCGCCGAGGCGCCCGCGGCCGGCCGGTCGATCCTGGCCACCAGTCGCACCAGCAAGGGTGCGCGTGCCTACCGCCAGGTCGCCGAGAACCTGACTGCCCGAGCATCGACCGCCCGCCCCACGAAGCGGGCGAAGAAGAAGAAGGCGAGGGCCTGAGATGACCCAGCAGTCGACCACCGTGCGCCCGCGCTACGCGCGGATCGGCCTGCTGGCCGCGTCCCTGGGCGTGACGACCCTGTCGGTGCTCGGCGGGTTCGGTGTGCTGCCGTCCTCGGCCGACGACCAGGTGCCGGCGACCACCCCGACCGCCACGCTGGTCGGCGACCCGGTGGCGCCCGAGCCCCCGCCCGCGAAGCACCGGCAGGCCCCGACCGGCCCGACGACGTACTCCACCGGGCTGAGCTCGGCGGCCTCCCGGCACGACGCCTCGCTGCCCAAGGCGTCCGGCTCGGGCACCCGCGTGGTCTTCAGCCAGAGTCGCCAGCGGATCTGGCTGGTCAGCAGTGCCAGGCACGTCGAGCGCACCTACCTGGTCTCCGGTAGCCGCAGCGACAACCTTTCGCCCGGCACGTACTCCGTCTACTCCCGCTCGCGGCACGCCTGGGGGATCAACGACTCCGGGACGATGGGGTACTTCGTGCGCTTCACCCGCGGCGACACCGGTGCGGCCATCGGCTTCCACGACATTCCCGTCAAGGACGGCAAGCTCGTCGAGAGCGCGGCCGACCTCGGCACCGCCCAGTCACACGGCTGCATCCGCCAGTGGCGTCCCGACGCGATCGCGCTGTGGCACTTCGCCCCGCTCGGCAGCAAGGTCGTGGTCACCGCCTGAGTCTCGCTGGCCGGGTCAGTCGGGCTGGGGTCAGTCGGCGGTGGGGGCCGCCGAGGCGCCGGAGCCGGAGCTGCGGCGACGTCGGCGGCGGTTGCGCGAGCCGGCGGGGCGGCCCTCAGCGGACGCACCTGTCGTGTCGGAGCCGCTCGTCGAGCCGGACGCGTCGGAGGCGACCCGCTCGCCGCTGCGGGTGCGGGTCCGGTCGCGGTCGCGGTTGCGGCTGCCCGACGTACGCCGCTCGCCGCCGCGCTCGGGCGCCTTGGCCCGGGGCTCCCGGGGACGCTCCGGCACGATCCGGCCCTTGGTGCCCGGAGCGATGCCCTGGTCGTGGAAGAGGTGCTCGGAGGTCGAGTAGGTCTCCTGCGGCTCGTCGAACGGCAGGTCGAGCGCCTTGTTGATCATCTTCCAGCGGTGCAGGTCGGCCCAGTCGACGAAGGTGATGGCGATGCCGCTGGCGCCGGCGCGGCCGGTGCGGCCGGTGCGGTGGAGGTAGGTCTTCTCGTCCTCTGGGCAGGTGTAGTTGATGACGTGGGAGACGCCGACCACGTCGATGCCGCGGGCGGCCACGTCGGTGGCGACGAGCACCCGGAGCTTGTCCTCGCGGAACTTCGTCAGCGCCTTCTCGCGGGCCACCTGGGCCATGTCGCCGTGCAGCGGAGAGGAGCTGAAGCCGCGCTCGGCCAGGTCCTCGGCGATCCGCTGCGACTGACGCTTGGTGCGGGTGAAGACGATGACCTTGCCGGCGTCCTCGGCCTGCAGGACGCGGCCGATGATCTCGGGCTTGTCGAGGTCGTGGGCCTGGTAGATGAACTGCGCGGTCGCCGGCACCAGCTGGGTGTCGTAGGACGACTCGGCGCGAATGTTCATGGGATGGCGCATGTGCCTGCGCGCGAGGGCGACGATCGCGGCCGGCATGGTGGCCGAGAACAGCATCGTCTGCCGGGTCTCGGGGGTCAGGCTCAGGATCCGTTCGACGTCGGGCAGGAAGCCGAGGTCGAGCATCTCGTCGGCCTCGTCGAGCACCAACGCGTGCACGTGGGAGAGGTCGAGCGTGCGGCGGTTGGCCAGGTCGATCAGGCGTCCGGGCGTGCCCACGACGATGTCGACCCCGGACTGGAGCGCGTCGAGCTGCGGGTCGTAGGGGACCCCGCCGTACACCGTCAGGACGCGCAGGCCGCGGTCCTTGCTGGCCAGGGCCAAGTCGTTGCTGACCTGGAGCGCGAGCTCACGGGTCGGCGCCACGATCAGGGCCTGCGGCTTGCCCTGCGGCAGCTCGGCGTAGTCGGGGTCGTGCTGGGCCACGCTGCGCTGGATCACCGGGATGCCGAAGGCGAGCGTCTTGCCGGTGCCGGTGCGGGCCTGGCCGATCAGGTCGGTGCCCATCAGGGCCACCGACAGGGTCATCTCCTGGATGGCGAAGGGAGTGGTGATGCCGGCGCGCTCGAGCGCGTCGCAGATGTCGGGGAGCACCCCGAGGTCTCGGAAGGTGGTCACGGTGTTCGGTTCTCTTTTCGTGTCACTACGGCTGAGTCGAGCGGCCGGCTTCGGTCTGACTCGCTTCGTGTCACGCCAACCGCGCACATCCCTTGCCCTCGCCGCGCCATCAGGATCGGGTCGAGAGGACGCGGGGGCAGCTTCAATGTCGAACCCCAGTGTATCGGTAGGCTCCGCGCATGCCTGCATCCTCGCCCGATGACCCCACTGCGGACATCAGGCAGCCGAGCGTCGGGCAGCCGAGCGGGATCCCGCAGGGCGTCGCGTTCGAGGACGCCGAGTACCGCGAGGCGGTCATCGACCTGCTGGGCGCCATCGCGTACGGCGAGCTGTCGGCGTTCGAGCGCCTGGTCGACGACTCCAAGCTCGCCCCGAGCCTGCGCGAGAAGGTCGAGCTCGACGCGATGGCCACCCAGGAGTTCGGCCACCTCGGCCGGCTGCACGACCGGATCCGGGAGCTGGGGGCCGACCCGTTCGAGGCGATGGCCCCCTTCGAGGACGCCCTTGACCTCTTCCACGCCCACACCGCGCCGCAGGACTGGTACGAGGGCCTGGTCAAGGCGTTCGTCGGCGACGGCATGGCGGCCGACTTCTACCGCGAGGTCGCGGCGTACCTCGATCGCGACAGCCGGGACCTGATCATCGCCTCGCTCGAGGACTCCGGGCAGGCGACGTTCGTGGTCGAGCACGTGCGGCAGGCGATCGCCGACGACCCCAAGCTCGGCGGGCGGCTGGCCCTGTGGAGCCGGCGGCTGATGGGGGAGGCGCTCACCCAGGCCCAACGCGTGGCCGCCGAGCGCGACGCGCTCACGGCCCTGCTGGCGGGGGGCGTCGACCGCCCGGGTCTCGACCTGGCCGCGATCGGCCGGATGTTCACCCGGATCACCGAGCGGCACGCCGAGCGGATGGCCGAGCTCGGCCTCTCGTCCTGACCCCGACCTGGCGCAAGCCCGCCGACCCGGGGAAAGGCCTACTTCGGCGGTCAGGCGCGCCGGTTACGGCCGGTCGCCGTGGCGGCGATCACGACCAGGATCGCGGCGGTGATGATCTGGACGATGTGACGCAGCCAGTCGACGCCGCTGGTGGCGCACTTGCCGTTGAACACGTCGACGTAGAGCCAGTTGCCCAGCAGGATGCCGACGATGCCGCAGAGCACGGTGAGCCACAGCGGGGTGTTGTCGCGGCTGCCGGGGGCCAGGAACTTGCCCAGCAGACCGATGATGATCCCGCCGATGAGCAGCAGGATGAGGCCGCCGAGGCTCCAGGGGGACTTGCAGACCCCCAGGGCCATCGGGGCGATGGTGGTGATGATCACGGCATCGAACCTTTCCATAGGTGGACTGCCGGGCGCCGAGCTGCGCCCTCCCTCCTCGGCATCATGACGCCGCACGGGGGGCGACACAACACCCCACGCGGGCGTGTCGGAGCAAGCCGCTCAGCTGCGGAAACCGACCTGACCTGCGACGGAGGTGCCGATCTCGACGTACGCGACGCGGTTCGCGGGCACCAGCAGGCGACGCCCGCGGGTGTCGCTGAGGGCCAGGGTGCCGTCCTTCTCGACCGCCTCGGCGACGCGCTTCTCGATCTCCTCCGCCGTCTCGCTGCTCTCGATCACCAGCTCGCGGGGGGCGTGCAGCACGCCGATCTTGACCTCCATGGGTTGCTCCTTCGTCGTCGTCCGGGGGATGGTCGTCAGGGGAATGGTGGTCAGGGTTTGGGTCGTGACAGCCCGACCACCGGGTCGGGGCTCAGTGCTCGTCGCTGAGGGGATAGCCGCGGATGCCGCGCCAGGCGAGACCGGCCACCAGGGCGGTCGCGTCGGCCTGGCTGATCCCGGCCGTCTCCGAGAGCCAGAACCGCGCACTGACCTGGGCCATTCCGACCAGCGACACGGCGAGCAGCCGGGACGCCTCGTCGGGCAGGCCGGTGTCGTCGTGGATGACGTCGGCGATCATGGCCGCGCACTCGGTCGTGACCCGCTCGACGTGCCCCCGGACGGCCGGCTCGCTGGTCAGGTCGGACTCGAAGACGAGCCGGAACGCGCCGGTGTCTCCGGCGACGTACTCGTAGAAGGCGGCCATCGCGGCCGCCACCCGCTGCTTGTTGTCGTTGGTCGCAGCCAGGGCCAGGCGGCAGTTCTCGATGATCGCGTCGCAGGACGCGTCGAGCAGCGCGAGGTAGAGGTCGAGCTTGCCCGGGAAGTGCTGGTAGAGCACGGGCTTGGACACACCCGCACGCTCGGCGATGTCGTCCATCGCGGCCGCGTGGTAGCCGTGCGCGACGAAGACCTCGAGTGCCGAGGACAGCAGCTGGGCGCGACGTTCGCGACGGGGCAGCCGGGCGCCCTTGCGGGTGGTGTCGCTGACGCCGTTGCTCATTGGCGCAGCGTACCGGCCGGGCAAGGTCCGGATGCCGGGACGTACGCCGACGCGCGGGGCGGTCCCGGGATCATGGGCCGGGAACATCAACGCTGCGGCGCGTGTTGCGCCCAGGTGATCACGAACCGGGGTCATCACGATCCGACCCGCATCCGTTTCGACCCGAGGAGTACGCCGTGCCCTTCCCGCCGCTCGTCGAGCCGGCCCCCGAGCTCAGCCTCGACGAGGTGCGTCGCTACAGCCGACACCTGATCATCCCCGAGGTGGGCATGAGCGGGCAGAAGCGGCTCAAGAACGCCAAGGTCCTCGTGATCGGCGCGGGCGGCCTCGGCAGCCCGGCCCTGCTCTACCTCGCCGCTGCCGGTGTGGGCACGCTCGGCATCGCGGAGTTCGACGAGGTCGACGAGTCCAACCTGCAGCGCCAGGTCATCCACGGACAGTCCGACATCGGCAGGTCCAAGGCGCAGTCCGCCAAGGAGTCGATCGCCGAGACCAACCCCTACGTGAACGTCGTACTCCACGAGGAGCGCCTCGACAACGACAACGTGATGTCGGTCTTCGAGGGCTACGACCTGATCGTCGACGGCACCGACAACTTCGCCACCCGCTACCTGGTCAACGACGCGGCGTACTTCTTGAAGATCCCCTACGTGTGGGGCTCGATCTACCGCTTCGACGGCCAGGCCTCCGTGTTCGCCCCCTGGCTTCGCCGAGACGACGACGCACTCTCCCCGACGAGCGCCTCCGACGCTCCGTGCTACCGCTGCCTGTACCCCGAGCCGCCCCCGCCAGGCATGGTTCCTAGCTGCGCCGAGGGCGGCGTGCTCGGCGTGCTGTGCGCGTCGATCGGCTCCATCCAGGTCAACGAGGCCATCAAGCTGCTGACCGGCATCGGCGAGCCGTTGGTCGGCCGGCTGATGATCTATGACGCCCTCGAGATGGAGTATCGCAAGCTCAAGGTCCGCAAGGACCCGAACTGCGCGCTGTGCGGCGAGGACCCGACCGTCACCGAGCTGATCGACTACGAGACGTTCTGCGGGGCGATCTCCTCCGACGCCGCCGACGCGGCCGCGGGCTCCACGATCTCGGTCATCCAGCTCGAGCATCTGCTCAAGGAGCGCGAGAACGGCGAGCGCGACTTCGTCCTCATCGACGTGCGCGAGCCCAACGAGTACGAGATCAACCAGATCCCGGGCTCGGTGCTGATCCCCAAGGGCGAGTTCCTCAACGGCAACGCCTTCGACCAGCTCCCGGCGTCCGACTCGGGCAGGCCCATCGTGCTGCACTGCAAGAGCGGGGTCCGGTCGGCCGAGGCGCTCGCCGTGCTCAAGGGCGCGGGCTACTCCGACGCCGTGCACGTGGGCGGGGGAGTCGTGGCGTGGGTCAACCAGATCGACCCCAGCCAGCCGTCGTACTGAGCCGTCGAGTCCGCCGGCCACCCCGGGCCGGCGGGTGACTCCGGGAGGCCCACTCCGATGCTCGTACGACGACTACTCGCCGCGACCGCACAGATCCACCCCGGCACCGGGTCGTCGACCGGCACCAACGCCTGTGCGGGGCGCCCCGCGAACCGTGACCTCGATGTGACCGGCGTACGGACCCGGGCGCGGTAGTTTCCGGGCATGACCGCCCGTCGCGCACCCATCACCGCCGTGGTGTCGGTGGCCGCGGCCGTCGGGCTGCTGCTGCTGCTGATGACCTGGGCCTCGGTCACCGGCCCCGGGGAGGTCTTCCACGGCACCACGCGCGACCCGAGCTTCCTGCCGTCCGTCGGGGTGCCGTCGCAGTCGACCTCGACCAGCCCCCGCACGGTGCGCAAGCTGCACCTGACGCACAAGGAGGCCAGCCGGCCTGCCAGCTGGCCGTGGCTCGCCGACGTCATCCACTGGGTCGCGCGGCTCGGGGCTCTCTACGTGATCTACCGCCTCGGGCGTTGGCTGGTGGAGGACCTGCTCGCCCGCCGCCGACCTCGGCGCCGGGGGGAGCAGGTCGAGTTCGACGTCCTCGACCATCCCGAACGGCTGGCCCGTCAGCTGCGCGAGGACGCCGACGAGGCCTATCTGGCGCTGTTGGCCGGCGAGCCGCGCAACGCGATCGTGGCGTGCTGGGACCGGTTCGAGCAGCAGGCCGAGCTGGTCGACGCCGCCCGCAAGCCGTGGGAGACCTCCTCGGAGTTCACCTGGCGGCTGCTCGCGGCCGTCTCCGCGGATGCGGCAGCGGTGGGCCGCCTGGAGGCGCTCTACCGGGAGGCGCGGTTCTCCACGCACCCGATCGACGAGGGGCGGCGTACCCGCGCGACCGAGGCGCTGCGAGCCATCCACCTCTCGCTCGGCGCGCCGACCGGCGGCGCGGGCTCGTGAGCCGGCGACGCTGGGTGGGGCGGGTGGTCGTCGGCGCTCTCCTGTACGCCGCGATCTACGCCGGCGCGCTGGTCGAGCACGTCCGGCCCGACGCGGTGCGGCTCGCCCTGCTGGTCGGTGTGGGCGTCGCCGTGATCGGGCTGGTGCTCGACACGGCGGCGATCGGTGCGGCCGGCTGGGAAGTCGTGGACGCGTTCCCGGTCACCCCGCCCGGCCAGGACCACGGGCTCTCGACGTACGTGCGCCTGGTGGAGAACCACCTGACCTCCCGCACTCCGGACCCGCTGCTCCAGCAGCGGCTGGAGCGCCTGGTGGACCTGCGCCTCGAGCGCCGTAGCCTGCGCCGTGGCGACCCCGGAGTCGACGACCTGCTCGGCCCCGCGGTCCTGCGCGTCATCGACGGGCCGACCCGCAGGCTGACCCCGGCCGAGCTGACCCAGTGCGTTCGACACATCGAGGAGCTGTAGTGGACCCCACCACCCGCGAGCTGTCCGTCGCCGACGCCTGCGCCCTGGCCGGGCGGGTGCTCGACGAGGTCGGGCGGGCCGTCGTCGGCAAGCGGGAGGCGCTGGCGCTGGTGCTGGCCGCCATCCTGGCCAAGGGCCATGTGCTGCTCGAGGACTTCCCCGGTCTCGGCAAGACGCTGGCGGCGCGTTCCTTCGCGCAGGCACTCGGCCTGGACTTCTCCCGGGTCCAGTTCACGCCCGACCTGCTGCCCGCCGACATCACCGGGTCGTTCCTCTACCGCCAGCAGCAGGGCGACTTCGAGTTCCGCCGTGGCCCGCTCTTCACGGGGCTGCTGCTGGCCGACGAGATCAACCGGACCCCACCTAAGACCCAGTCGGCCCTGCTGGAGGCGATGCAGGAGCATCAGGTCACCGTCGAGGGCGAGACGTTCCCGCTGCCGGTGCCGTTCCACGTGCTCGCCACCGCCAACCCGATCGAGTACGAAGGCACCTACCCGCTGCCCGAGGCCCAGCTCGACCGGTTCCTGCTCCGGGTCAGCTTCGGCTACCCCTCCTCCGACGAGGAGTACGACGTACTCTCGCGGCGGGTGGAGCGGCGCCAGGAGGAGCTCGAGCTCGAGCGGGTCACCGACGCGGCCGGGCTGCTGGCGATGCAGACGGCCACCGAGACCGTGCAGGTCGATGAGACGGTCGGCCGCTACTGCGTGGCCCTGGCCGCCTCGACCCGCGACCATCGCGACGTCCTGACCGGGTCCTCGCCGCGCGGGTCGCTCGGGCTGCTGCTTGCGGCGCGCGGCTTCGCGTTGCTCCGCGGACGCGACTACGTGATCCCCGAGGACGTCAAGGCGGTGGCGCGCTCGGTGCTCTCCCACCGGATCACGGTCAAGCCCGAGCTCTGGATGACCCAGGCCAGTGGTCGCGTCGTCGTGGACTCGGTGCTGGGTTCGGTGCCGACCCCGTCGACGCGGGACCAGGCCTGGTGAACCGCTGGCGCGCGACCGCGTCCCTCGCCCGCGCCCTCGGGGTCGGCGCGGTGGGTGGCGGTATCGCCCTGCTCCTGGGCCGCCCGGTCGTGCTCGTGCTCGTGGCGCCGTTCGTGGTGCTGGCGGCCCTGGGCCTGATGACCAAGCCGGCGGGCAACGCCGCGGTGTGGACCAGGCTGGCACACGGCACCCTCCAGGAGGGGCAGGGGACGCTCTCGGAGCTGAGCCTGAGCGGCGCCGACGACGTCGAGTGGGTCACCCGGGTCTCCGCCCTCGCCGAGTACGTCGCCCTGTCGCCGACCGACGGCGTGTACGGCTATTTCGCGGACGACCCGGTGCCGCTGAAGGTCTCGCCGCGCCGCTGGGGCCGCCGCCGCATCGGTGAGGAGAAGATCGGCCTGTTCAGCCCCTGGGCGGGTTACCGGTGGGGGCCGTTCGGGTTGCCCGGCCTGGAGGCCTACGTGCTGCCCGCGAAGACGCCGTACGACTCGGTGGCGGAGGCGCCGCAGCCACTCGGCCTGATCGGACGCAACCGGTCGCGGCGGGTCGGCTCGGGCACCGAGTTCTCCGGGATCCGGCCCTACCAGCCCGGCGACCGGCTCAAGCGGATCAACTGGCGGGTCTCGCTGCGCACCGACGCACTCCACGTCGTGACGACGCGGGCCGAGGAGGACACCGCGCTGCTGCTCGTGGTCGACGCGCTGGCGGACTACGGCGTTTCCGGCGGTGTCGGTCGGGAGGAGAGCAGTCTCGACGTCGGCATGCGCGCCGCCGCGGCGATCGCCGAGCAGCACGTCCGCGGCGGCGACCGGGTGGCCCTGCGCGTCATCGGGTACGCCGCCGAGCACGTGCGCTACGGCGCGGGGGAGCGGCACCTGCGCCGGATCCTCGGCACGCTCGCCCGGGTGCGACCCGGCGTACCGCCCGACGTCGTGCTCGACCGGCTCGAGTTCGGCGCGACCGCCGGCACCGTGGTGGTCGTGCTCTCGCCGATGCTCTCGGAGGCGCTGGCGACCGCGACCGTGCGGTTGGTCAGCAGCGGCCTGCCGGTGATGGTGGTCGACACGCTGCCGCCCGATGCCCAGCCGTCGGTCGCGCGGAGTACCGACCCCGTGGTCGCCGACATCGCCTGGCGGATGCGCCGGGCCGAGCGGGAGCACGTCCTGGACCGCCTCGCCGCCGTCGGCTGTCCGGTCGTGGCCTGGGCCGGCCCCCGCACCCTCGACGACGTGATGCGGCGGCTCGCGCGGCGGGCGCAGGCGCCCCGGGTGAGGGTGCGATGAGCGCCTCCCGCCCGCGCTCCTGGACGCCCAGTCACTGGGCCCTGCGGGCCGTGGTCGCGCTCGGCCCGGTGGTGGCGATGCTGGCCTTGGTCCCCACCGGGCACCCCGCCCGCGGCTGGGTCGTCCTGGTGGTGGCGTTGTTGGGCGTGGCCTACGCCGCCCAGCCCTTCGGGCTCCTCGGGACATTCACCACGGGCCTGGTGCTGGTCAGCTGGGCCGACGAGTCGGGCAGCCGGCTCCCCGTGTGGGCGGTCGCGGCGGCCGGGTGCCTGGTCGCCTCGCACGTCGCGGCGACCCTGGTCGACTACGGTCCCGACGAGCTGCCGGTGGCCCCGTCGCTGATTCGCCGCTGGGCGGTGCGCGGGGCGCTCGTGTTCCTGGCGGCCCCCGCGGTGTGGCTGGTGGCGCTCGGGCTGCGCACCCGGCCGGCCCCCAGCGACCTGTGGGTCGCCGGCCTCGCCGTCCTCGTGCTCGGCGCGCTGGTGGCGACGCGGTGGTTCCCGACCGAGCTCGACCGCACGAGCGAGAAGCCGTAGATGGACCGCGAGGAGTACGTCGAGCGGGTGCTCGGCTGCGTCGAGCGGATCCCACGCGGACGGGTCACGACGTACGGCGCGATCGCCGACGTGGTGGGTGGCGGCCCGCGTCGGGTGGGTTCGGTGCTGGCGCGCGACGGCGGCCCGGTGCCGTGGTGGCGCGTCGTACGCGCCGACGGCTCGCTGCCGCCGAGCCACCAAGGGGAGGCGCGGTGGCGCTATCTCGAGGAGGGGACGCCCCTGCGGCCCACCGGCCGGATCGACCTGACGCTGGCCTTCTGGCAGCCCTGAGCCCCGATCCTGGCAGCCCCGATCCTGGCAGCCCCGATCCTGGCAGCCCCGATCCTGGCAGCCCCGATCCTGGCAGCCCCGATCCTGGCAGCCCCGATCCTGGCAGCCCCGATCCTGGCAGCCCAGCGCACCCGACCACATCTGGCTGGGGGGAGCCGTCGGTGGCCGGGCGCGCCGTGCACGGGGCCCGTCTCGTCGAGTGGTGACGCGCGAACATCCACCAGTGTCGGCCAGCCGGCTCGGGCGCACCCGCGCCGAAGAGCCCCTACCGATGAATGTAGGGCTCCGCGGGCGCGCCGTCGGCCCCAATACTCGGCATATTTCGGGGCAACTGTGACGTCGGGGCACGTCCCGGTCGCGGTCGGCGTCGCGATGGTCGGAGGCCCGTCGGCGGCCCGGCGGCAATGACGAGTCGTCCACAAGACTTTGCACAGGCTGGGGAAGGAGGGCGTGTACCTGTGGAGGAGTGCCCGGCCGGCTGTGGACGACACGCCGGAACCAGAGGAATGTCGAGAAAATCTGCGACAACCCCTTGCCCGACCGGGGTCCGAGCGCATAGAACTCTCCCTACGCACTTCCTCCGGGGAGAGCGTGATGGCTCGGAGACGAGGATCCGTTCGGCGGGTCTCCAGTTCGCTGGAGGACTGCCGCGGGCGCTAGGTGATGGGGCGGCCGGGGTCGGAGTCGAGGAGCGATCGGCCGGGAGCATCACCCGAGCGGCCGAGTGGTGGACGATGCGGGCTTCGGCCCACTTCGCGCACTGCGAAGGGCCCGCGTGACTCATACTCACACGGGCCCTTCACCTATTTCCCGCGCTCTCTGTGTTCCCTCCTCCACAGGCTGAGCCGACGGCTGTGGACGACGTACGCCGTTCTGTGGATGAACCCCCGGTGACCTGTGGGCGACACGCCGGAACCGGAAGAATGTCGAAAGAAAGTGCCGCAACCCCTTGTTCTGCTGGGGTCCGAGGACATAGAACTCTTCCTACGCACTTCCTTCGGGGAGAGCGGGATCGGTCGGAGACGACGATCTGCACGGTAGGTCACCAGCTTGCTGGAGGCCGGCCGCGGCGGCCGGGTGACGAGGTTGCCGAGATCGTGGTCGAAGACGGGATCGGTGGGGAGCGTCACCAGTACCCGCCAACCGAAGGGCCCTTGTAGCTCATACCTACGAGGGCCCTTCACCTATTTGGCCACCCCTCGGGCGGGTCCGACACAATGGGTGGGGTGATGTACCAGACGCTGCACCGCGTGGTCCCACCCGTGCTGCGTGCGCTCTGGAGACCGGACGTCTCCGGGCTCGAGCACGTGCCGCCGAGCGGTGGGGTGCTCTTCGCGAGCAACCACCTCAGCTTCGCCGACAGCGTGGTGATCCCGTCGGTGGCGCCGCGCCGGGTGCATTTCCTGGCCAAGGCGGAGTACTTCGAGGGCACCGGCGTCAGGGGCTGGCTCAGCAGGGCCTGGTTCGAGGGGATGGGGATGCTCCCGGTGGACCGCGACTCGCGGGCGGCGCTGGCCAGCCTGGACACCGCGCTGGAGGTGCTCGCGCGGGGCGAGGCGTTCGGCATCTACCCCGAGGGCACCCGCAGCCGCGACGGGCGGCTCTACCGCGGTCGCACGGGCGTCGCCCAGCTCGCGCTGACCGCGCGCGTGCCGGTCGTGCCGGTCGGGCTGGTCGGCACCGACAGGCTCCAGCCGGTCGGGTGACCGACCAGATCATGGCGGCCATCGGCGCCCTCTCGGGCCAGGACCCCGCCGGCGTCTACAACGAACGATCCGCCTCGTCCTGATCCAGCCACGCCCGGATCGCGGCGCCGTGCTCGTCGAGCAGCGGGGGAGCCAGGTGCTCGGCGCGGCCGCCGGACCAGGCGTTGTCGTCGAACCGCAGCGGTGAGCCGGGCAGCGACAGCACGCCGTACGACGGGTGGTCGACGTCGACGACGAGGTGCTGGGAGCGCACCTGGTCCCAGGAGTAGACGTCGTCCATCGAGCGCACCTTGCCGGCCGGGATGCCGGCGTCGTGGAGCCGGGTCAGCCAGTGCTCGGCGGGCTCGGGGGCGAAGACCGACTCGATCACGGTGACCAGGTCGTCACGGTGGGCCACCCGCTCGCGGTTGCCGCGGAAGCGGGGCTCGTCGGGATCGAGCCCGGTGGCCGCGGCGAACCGCTGCCACAGCCCCTCGGAACCCACCGCGACCTGCACCGGCGAGGTGGCGGTGGCGAACATGCCGTACGGCGCGATCGCGGGGTGGTGCGCGCCGGCGATGCCCGGGACCTCGCCGCCGATGCTCCAGCGGGTGCCCTGGAAGGCGTGCACCCCGACCACGCCCGCGAGCAGCGAGGTCCGCACGACCCGGCCGCGACCGGTGCGGTGGCGTTCGTGCAGGGCCGCGACCACGCCGTACGCCAGGTTCATCCCGGCCAGCAGGTCGGCGATCGGCACGCCGACCTTGGTGGGCTGCTCGGTGCCGGTCACCGACATCAGGCCGCCCTCCCCCTGGGCGATCTGGTCGTAGCCGGCGCGGTCGGCCTCCGGCCCGTCGTGCCCGAAGCCGGTGATGGAGCCGACGACCAGAGCCGGGTTGAGCTCGTGCAGGTGCGCGACGGGGAGGCCGAGCCGGTCGAGCACGCCGACCCGGAAGTTCTCCAGGAGCACATCGGCCCGCTCGACGAGCCGCTCGAGCACCGCGAGATCGTCGGCGGCCTTGAGGTCCAGGACGATGGACTCCTTGTTGCGGTTGGCCGACATGAAGTACGTCGAGTCGTGCTCGTCTCCGGTGTCGGGACCGGCCCACGGCGGCCCCCACGCCCGGGTGTCGTCGCCCGTGCGGCTCTCCACCTTGATCACCCGGGCGCCGAGATCGCCCAGCATCATCGCCGCCTGCGGCCCCGCCAGGGCCCGGGTCAGGTCGACCACGAGGACGTCGGACAGCGGACCGTCGGGTTGCTCGGACATGGGTGCCAACCTAGTGACCGGCGTACGACGTCGGCGCCGGATGGTTGGGTGGCCCCCATGAGCCAGTCGCCGTCGTACCACCTCGTGCGCGAGCACGCGGCTGGGACGCCGACCTGGACGCCGACCCTCGACGCCGACCAGCAGCGCGTGGTCGACCATGCGGGCGGGCCGCTGCTGGTGCTCGCCGGCCCCGGCACCGGCAAGACCACGACCCTGGTCGAGGCGATCGTGCGCCGCGTCGAGGACGGCGCCGCGCCCGACTCCGTGCTGGCGCTGACGTTCTCCCGCAAGGCCGCCGAGCAGCTGCGCGACCGGGTGACCGCCCGGCTGGGGCGCACCACGTCGACCACCATGTGCTCGACGTTCCACTCCTTCGCCTACGGCCTGGTCCGGGCCTACAGCCCCGCCGAGCTGTACGCCGCGCCGCTGCGGCTGCTCTCGGCCCCCGAGCAGGACGTCGTCCTCCAGACCCTGCTCAGCGACGCCCCGGAGTCGGTGCGCTGGCCCGACTCGCTGCGCGCGGCCGTCGCCACGCGCGGTTTCGCGAGCGAGGTGCAGGCCGTGCTCGCCCGGGCCCGGGAGCGCGGCCTCGACCCGGCCGACCTCACCGCGCTGGGCCGCCGCGAGGGGATCCCCGAGTTCGAGGCGGCGGGCGCCTTCCTCGAGCAGTACCTCGCGGTCCTCGGCTTCCAGAGCGCCTTCGACTACGCCGACCTGATCGCCAAGGCGGTCGAGCTGGCCGAGCGGCACCGCGACGACGTACGCCGCCGCTTCGCCTACGTCTTCGTCGACGAGTACCAGGACACCGACCCGTCCCAGGTCGCCCTGCTCCAGGCGCTGGCCGGCGACGGCCGCGACCTCGTGGTGGTGGGTGACCCCGACCAGTCGATCTACGGCTTCCGCGGCGCCGACCTGCGCGGCATCCTCGACTTCCCGACCGAGTTCCCGGCCTCCGACGGGTCACCGGCCGAGGTCGTGGCGCTCGGCACCACCCGCCGCTTCGGCCCGCGGCTGCTGCGCGCCTCCCGCGAGATCGCCGCCTCGATCGGCGTGACGGGGGCGATCCCGCTCGCACGGTTCCGGGCGTTCCGCAACCCGCAGGCGGCGCCGTCGGAGCTCGGCGACGGGCGGGTCGAGGTGCTCACCTTCGACACCCGACGCGGTGAGTCCGAGCACCTTGCCGACCTGCTCAGGCGGGCCCATCTCGAGGACGGCGTCGGCTGGTCCGAGATGGCCGTGCTGGTGCGGTCGGGTCGCGCCTCGATCCCGGGGCTGCGGCGCTCGCTCGCTGCCGCGGGCGTCCCCGTCGAGGTCTCCAGCGACGAGACGCCGCTGGTGCGCGAGCCGGCGGTGCTGCCGCTGCTGGCGGCCCTGCGGATCGTCGTCGACCTCGACGTCGACGACCCAGCCGACCCCGACTTCGTCGCCAGCGACCGGGCCGAGGCCCTGCTCACCTCACCGCTCGGCGGCCTCGACGCCCACGACCTCCGGGCGCTGGCACGCGACCTCCGCAAGCGCGACGCCGACCTGCCGTCGGCCGAGCTCGTACGCCGCGCGGTCACCGAGGCCGGCTTCCTCGACGAGGCCGGGGGCGAGGCCGCCGGCCGGGCGCGACGAGCCGCGGCCCTGCTCCGCACCGCCCGCGCGGGCCTCGACGAGGGCCACAGTCCCGAGGAGGTGCTCTGGACCCTGTGGGACGGCACCGAGTGGGGCTCCCGGCTGCGCCGCCAGACCGAGCTCGGCGGACAGTCCGCGCGGCTGGCCCACCGCGACCTCGACGCGATCTGCGCGCTGTTCGAGGCGGCCGCGCGGTCGGAGGAGCAGGCCGGTCACGTCGGGCTGCGCGACTTCCTCGAGACCCTGTCTGCCCAGCAGATCCCCGCCGACACCCTGGCCGACCGCGGCGTGCGCGGCGACGCCTGCCGCCTGCTCACCGCCCACCGCGCCAAGGGCCTCGAGTGGCTCCTTGTCGTGGTCGCGCACGTGCAGGAGGGCGCGTGGCCCGACCTGCGGCGCCGGCACTCGCTGCTCGGCGCCGACCGCATCGGCCGCGACGGGCTGGTGCCGCCCACGACGGTGCCGGCGCTGCTGGCCGAGGAGCGACGCCTGTTCTACGTCGCCGCGACCCGCGCCCGGCAGCGGCTGGTCGTCACGGCCGTCGCCTCGCCCGACGACGACGGCGAGCAGCCGTCGCGGTTCCTGCACGAGCTCGGGGTCCGCGAGCCCGTCCACCACCAGGGCCGGCCGGGCCGACCCCTGTCGCTGGCCGGGCTGGTGGCCGAGCTGCGGCGTACCCTCGCCGACTCCGGGCAGCCCGAGGCCCTGCGGCGCGCCGCCGCCCACCGCCTGGCCGCCCTCGCGGCCACCGAGGTGCACGGCCGACCCCTGACCACGGCCGCCGACCCGGCGTCCTGGTGGGGGCTGCGTGCCCCGAGCCGGTCCGAGCGACCGGTGCGCCCGGCCGACCAGCCGGTGGTGATCTCGGCCAGCGCCCTCCAGGGCCTGGTCACCTGCCCGGCCCAGTGGTTCCTGCTGACCGAGGCCGGGGGAGCGGTCGTCAGCTCCACCGCCCAGGGCTTCGGCATCATCGTGCACGCGCTGGCCGACCGGCTCGCCAAGGGCGACGTCACGCCCGACGACGACCTGATGGCGCTGGTCGACGAAGTCTGGCACCGGATGTCGTTCCGCACGCCGTGGTCGGGCGAGCGGGAACGCGAGGCCGTCGAGGCGTGCCTGACCCGGTTCGCGCGCTGGTCGATGCGGCCGGGCGCGCGCACCCACCTGTCGTCGGAGGGCCGCATCTCCGCATCGGTCACGCTGCCCGACGGGCAGGTCGTCACTCTGCACGGGTACGTCGACCGGCTCGAGCTCGACGAGGCCGGCGACGTCGTCGTGGTCGACCTCAAGACCGGGAAGTACCACCCGACCGACACCTCCCTCCCCGAGAACCCCCAGCTCGGCCTCTACCAGCACGCCGTCGACCACGGAGCCGCCGACGAGGTCGCTGGCCACCCGGTGCGCTCGGGCGGGGCCGAGCTGGTCCAGCTGCGGATGGGCGCCGACCTGCCCAAGGTGCAGCCGCAGGCGCCCCAGCAGCCGGACGCCGACGGGGTCACCGTCATCGAGCACCAGCTGATGGCCGCCGCCCGGGCGCTCACCACCGAGGAATTCCCCGCCCGGCCCGGCACCCACTGCGACCGCTGCGGCTTCCACGCGATCTGCCCCGTCAAGTCCTCGGGCTCGGTGCTCTCGTGACGCGGATCGACACTCCCGGGCAGCTGCGCGAGGTGCTGAGCGCCGACTTCACGTTCAGCGAGCAGCAGTTCGCCGCGATCACCGCACCCCTCGAGCCTGCGGTCGTCATCGCCGGCGCCGGCTCCGGCAAGACCACCGTGATGGCGGCCCGCGTGGTGTGGCTGGTCGCCACCGGGCAGGTCTCCCCGGCCGAGATCCTGGGCCTGACCTTCACCACCAAGGCGACCGCCGAGCTCGCCGGCCGGGTCCGCGAGGCCCTCCAGGCGGCCGGGCTGCTGCCCGAGCGCGGCCGGCGTCCGGCTGAGGGCGACGAGGAGGTCGAGGAGCCCACGGTCTCGACCTACCACGCGTACGCCGCGCGCCTGCTCACCGAGCACGGCCTTCGGATCGGCCACGAGCCCGACACCCGGCTGATCGCCGACGCCTCGCGCTACCAGCTCGCGGCGCGCGCGCTCGCCCGGCACACGCAGCCGGTGCTCCAGCTCAGCGACGCGCCCCAGCTGGTGGTGCAGTGGCTGCTGGCCCTCGACGGGGAGCTCGCCGAGCATCTCCGCACCCCCGACGAGGTACGCGCGCTGGATGCCCGCGAGCGCCGGCTCTTCGTCGACGGGATGGAGGGCGAGTCGCGCAAGACCTACCGCGAGAAGAACGAGAAGGCGGTCCTCGCCATCGACCGGCGCGCCGAGCTGCTCGACCTCGTCGAGGAGTACCGCGCCCTCAAGCGGCACCACGGGCTGATGGACTTCTCCGACCAGATCGCCGTGACCGCTCGGCTCGCGCGCGAGTGCCCCGAGGTGGGCGAGGCCGAGCGGGCGGCGTACCGCGTCGTGCTCCTCGACGAGTACCAGGACACGTCAGTCGCGCAGGCGCTGATGCTCTCGCAGCTGTTCAGCGGCCCCGACCCGGCGCACGGGCTGGGCCACCCGGTCACCGCCGTGGGTGACCCCAACCAGGCGATCTACGGCTGGCGGGGTGCCTCGGTGTCCAACATCCTCGACTTCGACCAGGCCTTCCCCGGCGCGGGCGGCCGCGCCGCGTCGTACCCCCTGACGGTCAACCGGCGCTCCGACGTCCGGATCCTCGAGACCGCCAACCAGCTCGCCGCCGAGCTCTACGCGCTGCGTCCCGAGCTCCTCCCGCTGGAGGCCAAGCCGGGCGCGCTGCCCGGGTCGGTTGACGCCAGCCTGCACGAGACGTACGACGAGGAGCTGGACACTCTCGCCGACCGGGTGGTCGCGGCCCGCGACTCGATGGCCGAGCCGAGCTGGCGCGAGATCGGCGTGCTCACGCGTGACAACGCCCACGCCGCCGACGTCTTCGACGCCCTCACCTCGCGCGAGATCCCGGTCGAGATCGTCGGCCTCAAGGGGCTGCTGCGGCTGCCCGAGGTCGCCGAGGTGGTGGCGACCCTGACGCTGATCCAGGACGTCACGGCCAATGCTTCGCTGCTGACGCTGCTGGCCGGTCCGCGCTGGGCGATCGGACCGCGTGACCTCGCGCTCCTCGGCCGGCGTGCCGACGAGCTGACCGGCCGCAAGGGGCGCCGCGCCTTCGCCGACGTGCAGGCCGAGCTGGCCGCGGCGGTCGACGCGGCCGACCCCGCCGAGATGTCGGCGCTCGGCGACGCGCTCGAGTCCCCGGGCGACCTCGACTACTCACCCCAGGCGCGCGAGCGGTTCGCGCTGCTCGCGGTCGAGCTGCGCCGCCTGCGCACCGCCGTGGGTGAGCCGATCCTCGACGTCGTACGCCGGATCATCGACACCTGCGGCATCGATGTCGAGCTCGCCTCTTCGGTCAGCCCGGCCGCAGCTGCCCGGCGCGACAACCTCGACCTGTTCGTGCAGGCGGTCGCCGAGTTCCAAGCCGTCGACGGCCAGGTCAGCCTGGCCGCCCTGCTCGCCTGGCTCGAGGCGGAGGACTCCTACGGCCAGGGTCTCGACGTGGCGACCCCGTCCGAGGCCGACTCGGTCAAGCTGCTCACCGTCCACCGCGCCAAGGGGCTCGAGTGGGACGTCGTGTTCATCCCCGGCGTCACCGAGCGCAAGTTCCCCACCGACCGCACCCGCTCGACCTGGCTCACGGTGCCGCAGGGGATGCCCGGCAGCCTGCGCGGTGACGCCCGCGACCGACCCGTGCTCGGCGGCCACACCCCGGCCGACATCGCCGCCTTCCTCAAGGCCACCAAGGAGCACGAACGCATCGAGGAGCTCCGGCTGGCCTACGTCGCGTGGACCCGCGCCCGGCACTGCCTCACGGTGTCCGCCTGGTGCTTCTCGCCGAAGATCAAGGCCGGCCGGGGACCGTCGGTCTATCTCCAGCGCACCGTCGAGGCGCAGGCGGGCTGGGGCGGCGAGCCGCTCGCCTGGCGCGCGACGCCGGCCAGGGACGAGCCCAACCCGTACGCCTCACTCGACCCCGACCGCCCGTGGCCGATCTCGCACCACACCCCGGAGGTGCAGCGCCGGCTGGCCGCCGCCGAGCTGGTGGCCGAGGCCACCACCGCGCTGGCCGCAGATCAGCCCTGGGTCGACGAGATCGACGACATGCTGGTGCTCGGCCGGGTCCAGGAGTGGGACGCCGAGTTCGCCCGCCTGGTCGAGGAGGCAAGCCGCGACCGGTCACCCACGATCGACGTACCCCTGCCGTCGAGCCTGTCCGCCACCGCCGTGGCCCGGCTCCGCGACGAGCCCGACGCGTTTGCCCGCGACCTGGCCCGGCCGATGCCGCGGCGGCCGTCGCCGGCGGCGCGGTTCGGCACCCGGTTCCATGCCTGGGTCGAGGCGCGCTTCGGTCAGCAGGATCTCTTCGACCCCGACGACCTGCCCGGTCGCGCCGACGCGGGCATCGACTCCGAGGACGACCTCGCCGAGCTGGTCGAGCGGTTCGAGAAGGGCCAGTTCGCCGACCGGGTGCCGCACGCGGTCGAGGCGCCGTTCTCGCTCGTGCTCGGCGGCCAGGTCGTGCGCGGGCGCATCGATGCGGTGTACGCCGAGCCCGACGGCGGCTTCCTGGTCGTCGACTGGAAGACCAACCGGGCGGCGAACGCCGACCCGCTCCAGCTCGCGCTCTACCGCCTCGCCTGGACCGAGCTCCACGACCTGCCCCTCGACCGGGTGAGGGCCGGGTTCTACTACGTCCGCACCGGAACCCTCGTCGAGCCCGACAACCTGCCCGGCCGCGACGCTCTCGAGCGGCTGTTCGCCGATCCACCGGGCCCGGAGCCCGATGGGACCTAGCCTGCTCGACGGCGCTGGCCCGCCGCGAGCTCGGCACCACCCAGGCCTCTGCGGATCGGCTCGGATTCCGTTGTGGACAGGGGCTTTCCCGACGCGTAGCTATGTCGGTGGTCACCTCTAGCCTCAAGACATGACAGCACTCCTCGAGGTGGACGCACCGGCTCCGGCCGAGGTGCTGGCCTACGCGAGTGCCCAGCGCGCGGTCGCCGATGCGGCCCAGGCCCGAGTGCTGCGTGCGGCGTGTGAGTGGGCCGACCTGCACCCACCCGAGTCCCTGGCCGAGGCCGCGTTCGCCGACCCGGCCGGGGTGCCGCTGGCCGGGGAGGGCACACCGGCGGTGGCCGAGTTCGCGGTCGCCGAGCTCGCTGCGGCGCTGGGTATGTCCACGGCGGCCGGGTCCGCACTGGTCGGTGAGGGGCTCGAGTTGCGTCACCGGCTGCCGCTGGTCTGGCGCCGGATCATGTCCGGTGACCTGGCGTCGTGGCGGGCCCGGCGGATCGCGCGGGCCACGATGTCGCTGACCCCGCCCGCGGTGGCCTACCTGGACCGGCAGGTCGCCCCGTTCGCCCACCGGGTCGGCCCGGCCCAGACCGACCGGCTCGTCGAGACCGCGATCGCCCGCTTCGACCCCGTAGGGGCCGAGGCGCTGCGCCGCTCGGCGGCCGAGGGACGCCACTTCGACATCGACCACACCCAGGTCTCCTACGCCGGCACCGCGTGGGTGCGCGGCGAGCTCGACCTGGCCGATGCCCAGGACCTCGACGCCGCCGTGACCGGCATCGCCGCCCAGCTCGGCGGGCTCGGATCCGGGAAACCCTGGACGTATGCCGCTCCCAAGCCGCCGGCGAGCTCGCCCGGCGTCAGCTGGCCCTCGACCTGGACACCCCCGACACCCCCCGACTCCGCCGACACTCCGACGCTCACGACTCAGCCGATGCGCCGACCAGGACGCGGCGGATCGTGCTCCACATCCACCTCTCCCAAGCCGCCCTCGACGACTCCCGGGTGGGGACGGCGGTGGAGAACCTCGGCGGGCTGCGCCTGGTCACCACCGACCAGGTCCGCGAGTGGTGCACCAACCCACACACCACGATCCAGTTACGCGAAGGCGGCCGACAACGCGATGTCGACCATGGTGCCGAAGGTCTGCTCGCGCTCGGCCGAGCTCGTCTCCTCGCCGGTGACGATGTGGTCGGAGACGGTGCAGATCGCCAGCGCGCGGGCGCCGTACCTGGCCGCGAGCGTGTAGAGCGCGCTGGCCTCCATCTCGACCGCGAGCACGCCGTACTCCACCATCCGCGAGACCAGCTCGGGCCGCGCGGCGTAGAAGGAGTCGCTGGAGAAGATCAGCCCGACGTGTACCGACTCCTCGGAGCCCGTCGAGGTCCGGGCCTCGGCCGCCTCGACCGCGGCCCGCAGCAGTCCGAAGTCGGCGACGGGCGCGTAGTCGAGCCCCTCGAACGCGATCCGGTTCATCGAGGAGTCGGTACAGGCGCCAGAGGCGATCACCAGGTCGCGGATCGTGACCTTCTCGGTCACCGCACCGCAGGAGCCGACCCGGATGATCGTGGAGACGTCGTACTCGCGCAGCAGCTCGTTGGCGTAGATCGCCAGCGACGGCTGGCCCATGCCCGAGCCCTGCACCGAGACCCGCCGGCCCTGCCAGGTGCCCGTGAAGCCGTACATGCCGCGGACCTCGGTGTAGCAGGTGGCGTCGTCGAGGAAGGTCTCGGCGATCCACCTCGCCCGCAACGGGTCGCCGGGCATCAGGACGACGGGGGCGATCTCGCCGGCGCCGGCGCCGAGGTGCGTGCTCACGCGGGGTCCCCGCGACGTTGTTCGACGGAGGAGCGCAGCGAGGGAGGCGAAGAGCGACGTGGGGTGTTCATGACGCCAGAGCCTAGAGGTCGTCGGCCGGGCGCTAGCGTGGCTCGCGTGGACTACCCGCACGTGCAGCTGGCCGCCAACGCGCACGACCGGGCCGGCGTACGGCGGGCGGACGAGGCGTGGCTCGAGGAGCAGTGGCGTAACCCCCGCTCGCGGGTGCTGGTCATCGCGGGCACCCGGGTCCGCCCGGCCGACGGCGCCGTTCCCTGGGTGCGCCCGGCCGAGGCACCTCCGGGTCTGCGGGTGCTGTTGGGAGAGCGCGACGGCCGCACCTGGTTCGCCGTCATCGTCGCTCCCGGCCGGGCGCCGGGGGAGCGTGACGAGTGGGTCGGACTGCGTGGCCTGCTGCCCCACCTCGCCGACGGCAGCCCCGACCAGGCGCCGCTGGTCTTCCACGCCCTCGGCCTGGCCGAGTGGCACCACGCGACGCGGCACTGCCCCCGCTGCGGCGGGGCGCTCGCCGCGGAGGCCTCGGGCCACGAGCTGGTCTGCACGGTCTGCGAGCGGCGGCAGTTCCCCCGCACCGATCCGGCCGTGATCATGGCGATCACCCATGGCGAGCCCGGCGCCGCCGACGAGCGGCTGCTGCTGGGCCGGCAGGGCGCCTGGCCGGCGGGCCGGTTCTCCACGCTCGCCGGATTCCTGGAGCCGGGCGAGTCGCTCGAGGACGCCGTACGCCGCGAGGTCGCCGAGGAGGTCGGCGTACGCGTCGGAGGGGTGAGCTACTTCGGCAACCAGCCGTGGCCGATGCCCTCGAGCCTGATGCTCGGGTTCCTCGGGCGCGCGGAGTCGACCGAGATCACCGTCGACGGCGCCGAGATCGAGGCCGCTCGATGGTTCACCCGCGATGAGATGGAGCGCGAGGCGACCGCGGGGACGCTGGTGCTGCCCGGCGGGGTCTCGATCTCCCGCAGCCTGGTCGAGCACTGGTACGGCGGGCCGCTGCCCGGCCACTGGTGAGCCTCAGGAGGTCAGCTGCTCCAGCTTCTCCTTGACCTGCTTGACCGACGGGTTGGTCTGCGAGGTGCCGTCGGTGTACACCAGGGTGGGGACGGTCTGGCTGCCGCCGTTGGCGCTCTCCACGATCTGCGCGGCCTCGGGCTGCTGCTCGATGTCGACGATGTCGAAGGTGATCCCCTCGCGGTCGAGCTGGCCCTTCAGGCGGTGGCAGTAGCCGCACCAGGGGGTCGTGTACATCGTGAAAGAACCGCTCATGGGGAGTGTCCCCTCCTGCCTCTAGGGTGGTGATCTCGTCTCAACCATGCGCCGCCAGGAGTTGTTCCACCCATGTCCGACCGCCCGCCCGGCCTGCTCGGCAATCTCGACCCCGAGCAGCGCGCGGTGGCCGAGGCGCTGCGCGGTCCGGTGCGAGTGCTCGCCGGTGCCGGTACCGGCAAGACCCGAGCGATCACCCACCGCATCGCGCACGGCGTGGCCGAGGGCATCTACGTGCCCTCGGAGGTGCTCGCGGTCACCTTCACCACCCGCGCCGCGGGTGAGATGCGTGGCCGGCTGCGGGTGCTGGGTGCTCCCGGTGTCCAGGCCCGCACGTTCCACAGCGCGGCGCTGCGTCAGCTGCGCTACTTCTGGCCGCTGACCCAGGGCACCGAGCTGCCCTCGATCATCGAGTCCAAGATCGGGCTGCTCGCGGCCGCCTGCCGCCGACTCCGGATCACCGCCGACCAGGCGCTGCTGCGCGACCTCGCCTCCGAGATCGAGTGGGCCAAGGTCTCCAACATGGGCCCCGACGACTACCCGCGGCTGGCCGAGGACCGGGGCCGGGCCGTCAGCGGCCACGACCACGAGACCGTCGGGCGCGTCTTCGCTGGCTACGAGCAGGTCAAGCGCGACCAGGGCCGGATGGACATGGAGGACGTCCTGCTCCTCACCGCCGGACTGCTGGCCGAGGAGGAGCGGGTTGCCGCCCAGGTCCGTCGGCAGTACAAATGGTTCGTCGTCGACGAGTTCCAGGACGTCTCACCCATCCAGTCGGCGCTGCTCGACCTGTGGCTCGGCGGCCGCGACGAGATCTGCGTGGTCGGCGACCCGGCCCAGACGATCTACTCGTTCGCCGGCGCCAACGCCGACTACCTGCGTGACTTCCCGGGCAAGTTCCCCGGCACCACCTCGGTCGAGCTCGTGCGCAACTACCGTTCGACGCCCCAGGTGGTCGCGGCCGCCAACGGCGTGCTCGCGGGGTCGACCACGCAGGTGGTGCGGCTCCAGGCCCAGCGGAGCGGCGGGCCTGAGGTCACGTTTACGCCCCACCCCGACGAGGTCGCCGAGGCGGCCGCGGTCGCCCGCTCCATCGAGCGGCTGCGCGAGGCCGGCCGGCCGCCGGCCGAGACCGCCGTACTCTTCCGGATCAACGCGCAGTCCGAGGCCTTCGAGGAGGCGCTCACCGACCGCGGCATCCCGTACGTCGTGCGGGGCGCGGCCCGTTTCTTCGACCGGCCCGAGGTGCGCCAGGCGGTGACGCTGCTGCGCGGCTCTGCCCGTGGAGGCGAGGCCGGCGACCTGCTCGAGACCGTGCGCGCGACGCTCAGCGGCATGGGTTGGAATCCCGCGCCGCCCGCGGCCCGCGGCCAGACCCGCGACCGCTGGGAGTCACTGCAGGCCCTGGTCGGGCAGGCCGAGGAGTTCGCGACGGCCGGCCAGGGAGATCTGGGTGCCTTCGTCGACGAGCTCGACCGCCGCGCCGCCGAGCAGCATGCGCCGGCGGCCCAGGGCGTCACCCTCTCCACCCTGCACGCCGCGAAGGGCCTCGAGTGGGACTCGGTGTTCCTGTGCGGGATACACGACGGCTCGATGCCCATCACCTACGCCGACACCCCCGCCCAGGTCGAGGAGGAGCGCCGGCTGCTCTACGTCGGCATGACCCGGGCACGCCTCGACCTCTCCGTGTCGTGGGCGCAGGCGCGCAACCCCGGCGGTCGCGCGTCCCGCGGTCCCTCCCGCTTCCTGGCGCCGCTCCTGCCCCAGGAGGCCCTGGCTGCCCCAGGCCGGTCCGGCTCCCGCAAGATCGCCCACTGCCGCGAGTGCGGCAAGCCGCTGATGAGCGCCCCCGAGAAGAAGCGCGGCCGCTGCGACGACTGCCCCGCGTCCTACGACGAGGCTCTGTTCGAGCGCCTGCGCGAGTGGCGCAAGCAGCGCGCCGCCGAGGAGAGTGTGCCGGCGTTCGTGGTCTTCACCGACGCCACCTTGCAGCTGGTCGCCGAGCACAAGCCGGCCAGCGCCGAGGCCCTGCTGCGCATCTCCGGGGTGGGTCGCTCCAAGCTCGACCGCTACGGCGTCGACCTGCTGGCGCTCGTCAAGTGATGAGATTTCTGGCCGTCGGCGAAGAATTTTCCGAAATACCCACTAAATCGTTTGCCGCTTACCCGCGGGCTTCGGTAACTTCTCTTCCAACGCCCGAACAGCGCATCCGACCTTGGCACGGTCCGCGCCCGATGATCCGAAGGAGGTGACCGCAGTGAACAGCATCCTCAAGCAGACGACGCTTCAGATCCCGTCTGGTCTTTGCCTGCCCCCCTACGGTCGCGCCTTTGGCATGTCCGTCGCCGTGGCGGCTACGGCCGACATCGTGGGGACCCCTGTCTGGAGACCACCGAGCTGAGACCACTCAGCATCGGCAGCCTCCAGGCCGCGGAGTCCCACCAGGGATTCCGCGGCCTTTGTGATTTCCGAAAGCTCCATCCAGCAAGCCGATCAGGTCAGAAGGAGGTGACACACATGACCATCACTGTTCTCGACCGCCGGGACGGAACTGCCGACGAGGTGCGCCAGCCCACGCTCGGTGAGCTCCACGACGCGGCCGACCAGGTGAACCACGACCTGCTGCCGTGTCGGGTGAACGACTCGGAGCTCTGGTTCGCCGAATCGCCTGCCGACGTCGAGTTCGCCAAGGAGCTGTGCCGGGACTGCCCGGTGCGGGACCTGTGCCTCAACGGTGCCCTCGAACGGCGTGAGCCCTGGGGCGTCTGGGGTGGCGAGATCTTCCTCCAGGGAGTCGTGATTCCCCGCAAGCGGCCGCGCGGCCGTCCCCGCAAGAACGAGGTCGCCGCGTAGCCGGCGCACCACCCACCTGAGAAAGACATCGATGACCAACACCAAGATCGGACGTACCGACATGAATCTCATGCATGAACACCTCGCACGCGCACAGATGTCCGTGCGCCTGGGAGAGGCGCAGCAGCTTCGCCGCGGCCACCAGCTGGCCAGGGCCCGTCGACTCAGCCGCAAGGCGGAGACGGCCGCAAAGCAGGCTCGCCTCGCTCTCGCGCGCGCCCTCTGAGTGAAGCGTGCGCGCGCGGCGACCCGTGAGCCGACTACGGCCGTGACGCTGCGCGCGCACTGCGAACTCAGGTGAAGACACTGATCGTGAGCACGACTCACCCCGATGACCTGATCGCGGTGAGCCAGGGCCGGGTACGACCCACGTCGTACCCGGCCCTCTGGCGTGCTCGCACCGATTGCGGAGCGGCGTAGCCTCGGGCCATGGTCACCTGTGACTTGTGCGGTCGCCAGGCCGAGGAGTCCGAGACGCTCACCAGGTCGACGTCGCTCGAGAACGGGCGCCGCAAGACCTACTGCGAGCAGTGCTCGCGCGCCAACCTGCGCGCGATGGAGGGCAAGCTCGACAGCGAGTACTGGTGAGGCTCACCCGGTGAGCGCGTCGCCCCAGGCGCAGCCGCAGCCCGGGTGCCGCAGCCAGCGGCGACGTACGACGCTCAGGTCGGTGCCGACGCGCACCGTGGCAGACCAGGTCGCCGGCTCGTCGCCCTCGAGGAAGCTGGCCAGGTCGCGCACGGCCCAGGCCAGCGCGAGGCTCGCGAGCGCCGGGTCGTACGGCGCGGGCAGCGGCTCGTGGACGGGCTCGGCCTCCAGGCGCACCAGCACCGCTCCGCGATGCGGGTCGCGGTCGGCGGCGTGGGCATCGAGGCAGCGCAGGCAGGCGGTCTGTCCCGGCACCACGAACGGACCGATCCGCACCCGGTCGGGATGCAGGGCCACCAGCAGGTGGGGCAGGTCGTCGCGGGCCAGGGCGTCGACGACTCCGCGCACCGGCTCACCCGTGGTGACCAGCAGGCTCGCGGCCGGTGGGCCGGCGCCGCGGGTGCAGACTCCCGAGTCGCCGCACCGGCGAGCGAGCTCCTGGGCGAGGCCCGCCGGCACCGTCGTCGCGACCACCAGGCCTCCGCGTCGCGCGGCGCGCTCGTCGCCGCCGCGGGGATCGCGACACAGCCCGGCCAGGGCGCCGGGGCGGTGGCGGCTCGCGGCTGCGGCCGCACCGACCACGCGCCGGGCGTCGTCCGCGTCGAGCACCAGGCCGCGGGCGACCAGGTCGGCCAGCACTCGGTCGGCCAAAAGCCGGTCGGCGTCCTCGTGACCATCGCCGCGCCGGCCGGCAGCGAGCCAGCCGAGCAGGATCGTGGTGGACGCATCGTCGGGCAGCACGGTGCGCTCGGGCGGGTCGAGCCCGACTTGTACCCGCCCGTCGCCGCGGCGTACGGCGCGCAGCCCGGGCCGCAGCACGGGGTACCGGGGCAATGGGTGCTCGGGCAATGGGTGCTGGGTCAATGGGTGCTGGGTCAATGGGTGCTGGGGCAATGGGTGTCGGGGGACGGATGAGTGCACCGCCTCACCGTGCCACGGACCACCCGCGGCGGGCGGCCGCTGTCCACAGCCTGCGAAATGGCGTTGGGGGGGGGGGGGGGGGGGGGGGGAGGGGAGGAGAGGAAAAAGAAGAGGGGGGTGGGGAGGTGCACGGCGTAGGATGGGAGGGGGG
>JBPCQY010000175.1:0-7803 GCA_050997635.1 Nocardioides sp.
CTCGTTCTTCGGCACCCGTTCGAGGATGTGGTTGATCTCGGTGCGGCGCATGGCGCTCACCGCGTCGAGGGCCCGTTCGCCCTGGTCCGTCAGGGTCACCTGCACTGCCCGACCGTCCTCGGTCGACCTCGTCCGGGCGACCAGCTCGAGCTTTTGCAGACGGTCGCACAGCCGACTGGCGTTGGAGGCGTTGACTCCCATCTGGTCCGCGAGTGACCCCACGAGCTGGTCTCCCTGCGCCGCGAGGATGACCAGCATCCGGTGCTGCTGGAGCGTGAGCTCGACCGACGACGCGTTGAGTGAGCGCACCGCCAGGCCGACCAGGGCCCGGCTGGCGGTCATGAACGCATCGGCAAGGGTATCGGTCGGGTGGGCGGCGCTCTCGTCGGCCGCCCGGGTAGCTGCAGATCTCTGGGCCACTTGCGTTTCCCTCGTCCGTCTGGTTTGTTTGCAGTAGCGCATACATGTTTCATAGCAAGTATGCGTCACCGCACGGGTCCCGTCCAGCCGGATCCTACCCAGAGAGATGAGGCCGCATGTTCGACACGCTCGCAGGCGGCGGGGGCGGCCTGCCGCCGGACTCGCTGCGCCGGTACGCCCTGCTGGCCGACGGCGAACGCGGCGCGCTGGTGGGTCCCAGGGGCGCGATCGCCTTCCTGTGTGCACCGCGCTGGCACGACGACGCGGTGTTCTCCAGCCTGCTGGGTGGTCGCGGTTCCTATCTCGTCACTCCCCACAGCCAGCGCTACGTGTGGGGCGGCCATTACGAGCCCGGGACGTTGATCTGGCGCAGCCGGTGGGTGGCCACCTCGGCCGTGATCGAGTGCCGGGAGGCACTGGCCTTTCCCGGCGACCCGGATCGAGTCGTGCTGCTGCGCCGGATCGAGGCGACCGCCGGCACGGCACACGTGCAGGTGCAGCTGGAGTGCCGGGCGAACTTCGGTGCCCGCGCGATGACCGTACGGCGCAACGCGGACGACGGGTGGCAGGGTCGCACCGGAGACCTGACCTACCGTTGGTCGGGAGCACCCGGCCATACCAACCTCCGAGAAGACCGGCTGGGATTCGACCTGGTCGTCGAGGAGGGCGAGTCGTACGACCTCGTCCTGGAGATCTCGCGCATGCTGCTGCCGGCGAGACCGCCCGACCCGGTCGCCGCGTGGGCCCAGACCGAACGCTCCTGGCGCGACTCCGCACCCGACCTCAGCGGCTCGATCGCCCCGGGCGACTCCTCCCACTCCCACGCGGTCCTGCGAGGGCTCACGAGTGCCGGCGGCGGCATCGTCGCCGCGGCCACCACGTCGCTTCCCGAACGTGCCGAGCAGGGGCGCAACTACGACTATCGCTTCAGCTGGATCCGCGACCAGTGCTACGTCGGCCAGGCCGCCGCGGTGGTCGGTTCGTTCGACCTGCTCGACTCCGCGGTCTCGTTCGTGTTCGCGCGCGTGCTTGCGGACGGTTCCCAGTTGCGCCCCGCCTACACCGTCGACGGCGGCCCCGTCCCGGACGAGCGGCCGGTGCCGCTGCCCGGCTATCCGGGCGCGGCGGTCCGCGTCGGAAACCACGTGAACCAGCAGTTCCAGCTCGACTCTCTGGGTGAGGCCCTGCTCTTGCTCAGCGCGGCCGATCGCCTCGACCGGCTCGAGAGCGACGGTCTGCGAGCGATCGAGACCCTCGTGAGTGCCATCGAGGAGAGACACGAGGACCCCGACGCCGGCATCTGGGAGCTCGACCACCAGCGCTGGGCGCATTCGCGCCTGATGTGTGCAGCCGGCCTCCGGGCAGCCGCCGAGCGCCGTACCGGCAAGGGTCCCGGCGCAGACTGGGACAAGCTGGCCGACCGCCTCGTCGAGTCCGTCAACCGCGACTGCCTCCACCCCACCGGCCGCTGGCAACGCTCCCCGGACGACGCCCGGGTCGACGCGGCCCTGCTCCTGCCAGGCATCCGTGGGGCGGTGCCCGCGGGCGACGACCGACACCTCGCCACCGTGCACGCCGTGGTCGAGGAGCTGTCGGACGACGGCCATGTCTACCGCTTCCGCCAGGGTCGCGAGCGCCCCCTCCACGACGCGGAGGGCGCGTTCCTGCTCTGCGGTTTCCACCTGTCACTGGCCATGCACCAGCAGGGCCGGTCGCTGGAGGCTGTCCGCTGGTTCGAACGCAACCGCAGTGCGATGGGTCCGCCGGGCCTGCTCACCGAGGAGTACGACGTGGTGCAGCGCCAGCTGCGCGGCAACCTCCCGCAGGCATTCGTCCATGCCCTGCTGCTGGAGACCGCCCACCGCCTCGGTGAGGCAGGGGTCAGCTCGCGTGGATTCTGGACCCGAGACCGATGAACCGTCCTGAGGAGGACCAGATGAGCTCGACTCGCAACGTAGTCGTCGTGACCGGCGCGACCGGAGGCATCGGCCGGGCCACCGTCCGACAGTTCGCCGCCCGCGGGAACGACGTCGCCCTGCTCGCCCGTGGTGAGAGTGGTCTCGAAGCGGCAGCCGCAGAGGTCGTCGCCGCCGGTGCCCGCGCGCTGCCCATCGTCGTCGACACCGCCGATCACGAGGCGCTCGAGGAGGCCGCCGGCCGGGTCGAGGCGGAGCTGGGACCCATCGACGTCTGGGTCAATGTCGCCTTCACGTCGGTGTTCGCGAGGTTCGTCGACATCGAACCGGAGGAGTTCCGACGCGTCACCGACGTCACCTACCTCGGCTACGTCAACGGCACCAGGTCGGCGCTCAGACGGATGCTGCCCAGGGACCGCGGCACCATCGTCCAGGTGGGCTCCACGTTGGCCTACCGCGGCATCCCGCTGCAGTCGGCGTACTGCGGCTCCAAGCACGCCGTCCAGGGTTTCCACGAGTCGGTGCGCACCGAGCTCCTGCACGACCACAGCAAGGTCTCGGTGACCATGGTGCAGATGCCGGCGGTGAACACCCCGCAGTTCTCCTGGGTGCTCTCCAAGCTCCCCCACCAGGCGCAGCCGGTGCCGCCCATCTACCAGCCGGAGGTCGCGGCCCGGGCCGTCGTGTACGCCGCCGACCACCCACGTCGGCGTGAGTACTGGGTAGGCGAGACCACGGCCGCCACGCTGCTCGTCAACGCGATCGCTCCCGGGCTGCTGGACCGTTATCTGGCCCACACCGGCTTCTCGGCACAACAGACGCCCGACCCTCGGCCGGCCGATCAGCCGGTCAACCTGTGGGAGCCCGCGGACGGGCCGGACGGCCACGACTTCGGCGCCCACGGGATCTTCGACGACCGAGCCCATGGCCGCTCGCCGCAGGTGTGGGCCTCCCAGCACCACGGTCTGCTCGGCGCGGCCGGTCTGGCCGCAGCCGGCCTGCTCGCGGCGAGGAGATGCCGATGAACCGGCTGCGCAGCGTCGACGCCGCCCGGCTGATCCTCGGTGTGGTCACCCTCGCGCGCCCACACACTGCCTTCGGTCTGACCCGCACGCCCGACACGCCGGCGGCGCGCACCGTCGTACGGGTGCTCGGCGCGCGGTACGTCGTGCAGTCGGTCGGCGGAGCCTGGGTGCACCGCTCCTGGGTCCCCGAGACCGATGCCGCGGTCGATGTGGTCCACGCCGCCTCCATGCTCGCCCTGGCCGCGTTCGCGCCCCGGCACCGACGGCTTGCCCTGGCCAGCGCCGCGGCGGCCGTCGGCTTCGCGACCGCCGATCTCGTCGACAGGAGGAACCCATGAGCACGCCCGTCTCCACCGCAACGTCCGCCGAGCACGAGCTGCGCGAGCGCGTTGACGGTGAGGTCCGATTCGACGCCGGCAGCCGCGCGACGTACGCCACCGACGCCTCCAACTTCCGACAGGTCCCGATCGGCGTCGTCGTCCCACGGACCATCGAGGCGGTCATCGAGACGGTGGCCGTGTGTCACCGACACGGATTGCCGATCGTCTCCCGCGGCGGCGGGACCAGCCTGGCCGGCCAGTGCACGAACGAGGCCGTCGTCATCGACTTCTCCAAGTACTGCAACCGGCTCCTGTCCGTGGACGTCGACCGGAAGCTGTGCGTGGTCGAGCCCGGCATCGTGCTCGACGACCTCAACCGACAGCTGGCCGAAACGGGCCTGCGGTACGGCCCGGAACCGGCCACCCATCCCAACTGCACGCTCGGCGGCATGATCGGCAACAACTCCTGCGGAGCCACCGCCCAGCGCACCGGCAAGGTGGTGGACAACATTCGCTCGCTGGACGTCGTGCTGCACGACGGCACCCGGTTCACCGCATCGGAGCTCGATGACGACGACTACATCGCGCGGTCCCGAGGGGCCGGCCGCGAGGCCGGGATCCTGCGGAGCCTGCGTGAGCTGCGCGACCAGCATGCCGACCTGATCCGCGACCGCTACCCCGACATCCCGCGCCGGGTCTCGGGGTACAACCTGGACTCCTTGCTGCCCGAGCACGGCTTCGACGTGGCCGGGTTCCTGGTCGGCAGCGAAGCCACCCTGGTCACCGTCCTGCGGGCCGAGCTGGAGCTCGTGCCCGTGGTGAAGGCCCGCAGTCTCGTGGTGCTCGGCTATCGCGACATCGCGACCGCGGCCGACGCGGTCCCCGCGATCGTCGAGCACGAGCCGATCGCGCTGGAGGGGGTCGACCACTACCTGATCCACGACCAGCAGCTCAAGGGGATGAACCCGGACGCGCTCGCCCAGCTGCCGGACGGCACGGGCTACCTGATGATCCAGTTCGGGGGGGAGGACAGCCAGGAGGCCGACCAGCGTGCGCAGCGGATGCTCGACGCCATCGGCGAGGGCGAGCACGTTCCCGACGCGGCGGTCTTCGACGACCCCGAACGAGAGGACGAGCTGTGGGCGGTGCGTGAGTCCGGCCTCGGCGCCACCGCACACGTCCCAGGCAAGCCCGACACCTTTGAGGGCTGGGAGGACGCCGCAGTCCCAGTGGCCCGGCTGGGTGACTACCTGCGCGACGTCCGCAAGCTCTACGAGGAGTTCGGCTACGCCAGCGACACGGGGCCGAGTCTCTACGGTCACTTCGGTCAGGGCTGCGTGCACACCCGGATCCCGTTCGACCTCTACACCACCGAGGGGGTGCGCACCTACCGGCGGTTCATGGAGCGCGCGGCCGACCTGGTGGTCGCCTACGGCGGATCCCTGTCGGGCGAGCACGGCGACGGGCAGAGTCGTGGTGAGCTGCTCCCGCGCATGTTCGGCACCGAGATCGTGCGGATCTTCGAGGAGGTCAAGGGGTTGTTCGACCCCGACGACCTGATGAACCCCGGCAAGGTCGTGCATCCGGCTCGACTCGACGAGCATCTTCGGTTGGGTGGCCGTTGGCAGCCGCGTCAGCCGCTGCCGTTGGTCTTCGGGTTCCCCGACGACGGCCACGAGTTCGCCCAAGCGGCCAACCGGTGCGTCGGGGTGGGCAAGTGCCGCCAGCTCAACCACGAGGGCGGGTCGGTGATGTGCCCGTCGTACCAGGTGACGCGCGAGGAGGAGCACTCCACCCGCGGCCGGGCCCGGGTGCTTTTCGAGATGCTCGACGGCCACGAGGACAGTCCGATCAAGGACGGCTGGCGCTCCACGGAGGTGCGCGACGCGCTCGACCTCTGCCTGTCCTGTAAGGGCTGCAAGACCGACTGCCCGGCGTCGGTCGACATGGCCACCTACAAGGCCGAGTTCCTGTTCCACCACTACCGGCATCGGCTGCGACCCAGGGCCGACTACGCGACCGGATGGCTGCCGGTCGCTGCCCGCGCCGTGGAACGGCTCCGGGCGGCGCCCCTGCTCAACCGGGTCACGTCCGTGCCGGCGCTGCGCCGGGTCGGCACGCGGCTGGCCGGCCTGGAGGACCGCAAGGTACCGGTCTTCGCGGCCGATTCGCTCCAACGGTGGTGGAGCCAGCGCGCCGACCGGCCAGCCGGGGCCCGTGGCCGGGTGCTGCTGTGGCCCGACACCTTCACCAACTACTTCAACCCGCAGATCGGGCAGGCAGCGGTGGCGGTGCTGGAGTCGGCCGGTTGGGAGGTCGACATCCCGACCGAGCCCCTGTGCTGCGGTCTCACCTGGATCTCGACCGGGCAGCTGACCACCGCCCGCCGACAGCTCCGACGTACGGTGGAGGCGCTGGCACCGCACGTGCGCGCCGGCGGCCTGGTGGTCGGTCTCGAACCCAGCTGTACGTCGGTGTTCCGTTCCGACGCCCCCGAATTGTTCCCCGGGGACCTCGACGTGGGTCGGCTGCGCGACCACACCGTGACCTTCTCCGAGCTGCTCACCGAGCACACCCCCGGTTGGCAGCCCCCACGTCTGTCCGGTCAACGGGCGGTCGCGCAGGTGCACTGCCACCAGCACGCCGTCCTCGGCTGGGACGCCGACGCCACGCTGCTCGAGCAAGCCGGCGTCGACGCCGAACGGCTCGAGTCCGGATGCTGCGGCCTGGCCGGCAACTTCGGCTTCACGGCCGGTCACGGGCAGGTCAGCGAGGCCTGCGCAGAGCAGGTCCTGCTCCCCCGGCTGCGGCGTACCGGCCCGGACGTGGCGGTGCTCGCCGACGGCTTCTCGTGTCGCACCCAGATCCAGGAGTTCGACAGCGGCGGCCACGAGGGCATCCACCTCGCCGAGCTGCTCGCCCGCGGACTCGGGGACTCAGCATCCGGACCTCCCGAAGAATGGAACACCAGCCGTGCGGTCCGCCGTGTCCGCTGACGTCACCGCGGGCGAATACGGCTACGACCTGACCTACTTCGACCAGATGACCCGCGCATCCGCCGCGGTGGCCCAGGCACGCAACCTCGACGTCTCGGGGCACTGCGCTCCCTCCCTCACCGTCCCCGTCGCGGCCGCAACCTCGCGGCTGCGTCACCTGGAGTGGTTCCACGACCATGTCCGCATCGAGCAGCGGTTCTTCGACGGCTGCCTCGACCCGACGCGCGGAGAGCTGGTGCCACTCGGCGGGCCCGGGCACGGACTGAGCCTGCGGCCGAGTGTGGCCGATGACTACCGGGTGGCCTGATGAACAGGTCGCGAGGCGACGATCGCGCCCGCAGCCGGCACGTCGTACGACCGCGATGGGTCTGGGGCGGCCTCGTCGTCGCGGTCGCCGGCAGCTGCCTGTTCGGCGTCGGGGTGGCCCGGCTTGGCCTGATCGCGTCGATCCTCGGAATCCTGGTGTTGCTCGCGGGAGTCGGCCTCGCTCTCGGCGGCGGCGTCCTGTACGACGCGCAGGTGACCACCGCGGGGATCGGTCATGAGCTGCACGAGCTCGAACACGGCACGCCTCACGCGGGCATCGCCCCGGCCGACACCGTCGGGGGCGCAGTGGCCCGGCGCAGGGCCGCTGCGGTGACGCGGCGCACGCGGGCTCTCCAACAGGCAACCATCGACACGCCGCGCGGTCCCTGGGCTCCGGTCGGCGCTGTGCTGGCCCTCGTCGGTGCGGCGGTCATGTTGGTCACCCAGATCGTGCCGTACCAACTGAGCGGAGCGGACTCGAACGGCGTCGCCAGCCTGGTCCCGGCGGTGCTGACGGCCCTGGCTGCACTCCGCGTGCTCGTCGTCCCCGGTCCGCATCTGTGGCCGGCCGGCCTCGCCACGATCTGCGGCGTCGCCCTGGTGCTGATCGCCCTCACCGCCGGCCATCCCACTCCGCTGCCCTGGTTCGAGGGCCTGTGCGGAGGGCTGATCATCATCGGCGGTGCTCTGTGCACCTCAACCGGTGCCGAGTAACCCGCACGTCCCACCAGCCGGCCAAGGGGCCGTCGGGGACCAGCACCAGGCTTCCAGCCCCGGTAGCGACGGCCGGATTGTCCGGAGCCGCCGGCCTGCCGCGCAC
>JBPCQY010000204.1:0-3428 GCA_050997635.1 Nocardioides sp.
ATCACGGTGTCGACGAGGTCGCCGACACCGTCCAGGGCGGTCGCGACGTCCTTGAGCCCGTGGCCGGTGACGGTGATCACCACCGTCGTCCCGGCGTACGACGCCCCGGCGGCCAGCTCCTGCAGCAGCCCGGCGACGCCGGCGGCCGAGGCGGGCTCGACGAAGACGCCGTCGCGGCGGGCCAGGTCGCGCTGCGCGGCGAGGATCTGCTCGTCGGTGACGGCGGCGAAGCTGCCGCCCGACTCGTCGCGCGCCGCCTCGGCGAGCTTCCACGACGCCGGGTTGCCGATCCGGATGGCGGTGGCCACCGTGTCGGGGTCGGGGAACGGCTTGCCGGTGACCAGCGGGGACGCTCCCGCGGCCTGGAAGCCGTGCAGCACGGGCGTGTGGGTGGCGCGGCCGAGGTCGGCGTACTGCGTGTAGCCCTTCCAGTACGCCGCGATGTTGCCCGCGTTGCCGACCGGCAGCAGGTGGTGGTCGGGGGCATCACCGAGGAGGTCGACGATCTCGAAGGCGGCGGTCTTCTGGCCCTCGAGGCGCACCGGGTTGACCGAGTTTACCAGCGCGACCGGGTGCTGCCAGGCGAGCTCGCGGGCCATCCGCAGGCAGTCGTCGAAGTTGCCGCGCACCATGATCACGCGGGCGCCGTGCAGGATCGCCTGCGCCATCTTGCCGGCGGCGATCTTGCCCTCGGGCACGAGGACCAACGGAGTCAGGCCGGCGCGTGCGGCGTACGCCGCCATCGAGGCGCTGGTGTTCCCGGTGCTGGCGCAGACGACCGCCCTGGCGCCCTCGTGGACGGCGACCGAGATCGCGGCGGTCATGCCGCGGTCCTTGAACGAGCCGGTCGGGTTGTCGCCCTCGACCTTGAGCCAGACCCGCGCCCCGCTCAGCCCGGAGAGCCAGGCCGAGGGCACCAACGGGGTGCCGCCCTCACCGAGGGTCACCGCCTCGAGCCCGTCTGGGACCGCCAGCAGGTCGCCGTACTCCGCGAGTACGCCGCGCCAGCCGGGCATCAGTCGGCCCCGCCCTCGACCCGCATCACCGAGGTGACCTCGCGGACGATGTCCATGCCGCGCAGGTGCTCGACGGTCGCGGCCAGGGCGGCGTCGGAGGCCTGGTGGGAGACCACGACCAGCTGGGCGTCGGCCCCGCGGCCCTCCTGGCGCACGGTCTGGATCGAGACGCCGTGGTCGGCGAACGCGGTCGCCACGGCGGCCAGCACGCCCGCACGGTCGTCGACGTCGATCGCCACGTGGTAGCGGGTGAGCGTCTCCCCCATCGCCAGCACCGCGCGGTCGGCGTACGCCGATTCTCCGGCGCCGCGGGTCTCGGAGCGCCGGTTGCGGGCCACGGTCACCAGGTCGCCGAGCACCGCACTGGCGGTGGGCGAGCCACCGGCGCCGGGGCCGTAGAACATCAGCTGGCCGGCGGCCTCGGACTCGACGAACACCGCGTTGTAGGCCTCGCGGACGCTCGCCAACGGGTGGGAGCGCGGGATCATCGCCGGGTGCACGCGTACGGCGACCGCGTCGTGCCCGTCGTCCTGGGGGCGCAGCTCGGCGATCGCCAGCAGCTTGACCACGCAGCCCATGTCGCGGGCCGAGGCCACGTCGGCGGCGCTCACCTCGGAGATCCCCTCGCGGTGCACGTCGGAGGCGGTGACCCGGGAGTGGAAGGCGAGGCTGGCGAGGATGGCCGCCTTCGCCGCCGCGTCGAAGCCCTCGACGTCGGCGGTCGGGTCGGCCTCGGCGTACCCCAGCTCCTGGGCCTCCTCGAGCGCCTCGCCGAAGCCCGCGCCCGAGGTGTCCATCCTGTCGAGGATGAAGTTGGTGGTGCCGTTGACGATGCCGAGCACCCGGGTGACCCGGTCGCCGGCCAGCGACTCGCGCAGCGGCCGCAGGATCGGGATCGCGCCGGCGACCGCGGCCTCGTAGTAGAGGTCGCGGTCGGCCTTCTCGGCGGCCTCGAAGAGCGTCGGGCCGTCCTCCGCGAGCAGCGCCTTGTTGGCGGTCACGACGCTCGCGCCGTGCTCGAGGGCGGCCAGGATCAGGCTGCGGGCGGGTTCGATGCCGCCGATCACCTCGACCACCACGTCGACGTCCGCACGCGCCACGAGCGCAGCAGCATCCGTCGTGATGAGCCCGGGAGGGACGTCGACCTCCCGAACCGCCTCCGGCCTCCGTACGGCGACGCCGACGAGCTCGACGGGCGCACCCACGCGGGCCGCGAGGTCGTCGGCCTGCTCGTGCAGCAGCCGCACGACCTGCGAGCCGACGGAGCCGCAGCCGAGCACGGCGACCTTCAACGGGCTCATTCGGGGTCCCTGCGCGAAGCGGAGCGAAGCGAGCATTCGCGTGGGGTGAGTTTCACGAGTGCGCTCCCAGATCGGTGGCCAGCAGGTCGTCGACAGTCTCGCGGCGCAGCAGCACGCGTGCGACGCCGTCCCGCACCGCGATCACCGGCGGCCGCAGCGCGTGGTTGTAGTTGGAGGCCATCGAGCGACAGTAGGCGCCCGTGCCGGGCACGGCGACCAGGTCGCCGGGCGCGAGATCGCCGGGGAGGAACTCGTCCTTGACCACAATGTCGCCGGCCTCGCAGTGCTTGCCGACCACCCGGGTCAGCACCGGCGGCGCCTGCGACTCGCGGGAGGCGAGGGTGCAGGAGTAGTCGGCGTCGTAGAGGGCGGTGCGGATGTTGTCGCTCATGCCGCCGTCGACGCTGACGTAGGCCCGGACCGCTCCCCCGTCGAGCTCGACCGGCTTCACGGTGCCGACGGTGTAGACGGTGCACATGGCCGGGCCGATGATCGCCCGGCCCGGCTCGATCGAGAGCCGCGGCTCGGGGATGCCGAGGGCCCGGCACTCGTGCTCGACGATCCCGGTGATCTCGGTGGCGAGCTGGGCCGGGCCGGACGGGTCGTCCTGGGTGGTGTAGGCGATGCCGAAACCGCCGCCGAGGTCGAGCTCGGGGAGGGTCACGCCGAGCTCGTCAAAGATCCGCGACTGGAGCGCGAGTACCCGCCGAGTGGCCACCTCGAAGCCCGATGAGTCGAAGATCTGGCTGCCGATGTGGGAGTGCAGGCCGAGCAGGTCCAGGCTCTCGGCGGCGAGCACCCGTCGTACGGCGTCCAGGGCGTCGCCCGAGGTGATCGAGAAGCCGAACTTCTGGTCCTCGTGGGCGGTCGCGATGTATTCGTGGGTGTGCGCCTCGACGCCCGCGGTCACCCGCAGCATCACCGGCTGCCGCTCCCTGATCGAGCCGGTCGAGATCAGGTCGGCGGTGACGCGGGCCAGCCGCTCGATCTCGTCGAAGGAGTCGAGCACGATCCGCCCGACACCGACCGCGGCCGCGCGCCGCAGCTCGGTCTCGGTCTTGTTGTTGCCGTGGTAGCCGATCCGGGCCGGGTCGAAGCCGGCCCGCAGCGC
>JBPCQY010000174.1:0-10899 GCA_050997635.1 Nocardioides sp.
TGGGAGACCGCGCGGCCTCACCTCCGGCCGGAGCGAACTCCAGTGCGACGACGTGAGGGAAACGGGCCCGCAGCCGCTCCATCGGCTCACGGGGGCGTACGGCGTCGGTCAGCGTCGCCTGCACCCACGCACCCACGTGTACGACGAGCCGCGGGTCGCTCAGCAGCGACTCGAGCGCGCCGGTCAGCCGGGCGAGTGGTCTCGGAACGGGAGCGGGCACGAACTCGACCGACGCCAGCCCCTCGGCACCCAGGTCGACCAGCCACGAGCCCTTGGTGTGGCCGGCCTCGGAGAACGAGTAGGCCAGCGGGGAGCCGCTGTAGCGCACCGACTCGGTGAGGGTCGACCGGCCGTGCAGATGGCCGAGCGCGGTGTAGTCGACGCCGTCGAACAGCGACGTCGGGACGATCGAGATGCCCCCCACGGAGATGTCGCGCTCGGACTCGCTCGACTCGGCACCGGCCACGAACGCGTGGGCGAGCACGACCGAGCGGGCCGGACGCCTCGCCAGGTCGGCCCGCACCCGGCGCATCGCCTCGGTGAGGGCAGTCTCGTGGGAGCGCGTGGACAGTCCCCAGGCGTGCTGCACGGAGATCGGGTCGAGGTAGGGCAGGGCGTGCACCGCGACCTGGCCGTGGCCGTCGCCGAGCAGCACCGGGTTGCCCACCGACGCCAGGTCGGTGCGCAGGAAGACCCCGGAGGCGTCGATGAGACGGGACCCGAACCCGAGCCGCTGGGCCGAGTCGTGGTTGCCCGAGCTCACCACCACTCGCGCGCGAGACGCCGCCAGCCGGGCGAACGTGTCGTCGGCGAGGTGCACGGCGTCGACCTGGGGGAGCGCGCGGTCGTAGACGTCACCGGAGACCACCACGAGGTCGACCTCCTCACTCGCCACCACCTCGAGCAGGTGGTCGACGTACGCCGCCTGGTGCGCGAGCAGCCCGGCGCCGTGGAAGCAGCGCCCGAGATGCCAGTCGGAGGTGTGGAGGATGCGCACGCCACGACGGTAGGCGGCAGCGCCGACACCACTGGGCACCCACGCCGAGAGGCGCTGGATCAGGCGTACCGCACGCAGCGGTCGTCGCGCACGAAGCCGTACAGCCCGAGCCCGGACCGGCGCGCCAGGTCGACCGCCAGGCTCGACGGGGCACCGACAGCGACGAGCGTCCCGTGGCCGGCCGCCACCGCCTTCTGGACCAGCTCGAAACCGGCCCGGCCGCTCACCACCAGGCAGGCGGCCGCGACGTCGGACCCGGCGAGCACCCGCGCGCCGGTGACCTTGTCGACGGCGTTGTGCCGCCCGATGTCCTCGCGTACGACGAGCCGGTCACCGTCGGCGGTGAAGAGCCCGGCGCCGTGCAGGCCACCTGTACGGGAGAACACAGACTGGGCCGGCCGCAGCAGGTCCGGCAATCGGCGTACGACGTCGGGTGAGGGCAGCGGTCCGGTCCAGGGCCGTCCGGCCGACAGGTCGAGGACCGTGTCGATGGAGTCCTTGCCGCACACGCCGCAGGCCGACGACCCGGTGGCCAGGCTCTCGTGGCGATGCGCCGAGATCGCGGGAGCCACAGGCAGGGTCAGTGTGACCACGTTGAACTGCTGCTCGGGCGCCAGGTCGACGTCGGTGCAGTAGGCGACGCCGGCCGGGGCGTCGTACCCCTCGTGGATCGCCCAGCCCGCTGCGAGCTCGAAGTCGTGGCCGGGAGTCCTCATCGTGACCCACGCACGATCTGCCGGCCGGCCGGGCCAGGAGAGCCTGATCTCGAGGGGCTCCTCGGTCGCCAGCCGGTCCTCGTGGACCCGCTCGTCATCGCCCACGAACTCGCGGACCCGGGTGCGCACGGTGGGCCCGGGACGACGTGCGAGAGGCCGTCCGGGGGAGGGGAGCGGGGCGTCGGACACGCCGTCACTCTAGGCGGCAATCGGTAGTCGGCGCGTCCGTCGGACAAGGCACCAACCAGATAGCAACCTTTTGCCCGGCCGAGACGTCTTCTCGGCAAGGGGGCACCGATCTCGGGGCCACAACACACGGAGGGAACCCCATGAGACTTTCGCATCCCCGCGGCCGCGCCCTGGCCTCGGTCACCACCGCGCTCGGCCTGTGCCTGAGCGCCGCTGCCATCGCCGGTACGGCGCCGACCCAGGCCGCGGCGCCGGCACAAGGCACCTGCGACACCGCGTACCCCGTCGCCAGCCTCGCGAAGGGTCAGGCCGTCACGGGTCAGACCGTGTCGAGCGGCACCACGCCCGAAGGCTTCACCGGCGACGTCCTCGGCGTGCTCAAGGACGGCATCGAGCCCGGTGTCGACATGGTCCTGGTCCGCCTCGGCTCCACCGAGATCGACCGGGTCGGCGGCATCTGGGAGGGCATGTCCGGTTCGCCGGTCTACGCCGCCGACGGTCGCCTCATCGGCGCGGTCGCCTACGGCCTCGCCTACGGTACGACGCCCGTCGCGGGCGTCACGCCCTGGGCAGACATGCAGGACTACACCGGCTCCGCTGCGGCCAAGCACGTCGCGATCGGCGACGGGCTGGCCCGCACCATCGCCCGCGGCTCGGACGTGACGGCCCAGCAGGCCGGCCAGGGGATGGCCCAGCTCCAGGAGCCGCTCGGGGTCGCCGGCGTCGGCCAACGCGTTCTCAACCACCAGCGCAAGCGCCCCTACCTCTCGCAGCACTCCTACGCGACGGGCAGGGCCACCGGCTCCGCGGCCCCGACCGCCGCCGATGTGATCGCGGGCGGAAACCTCGCCGCGACGATGTCGACCGGCGACATCACCTCGGGTGGCGTCGGCACGGTCACCTCCGCGTGCAACGGGGTCGTGGTCGGCTTCGGGCACCCGATGAACTTCCTCGGCAAGACGACCTACGGCCTGGCCGGCGCGGACGCCATATACGTCCAGGAGGACCCGCTCGGGGTGCCGTTCAAGGTCGCCAACATCGGTGACCCCGTCGGCACCATCACCCAGGACCGGATGACCGGCATCACCGGCTCGCTCGGCGCGGCCCCGGCCTCGATCCCGCTGACCTCGAAGGTCACCTACGGCACCAGGTCGCGCACCGGGAAGTCCCAGATCCAGCTGCCCGAAGCGGGCGCGTCCACGACGTACTACGAGGTCGTCTCCAACCACCTGGCCACCATCGATGCGTATGCCGGTGGTTCGGAGCTCCAGCGGTGGAAGGTCACCGGGCACACGGCCTCCGGTCCGTTCACGATCGCGCACACCAACCGGTACGCCGACCCCGGCGACCTGATCGACACGGCCACCTGGGACATCCCCGACCTGGTCTGGCTGCTGAGCAACGTCGACGGCGTCACCATCGACTCGATCAAGGACACCGCCACCGTCAGCGACGACGCGTCGAGCTACACCCTCGTCGGCATCCAGCAGCGGCGCGGCGGCACCTGGCAGACCGTGAAGAAGGGCAGCCCGGCGCTCGCCAAGTCCGGTCACAAGCTGGTGATGCGCGCCGTACTCAAGGGCTCGGACGGCACCGTCTCCTACTCACGGTTCTCGTTCATGCTCCCGCACTGGGCGCAGCCGGGCACGGTCGCGCGCGGCTTCCTGGAGTCGTCGTGGGGCTACCCGTTCGAGCAGGACTTCCCCTCGACGCTCAAGGGCGTGCAGAAGCTCAACGACAACATGGTCCGCAACGACCAGCTGCAGGTGGGTCTCGACCTCTTCAAGCGTCACCACCACGTGAGCAAGAGCAAGCGGTCTGCGCCGGCCGACAAGGTCGTGCACGGCGGCAAGGCCTTCAAGGTCAAGCTCGTCTCCTGACCCGATGAGGTGTGGGGGTGGGCCGGAGCTGCGGTCCACCCCCACCCGTCTGTCCGAGATCAGCCGAGCCGGACCAGCATCTTGCCGGTGTTGCCACCCCGGAGCAGATCCAGGAAGCCGTCGACGGCGTGCTCGAGGCCCTCGACGACGGTCTCCTTCTGCACGAGCTTGCCCTCGGCCAGCCACGCCCCGGCGCGGCTGTAGAACTCGCCAGCAACCTCCGCGTGGTCACTGACGATGAAGCCGCGCAGAGTCAGCCGCTTGACCACCACCAGCCCGATCGTGCGTGGACCGGGCGCCGGCTCGGTGTCGTTGTACGTCGAGATCGCGCCGCAGGCGGCCACCCGGCCGAAGTCGGCCAGGTGCAGGAGAGCGGCCTCGAGGTGCTCGCCGCCCACGTTGTCGAAGTACACGTCGTAGGGGCCGTGCTCGCCCATCTGACTCGCCACGCCGCCGTGGTAGTCGAACGCCGCGTCGTACCCGATCTCGCGCAGCCAGGCCACCTTCTCGGCGGACCCGGCCGAGCCGACGACCGTGGAGGCGCCCATCAGCTTCGCCATCTGGCCGACGGCCGAGCCCACGGCACCGGCGGCACCGGACACCAGCACCCGGTCGCCCTCCTTCAGCTGGGCGATCCGGGTCAGGCCGACGTACGCCGTGAGCCCGGGCATGCCGAGCATTCCGAGGTACGCCGACGCGGGCACCGCGGTCGTGTCGACCACGCGCACCTGGTCGGCCGAGAGCAGGGCGTGCTCGCGCCAGCCCAGCTGGTGGAGCACGGTCGCGCCGACGGGTACGGCGTCGTCGCCGCTCGCCACCACCTCGCCGACCGCCCCGCCGTCGAGGGGCGCGTCGAGCCGGTACGACGGCACGTAGGACGTGCGCTCGCTCATCCGCCCGCGCATGTAGGGGTCCACCGACATGAAGGTGTTGCGCACCAGCACCTCACCCGGGCCGGGGTCGGCGAGCTCGGTCTCGACGGTGCGGAAGTCGTCCGGCGTGGGCCAACCCACGGGTCGGGAGGCCAGCTGGATCTCTCGGGTACGGGTCATGCTCCCGATCCTGACAGCCCCCGCCGGGGCCCGGCTCCACCGGGCCTCACGGGGTGGCCGGAATCACGTCGGCACCGATGCCGGAAACGGTCTCACGAGCCCTAGGATGTAAGAGTCGCATGAGCGACCATGGTCACTACAGAGATGGGTCGGGACATTGCCCGCCCAGAAGGGTTCGGTGTCGGTATGAGCGCCCAGCAGTACCTCGTCAACGGGGTCATCGAGGGTCGTCTGGTCTCCCAGCGCAACCAGGCTCACCTGCGCGCCGCGAAGGCCGCCCGCAAGGACGCCCGCCGCGCCCGTCGTACGACGAAGGCCTGACCCGGGGGAGTGCCCCTACGCTGGCGGCATGACTGACCAGCCTTCGGCCCAGGCCCAGGCCCACCGCAGCGTCGACCTTACCCGGATCGGCGAGGGCCGTTACAAGGCCGTCAACAGCCGCGGGGGAGTGCTGCCGATCGGTTCCGGCGACGACCCGGACTTCACGCCGGTCGAGCTGCTGCTCGCCGCGCTGGCCGGTTGCGCCGCCATCGACGTCGACCTGGTGACAGGCAAGCGCGCCCAGCCGGAGTCGTTCGCCGTACGAGCCGAGGGCGACAAGATCCGCGACGAGCAGGGCAGCCGGCTGGTCGGCCTCACGGTCACCTGCGAGATCACCTTCCCCGAGGGGGAGGCCGGTGACCGCGCCCGCGCGGTGCTGCCGCGCACGCTGGCCCAGGTGCGTGACCGGCTGTGCACCGTCGGTCGCACGGTGGCCGTCGGTGCGCCGGTCGAGTACCCCGGAGCCGAGTGATCCGGCAGCGCGTCGCGCTCAGCCGACCGTGACGGAATTGATGACGGACTTGACCTTGGGGTGACCGTCGCCCTGGCCGAAGGCGTTGTCGGTGCCCTTCTTGGCGGCCTTGGCCACGGTCTTCACGCCGGCCTTGTCGACCTTCCCGAACACGGCGTACGACGGCGGCAGCGGGGTGTTCTTGTAGACGATGAAGAACTGCGAGCCGCCCGAGTTGGGCTGGCCGGTGTTGGCCATCGCGAGCGTGCCGGGTCCGTAGGTCTCCTTGCCCGAGAGTTCGTCGGGAACGGTGTAGCCCGGGCCGCCGGTGCCCTGACCGGTCGGGTCGCCGCACTGGAGCACGAAGATGCCGGCGGTCGTCAGCCGGTGGCAGGGCGTGTTGTCGTAGAAGCCCTGCTTGGCCAGCGAGACGAACGAGTTGACCGTGCAGGGGGTCTTGCCGGCGTCGAGCGTGGCGTGCAGGTCACCGAGGGTGGTCTTCATCGTCACGTCGACCTTGCCCTTCACCGTCGGCTTGCTCGGCGGTGGGTTGACCTTTTTGGCGGCGCCCTGGGCGTCGGGGGAGTAGGTGCAGGCCCCGCTCGCGGCGGTGGAAGTGGAGGCGCTCGGGCTGGCCGGCGTGGACGCCGGGGGCTGGGTGTCCTTTGCGCTCGTGTCACTCGTCGGCGCACCGGTGGACGACGTGGCGGTGCCACAGGCGGCGAGCGTCGTCAGGGCGGCGGCAGAGGCGAGCTGGGCAGTGAGTCGCTTGAGCATGGGCTCGATCGTAGGGGAGGGGCGGTGACGGTCCGACCGCGACGAATCGCCCGCAACGTCGGGTGCCCTGCTAGACAAGGCACATGGCAACCACTGCACTCCGAGGCTCCGAGGTCCACACGGTCGGCGACCTGCCCGCCGTCGGCGGCACCGCCCCGTCGTACACCCTGACGGGGACGGACCTGGCCGACATTGCCTCCGACGCCCACGCCGGCCAGCGGGTCGTGCTGAACATCTTCCCGAGCATCGACACCGATGTCTGCGCGACCTCGGTGCGCAGGTTCAACGAGCTCGCCGCCGGCGTCGACAACACCGTCGTGCTCTGTGTCTCGGCCGACCTGCCGTTCGCGACCAAGCGGTTCTGCGGCGCCGAGGGCATCGACAACGTGGAGATGGGCTCGAGCTTCCGCAGTGGCTTCGGCACCGACTTCGGCGTCACCATGACCGACGGCCCGATGCGCGGCCTGCTGGCCCGGTCGGTGATCGTCATCGACGCCGACGACACCGTGCTGCACACCGAGGTCGTCGACGACATCGGGCACGAACCCGACTACGACGCCGCCGTCGCCGCACTCGGCTGAGTCCGGGGCGACTCCCGGGTTTCTGACGCTGACAGGGGAGGATGGCCGCCATGATGACCCGACACGCACGGCGCATCGTCGTCTTCGTGGCGGGGCTGCTGTCGATCCTCGTGGGCCTGGTTCTGATCTTGCTGCCCGGACCGCTGACCATCCCGCCGATCATCCTCGGCGTGTGGCTGTGGTCGCGCGAGTTCGCCTGGGCCGACCGCTGGATGGAGCCGGTGCGGGTGCAGGGCGAGGCCGCCAAGGAGCAGTTCCGCAAGCGGCCGATCCGCACCACGACCGCCAGCGTTCTCGGCATCGTCGCCGCTGTGGTCCTGATCTGGGCGGTCCTGCACTACGACCTGGTGGCCCGGGCCAAGGAACTGGTTGGTCTCGGCTGACGAGCCTCAGGCGGGCTTCTCGGGTGAGTCGTGGAGCCGCCGGGCTCGAGATGGTCGGCGGTGTTCTGGAAGCAGGCCACCCGGGCATGGCCCGGACAATACCCTGGGCACCGCCCGGGCCGCCACGGGGTTCGTCGGGCCTCAGGCCTGCGGGGCCAGGGCGAACTGCACCTGGCCGGCCTCGTCGACCGAGGCGTCGAGGATCTGGTCCTCGAGCTGGACCGACGCGGGGGCGTCGAGGTAGACGGTGGCGCCGTTGCTCTCCACGGCCTGGTCGCCCTCGGCGGGCTCATCGGTCGCGGTGACCGTCAGGCCCTGGGCCGGGTCCTCACTGCTGATCCGGAGTGCGGAGATCTCGCCGGGCTGCAGGGCGGTGATCTCCTTGACGATGGTGCTGGCGTTCTCGGTGAGGGTGAGCATGGTTGCTCTCCTTCCTCGATTGCGGGCAGGAGCCGTCCACCATTCCGAACCGGCGGCGCGGACGCAAACCGGCGTACCGCCCGGGCGCGTCGACCGGAGCGGAGGACCCGGTCAGGCGCGCACCCTGCGTATCAAGTCGGGGCGAACTCCGTGCGGACCTCGACCTGGAGGAACTCCGTGGGCGTGCGGGCTGTGCGTCCAGTCGAGGAAGGCGGTCGCCCACGGCCGCGGCGGGTCAGAGTCGGCCAAGCCACGGGTGGCCAGGGTGGGCGACCGCCATGGCGTCGGCGAGCCACACTCGGGCAGCGTCGTTGAGCTTGGGGAGACACGCCTCGAAGTCGGCCTGGTCCTTGGGCCGAAGGCCGCGCGCCTTGTGCAGGAGCTGCACCTCGGGTCGCAGGTAGTCGATGCCGTCGCGGGTCCAGAGAATCTCGTCGAGCGGTCGGCTGATCCGGGCGTCGCGCTTGAAGGTCCACCTCGAGGGCGTGGTGTCCATCAGGATTACGTCGTACTCCCATGGTGCGGCGCCTCCGGCGCGCAGCCAGAGGTTCTCGCACGTCGCCGGGAGTTCACCATCACCACCGAACAGTGGTCGGAAGGTGCCGCTGTCAGCCGACCAAACGTCCAGCGTCCCGGTGAGGTGCCCGCACAGCATGGAGACATCCGAGCGCGGGATGCTGGGATCGACGTCGTCGTGCTGACGGGCGACGCCGGTGAACGCCTCGACGGCCCAGCCGCCGGCGACCCACCAGCGGCCCGGGTAGTCGCGAAGGAGATCGGCTGCGTCGTTCGGTGTCCGAGCCTGCCACGGCCCATAGAGGCGCACGGCCTCGTCGTGGTTCACGCGGTCACCGTATCTGGGCGGTCACCCGTCGATAGGGGTCTTCCCGCGTGCTGTAGCCCAGCGACTCGGCAACCAACGAAGGCGGGCACTCGAGGACGAGCTCGCCGATCGCCGAGCAGTGGGCCGCGCTCACTGCCACGACTGGGCGCTTGCCCGGCCTGCGCTGCTGAGAGGCGCGCCGTCGGTAGGGTGGGATGCCCAGAGGACGGGTGGTGAGGATCGGCCAGATGGATCCGCCGTACTCCAGCCCTCGTGCCGCTGATCTGCGCAGCCCGGTCCGCTACCTGCTCTGGCTCATCGCGTGCCAGAGGGCTCGCTCGCTTCGCGGCGCCGCGATCAGCACGGTGTGGATGCTCGGGCTCATCGCGCCGCCGTACCTGCTCTCGCGCGCGATCGACGACGGGTTGCGTCCCGGCGGGTTCGCGTCGTTGCTGTTCTGGTCCGGCGCCCTGCTCGGTGTCGGCCTGCTCGATGCGGGCGTCTCGATCTGGCGACACCGGACCATGTCGATGATCCGCATGGACGCCGCCTTCCGCACCGTGCACGCCGTCGTCGAGCAATCGACTCGGTTGGGCTCGGCGCTGGCACGGAGCACGTCAGCCGGCGAGATCGCCACGATCGGTATCGGCGACGTATGGATCATCAGCACCAGCCTGACAGTGGTCGGCCCGGGCATCGGGGCCGTGATTGCCTACCTCGCGGTCGCGGCGCTCCTCGTGTCCATCGCGCCGCTGCTCGCCGCCATCGTCCTGCTCGGGGTGCCCGCCATCGGCCTGCTTGTCGGGCCGGTGCTCGGCCGGCTGCGCAGCCGCGGCACCGCCTATCGCGAACAGCAAGGCCTCCTGATGAACCAGCTGGTCGACATCGTCGCCGGGCTGCCCGTCCTCAACTCCGTCGGCGGCAAGGACGTCTACGAGCGCGAGTACGGCGCCCGCTCGCGCACGGTGCAGGACGAGGGGTACGGGGTCGGGGCGGTGTCCAGCTGGGTTCCCGCCCTCGGGGTAGGCATCCCCGTCGTGTTCTTGGCCGCGGTCACCTGGGTGGCGGCGCGGATGGCCACCCAGGGCACGATCTCGATTGGCGATCTCGTCGCCGTCTACGGCTACGTGGCGATGTTGGTCGTGCCGGTGACGGCGCTCATCGAGAGCGGCTCCGACCTCACCCAGAGCGTGGTCTCGGCCGGGCGGGTCGTGGCGATGCTCCGACTGCAACCAGATCCCGTGCTGTCGGCGCCGGGTCCATCCACGCCCGCCGGCCCCGCCGACCTGCACGATCCGATCTCGCACGTCACGGTGCGCCCGGGCCTGTTGACGGTGCTGGCGACGGCGCGCGCCGGCGATGCCCTCGCCGTGATCGACCGGCTCGGCAGGTTCGTGGTCTCGGACGCGACCTGGGGCGAGTGTCGGATCGTCGACCTTGACCCGGACGAGTTCCGCGAGCGCGTCCTCGTCGCCGACACCGAGGCCGACATCTTCGCTGCGACGCTGCGCGAGGTCGTCTCCGGCCGGTCAGACCACGACGACCCGACCGTGTCTGCGGCGTTGCGCACGGCCGCGGCCGAGGACATCGTGGCTGGGTTGCCCGATGGCCTGGACGCGCCGGTCGCGGCGCAGGCCCGCACGCTGTCCGGTGGGCAGCGCCAGCGGGTGCGCCTCGCCCGCGCGCTCGCAGCCGACCCCGACGTACTGCTCGCCCCCGAGGCGACCTCGGCCTTGGACGCGCACACCGAAGCACGCGTCGCGGCACGCCTGCGGACCGCACGGTCTGGACGTACGACGATGCTGGTCACCACCTCGCCGGTGGTCCTCGACGAGGCGGACGTCGTGCACTACCTCGTCGACGGAGTGGTCGTCGACACCGGGACGCATCGCGAGTTGACCGCGCGCCAGCTTGGGTACCGGCGTCTGGTCCATCGCGGGCTCGACGACGAGGCGGACACCGCCGCGGTCTCCGAGTCGGCACAGCGGGATCCGTCGGCATGAGCGGACCACCCGGGCACCACCTGCCCTCGGCCGAGCCCGCGCAGGTGCGTCTCGAAGCGCTCGCTCTCCTGCGCGCGGACCGCCTCGCGTTCGGCGTGATGATCGGGTTGAGCGTGCTCGCCACCGTCGCCGGGCTCGCCGGGCCGTGGCTGCTCGGCCGGATCATCGACGACGTCAGACGCGGCGCGGGACTCGGTGACATCAACGTCCTGGCCGCCCTGATCGTGGTCAGCGCGCTCATCCGGCTCGTGCTCACGCGCTACGCCCGCTACGTCGGCGCTCGGTTCGGCGAGCGGACCTCGGCCC
>JBPCQY010000183.1:0-3868 GCA_050997635.1 Nocardioides sp.
TGGGACAGCTGCTGGCCGACGGCGAGGTGGAGCTCGAGATTGCCGACACCTACCCGCTCACCGAGGTCGCCGCCGTCCACCAACGCAGCCGCGAGGGGCACACGCGTGGCAAGCTCGTCGTCGTCCCCTGACGCTGCGTGCGTGCGTGCGCGCCCCGGGTCGACATTCCGAACGTCTCGGTTGCTGTGGATCCTTTGCGGCGACCGAAACGTTCGGAATGTCGCCCGATCAGGCCCCGCGGCTGGGGCGGCGGAGCTCGGCTAGCGTCTCCCCATGGCCGTCGTCCTCGTCCCCCCGCGTCGGTGGGAGCGCTGGGTCGCCAACTTCGGCGACCGGCACGGATCGACCGTCTTGTCGGTGGTCGACGGCGCGCTGAGCGGCACAGCGGACGACGGGGCGACCTTCGTCGCGCACCTCCCGTTCGCCCAGACGTACGCCGGGTCGGCCGAGGGCGGCGCCTTCGCGGACTCGGCCGCGTCCCCGGCCTCGTGGGGCGTGCTGCTGGTCCGCAAGGGCGGCTTCGCCGTCGCCCGGCTGGCCCGGGAGAAGCTCGTCGAGCACAAGATCGGCCAGCGACACGTCCAGGGACGCACGAAGGCCGGGGGCCAGAGCCAGCAGCGCTTCGCGAGGCGCCGCGACAACCAGGCCCGGCAGGCCTACCAGGCGGCGGCCGACCACGCGGCTCGGCTGCTGCACGGGGTGACGACGGTCGTGGCCGGCGGCGACCATACCGCCGTCGCCGAGGTGCTGGCCGACCCGCGGCTACGCCGGCTGACCGTGGTGGAACCGTGGCTGGCGACCCCTGATCCGCGCCGGCGCGAGCTCGACCAGGCGGTCGCCGACGCGCAGGCAGTGCGGGTGGAGGTGGTCAACGTCTGAGCGTTGGTCTCCCGTAGGCACGCCTACTATGGGACGGTGCGCTACAAGGCCCTCCGCGAGTCCGCCGACCTGGCATCGATGCCCGACTTGGTGGTGATCTACCTCGGCATGCGGGTGCGCTCGTGGCGCGGCTTGCTCACCTTGCTCCGCACCGGTCCGCGCATCGACCGAGCCGTCTCCGCCAAGCCCGACGGCCTGCTCCTCCACGAAAGCTTCGTGTTCGGCATCCTCCCGCCTCACCTGGGGATGCGTCAGTACTGGCGCGACTTCGCCGCCCTCGAGGCGTGGGCGCGCTCCGACCCTCACGGCGGCTGGTGGAAGGAGCTGCTGGCCGACCCGAAGGGCACCAGCTTCTGGCACGAGACCTACTCCATGCGCGGTGGCATGGAGGCGATCTATCTCGACATGGCCGACCGGCCGATCGGCCTGGGCAAGGTGGCGCCGCGCGAGCCGGCGCGGAAGTCGATGTTCTCCTCCCGCGCTCGACTCGGCGTCGAGGGCGCGCCGTCGACGGGCAGCGCGGTCAGCGAGACCGAGGTGTACGGCGACCGGTGACCCCGGTGCTCGGCCCCAGCCGTCGGAGACACACCCGGCGTCGGGATCGCCGACGAGAACGCCGACCGAGCAGCGCCGTATTCTGGCCACGTGAACCTCGACCAGGCGGAGCGCCTCACGCACGGCACCGGCTTCTTCGCGGCCCTCGACCAGAGCGGCGGCAGCACCCCCAAGGCGCTGGCCGAGTATGGCGTCCCCGAGTCGGCGTACCACGACGAAGCGGAGATGTTCGACCTGGTGCACCAGATGCGCACGCGCGTGATCACAGACCCGGCGTTCTCGAGCGAGCACGTCCTGGCGGCGATCCTGTTCGAGCAGACCATGCGGCGCGACATGCAGGGCAGGCAGACGGCCGAGTTCCTATGGGAGGACAAGCGGGTCGTGCCGATCCTCAAGGTCGACCGGGGACTGGCTGACGAGGCGGACGGCGTCCAGTTGATGAAAGACGTACCCGACCTCGACCAGCTGCTGGCCGACGCCGTCGACCACGGCATCGTCGGCACCAAGATGCGCTCGGTGATCAAGCACGCCGATCCCGCAGGGATCACCGCGATCGTGGACCAGCAGTTCGTGTTCGGCGAGCGGATCCTTCGCTACGGGCTGGTTCCGATCCTCGAGCCCGAGGTCGACATCGCGGCGGCGGACAAGGAGAAGTCCGAGGAGCTGCTCAAGGCGAGGATCCTCGACAGGCTCGATGCGCTCGCCGGCGACGAGCAGGTGCTGCTGAAGATCTCGATCCCGACTGCCGACGACTTCTGGTCCGACGTGATGACCCACCCGCGGATGATGCGGGTGGTCGCGCTCTCCGGGGGCTACGAGCGCGCCGAGGCCGTCGAGCGCCTGGCTCGCAACCACGGCCTGATCGCGAGCTTTTCGCGGGCGCTCCTCGAAGGGCTCCTGGCCGACCAGCCCGACGAGGAGTTCTCCGCCACTCTCGCGACGTCGATCCAAGAGATCGCCGCGGCCTCCGCCACGTGAGTCAAGAACTCGTGAGGTCCTCGCCGAACGACTGCGGGCGCCGGGTGAACAGGTAGGTCGCCCAGTTGAGCTTGCGGGGAGCCCCGGACTCGTCGCGGGTGACTCGCAGCAGCTCGCCGCGCTCGCGCCCCGACACCGTGCGATAGACGTCGTCGCCATCCTTCTCGAACCGCGACGGCGCCCGGTGGGCGGGCAGCGCGTTCAACCGCACCTCGAGCTCGCCCTGGCGCACCGAGAACGTGAACGCGCGACCCTCGGAGAACCACAGGCCCAGCAGGTCGGCGAACTCGTCGGGTACGACGGTCCCGGGCCGCCAGGGCTCCGGCTCGACCGGGTCATGGTCGACCACGTGCTCGGCGAGCTCGACGGCCAAGGCATCGGGCGCGGGGGCGTCGGAGTTGGTCATCGCGACGATGCCCGCGGTGCCGGACTCGCGATGGGTGAAGACGCCGGTGATGTGACCCGGCATGCCGCCCGTGTGCCCGGCGTACACCCGGCCGCTCGGCGCGCGGACCAGGAAGAAGCCGAGCCCCATGCCCTGCGTCCAGCCGTCGGCGTCGACCAGCACCTGCGGCTGGCACATCTCCTCGAGGGTGTCGGCCGAGAGCACCTCGGCGACCGGGTCGGCCACGAAGGCGCACCACTTCGCCAGGTCGCGCGCTGTGCTGGCCAGACCACCGCAGGGCGTCATGGCTCCGAGGTCGATGACCGGCTCGGGCCGGGGTACGTCGTCGTACGGGCCGACGAAGTAGCCGGACAGGTGCCGCCCGCCCTCGAACCCGATGGTGGTGCGGGTCATCTCAAGCGGGTCGAGGATCCGCGCCGTGAGCGACTCGAACCACGGACGGCCCTCGACCCGCTCGACGAGCTGGCCAAGGACGGCGTACATCAGGTTGGAGTAGTGCCACCGCTCGTGGGGATGCCCGACCCGCTCGGCGTCCGCCAGCCCGGCCAGCAGGGCGGGGCTGTCGGGCTGGTCGAGGGTCTCCCAGACGTCGCCGACCGGCTCGCGCTGCATGCCCGAGACGTGGGCGAGCGCCTGCCGGACCGTGACCGGCTGGCCGAGCTCGGGCACCTGGTCGGTCAGGAGGTCGTCGAGGGAGAGCCGTCCTTCGTCGCGCAGCGCCAGCACCTGGACCGCCACGAAGGACTTGGTGTTGGAGGCGATCAGGAACTGGTCGTCCGGGCCGGGTGGCTCGGTCGAGTCGACCGAGACCGTGCCAAGGCCCTCGCCCCAGGCCAGCTCGCCACGGCGGGCGACGCCGGCGTACAGGCCGGGGAGCCGGCCCTCGCGCTGCTTGCCGAGCGCGATCCGGTGGAGGCTGCGGCGCGTGGTGTCGAGGAGCATGCCGGGCAGGCTACCCGTCCAGGCCGAGCTCCTTGCGCCGGACGGACCAGCGGTCGTTGATGCCGTGCATCTGGTCGATGATGAACTCGATGAACGCGCTGGAGATCG
>JBPCQY010000219.1:0-5880 GCA_050997635.1 Nocardioides sp.
GACGTGCCCGGCTGCGCCGTACCGCAGATCGCGAAGCGGTCCCGCAGGTCGGCGCGGTCGAGCACCCCCTCGAGGCGTACGCCGAGCGGGCCGGTCAGCGTGGCCAGCGAGTCGTCGCGCGCCAGCGAGACCACGTCGCAGCGGAACCAGCGGGCGCCCTTGTCGCCCTGGTGGAGGGTCGGGGTGAACCACACGGTGCGCAGCAGCGAGAGGTGGCGCTCCTCCTCGGTGCCGCCGACGAACGCGGCGAACCGGCGCGGGCACTCGGTCGCTACCTGCCTCTGCGCGGCCTTGGAGTCGACCGGCAGCGGCCGGCCGCCGGCGCCCTTGCCGAGCCGGCCGATCGAGAAGGTCAGGGAGGTGTGCGGCTGCGTGCACGGCCTCGGGTGGCGGGACGCGGTCGGCGCCACCGCCTGGTCGTAGGAGAGGCGGTAGCAGGCACGCAGCGGCGGAGCCGGCGGCGGCTTCGGTGCCGGGGTCCTCGTGGGCGTCGCCGACAGCGAGGTCGGAGCGACGGGGGTCGGTGGCGGGACGGCCTCGCTCGAGCTGGAGCCGCCGGCACAGCCGGTGAGCGGGCCGAGCAGACCGAGCACGACCAGAGGCAGCGCCCGCCGGATCATGCCGAGGTCCTGGCCCAGCAGATCGAGCGCCGGTTGCCGGCCGCCCACTCCTCGCTGTGGAACCACGAGAAGCCGTAGTCGTAGTCGACCGGGTAGTCGAGGTAGGCACCGATCTGCTGGCTGCAGAAGTCCCTGGTCCTGGCCAGCACGGCGTGGTCGCCCGGGTAGGGGTCGCCGGGCTCGCCCAACTTGATCGTCGAGACCGCCCGCCAGGTGTGCTTGCGCGTGCACGGCACCTTGGCCGAGTGGTCAACCGACGGCCCGTTGGCGCACACCAGCCACCGGTCGCCCGGCTGACCGGCCAGCAGGCCCTTGGTCCTGGTCGGCAGGTCGACGTACGCCGTCTCGCGGCCGCCGCCGCCCACGACGTCGCAGCGGAACCACCGGGCCCCCTTGCCCCAGGCGGTCTCGCTCGGGCGGAACCACACCCAGCCGATGATCGTGCGCATCGCCAGGCTCTCGTCGGCGCCCGTGAAATTGCGGAAGCCGGCAGCGCACTCCTGGTAGGCCCACGTGACGAGGGTCTGCGAGTCGTAGGACGCGCCCTTGAACCTGTCCGGCAGCGACCCCACGGCGTAGGTCTGGGCGGTGTGCGGCCGGGCGCACGGCACCGTCGCGGAGGCGTTGCTCGGCTCGGTGGCGTCGCCTGGCGTCAGCGCGCGGCACGCGCCGAGGTCGGGGGCTCCCATGGCGTCGACCTGGTCGGGGTCGACGTGGCCGTCCGCATTGCCGCAGCCTGAGAGGAGGACCAGCAGGAGGGGTACGACGAGCAGCCGCATCGGCAGCATCGTTGGACAGCCCCTTGCTGGTTCTCGTCTCGGACAGGATCGCCGCGATCGTACCTCCGGTCTCCGAGACGCCCAGTCGTCCGCTCAACGCTCACCCAGGGGTGAGTCTGGGGCGGACGACCCGGTGGGCAGGGATCACTCCACGATCGACCGGGTCAGCGCGACCAGTGCGATGAAGGTGCGGTAGGCGGCCAGCGGCTCGGCGTCGGTGATCCGCACCGAGCGCGAGGCGACGCGTTCCACCTCGTTGACCCAGGTCGCCATCTCGGCCATGTCGGCGGTGAGGAAGTCCACCTCGAGGCCGACCGGGTGGGCGAACGACGGTGGCGCCAGGTCGGCCGCCCGGGCCACCGCGGTCCGCGCTCCGGCTCGGATCCGGTCACAGGCGACCGACGGGTGCAGGCTCTCCGCGGCGAACCGGGTGACCGACCGCTTGACCTCCACGACCTCGATGCCGGGGCAGAACGGCTCGGCCTCGGGGCCTACGGTCTGATCGCCGGTGACCAGCGCCACCGGCACGCCGTACGCCGCGGCGACCAGGGCGTTGATGCCCGCCTCGCCGGCGGTGGTGCCGCCGATGCGCACCGACGCGATCGCCCGGGGGTTGTAGGTGTGCGACAGCACGCCCTGGCTGTCCATCGAGCCGTGGTAGCTGACGAACAGCACTGCGTCGAAGGTCTCGTCGAGCCCCTCCATCATGTACCTCGGCTTGTGCCGCCCCGAGAGGTACGACGCGTCCCCGTGCAACGAGCCCGGCGGGAGGTTCGCCATGGTGGAGTGGGAGTCGTTGACCAGGACGTGCGTGGCGCCGGCCTCCAGCGCTCCGTCGATGGCGGCGTTGACCTCGTCGAGCAGCAGCGTGCGGCCCTCCTCGTAGGCCCGCCCCGGACCGCGGCACTGGTCCCAGTCGACGATGCCGGCCGTGCCCTCCATGTCGGTCGAGAGATAGATCCGCATGTCGGCGAGCGTCCCACACCGGGGCTGGCCCCGGATGGATACCATGATGCGATGCGCACCACTTTGGCGATTGATGACGATGTCCTCGGCGAGGCTCGGCAGATTGCCGCGGCCGAGGGCAGATCCCTCGGCTCGGTGATCTCGTCCCTGGCGCGCCGTGCGCTGGCGCCTGCGGGCATCCGGGTCGTTGACGGGCTGCCCACCTTCGATGTCGCTGCCGACGCTGCGGTGATCAGCCCGGACATGGTGGCGCGCGCAATGGACGACGAATGACCCCCCGTCGTGCAGCCACGCTGCTCGACGTGAACGTCCTCGTGGCGCTGGCCTGGCCCAACCACGTGGGTCATCGGGCGGCCCGGGCCTGGTTCGCGACCCATGCCGAGCGCGGCTGGGCCACCACCCCGGTGACCGAGACGGGGTTCGCCCGGGTCAGCTGCAACCGTCGAGCCCTGCCGACCGCCACGACGGCCGCCATCGCCGCAGACCTTCTCGGCCAGCTGCGCGCAGCCCGCGGCCACCGGTTCTGGGCGGACGACGTCGAGGGTGTCGGCGGCGGGCACGTCGACCTGGAGCGCTTGTCCGGGCACCGTCAGGTGACCGACGCCCACCTGCTCGCCGTCTGCGCGTCCTACGACGGCCGGCTGGCGACCTTCGACCGCGGTTTGCGCACCCTCGCCACCGATCAGAGCATGGTCGAACTGGTCGAGGTGTGAGGGGGCACCCCTCGACCCGCTCAGATCAGAGCGGCTGTCGGTGCTTGCGGAAGGCGATCGTCTCGGCCACCACCCGGCAGCCGATGGCGTCGTTGATCGCCACCATCGGCCGGTTCTCAGGGACGTTCCACGTGTCGGTCGCCTCGACGTCCGGCCGCTCCACCCGAAGCCAGTCGAGCATCTCGAGCTTCAGCCGCAGCCCGAGCCGCCGGCCACGGTGCGGCGCGAGCACCGAGGTGTCCTCCTGCGCGGCGATGGCGGGACGCAGCTCGTGGACGCACACGATCGTGATCCCGGCGGGGTGTCCACTGTCACGGTGTCGCGCCACCAGCGTGTACGACGTCTGGCGCTGAGCGTCCAGCCACTGCTCGTAGCGACGGATCCGCTCCGCTGGGTAGGCCTCGAACTCGCCGTCGGCCGGACCGCCGTTGATCGCCTCGCGCAGCACCCGCATGTCGTCGAGCAGGTCGTCGGGGCACGGGCCGCGCAACCGCTCCAGGTCGTAGTCCGCTGCCGCCTCCCGGGCCTCGGCCACCAGCGCCTCGGGCTGTGCGCGACGCAGCGAGAGGCGGCGTACCTCGTGAGAGCTCGACCGGACGTAGCCCAGCGCGGGCACGGCGAGCTCGCCCGCCGTGCCTGCCCAGGCCGGGGCGCGCAGCCGCAGCCGGTCGGTCGCGGCCTCGGCCTCGGTCATCAGCGCCCGGCCGATGCCGCGCCGCTGGTGGTCGGGGTGGACGGCGCCGAGGATCTTGGCGCCGTCGAGGTTCTCGTAGAGGTTGAGCGTCAGGGCGGCCCAGCCGACGACCTCGTCGTCGGACCGCGCCAGCCACAGCGCCTGATCGGGGCCCTCGCCGCCACGGTCACGACACTCGAGGAGGAAGGTCTCGGCCGAGTGGTGCCGCAGGGGTCGGCCGTCGAGCGCCGCGTTGTCGATCGCCGCCAGGCTTCCGGCCAGACCCAGGTCCAGGTCGTCGACCGCGATCCTCTCGATCTGCATCAGACGGCGAGCAGGTGCAGGTAGGCGAGCCCGTCGAGGCTCATGGGGTCCGAGTATCAACGGGCTCGCTGCCTCGGCGCCAGCGAGATCTCTCCGGCCGGTTGACCAGCCGCACGCCGACCACGACGAGCACGGCGCCCACCACCAACGCGAGCCCGAGGTCCTCACCGAGGAAGACCACACCGATCACGAGCGCGGTGATCGGCACGAAGAAGACGTACGCCGCCGCTCGGGTTGCGTCGCCCGAGAGCAGCAGCCGCTGCCACAGCACCCAGGCGAGCGTCGTACCGACCAGGGCGGCGTAGGCGAGCGCCGCCACGAACCTGCCCGACCAGTCGACGTGCGGACCCTCGGCCACCAGCCCCACCAGCACCAGCAGCCCGCCACCGATGCTGAACGGCACGGCGATCGCCCACCACGGGTCGATGCGACCCTGCACGTGCTTGAGCTGGATCGTGCCGAGGGCCCAGGCGAGTGCGGTGCCCAGGGCGCACGCCGTACCGACCAGGGACAGGTTGCCGCTGACCGCGTGGGCGCTGACCACCGCGATGCCGGCGAAGCCGAGCAGCAGCCCCGCGGCCTTGGTGCGGGTGAGCGGCTCGCCGAGCACTCGCCAGGCCAGCAGTCCGACCAGCACCGGCTGGAAGTAGATCAGCACCGAGGCCAGCCCCGAGGGGAGCCGCTCGATCGAGACCGTCTGCAGCCCGTAGAACAGGGCGACGCTGAGCAGCGCGGCCGACCCGTAGAAGCGCCAGTGCCGGCGCAGGTCGGCGGGGCCGCCGGCTCTACGCGCGACCAGGCACAGCAGCGCCGCGGTGATCGCCACCCGGAGCCCGGCGTACAGGAGCGGTGGCGCCGAGTCGAGGCCGACCTTGACGGCGGCGAACGTCGAGCCCCACGCGAGCACCAGCGCGGCGATGTCGACCGCGCCGCCACGCGCCACGCGAGAGGTGTCCACCGCCCCTTTCTACCCGGTGTCCAGGGGGCGGGACCGCGCGCGACCCGACGGCGTACGTCGGGCTAGTCTGGGCGGGTCATGATGCGCAGCTATCGGTTCCTGAGCCGAGTCGAAGGGCTCCTTCGCTGCCGCAGCGGGGCTCAGCAACTCCGGTAGAGCGCCGGACCCCTCGCTGCGGAGTGCGAAGCGCGTGCTGCGCGCCGGCGCCCACCACCTCTCGACCCGCCGAGGACACCATGACTCCCGAGAACTCCGACGGACCCAACCGGTTCGGCACCAACACCCAGCAGCCCAGCGGCATGCCGATCGGGCGCTACCACGCGTTCGAGCCCGTCGACCTGCCCGACCGCACCTGGCCGACCCGCCGGATCGAGAAGGCGCCGCGCTGGCTCTCCACCGACCTGCGCGACGGCAACCAGGCGCTGATCGACCCGATGACACCGGCCCGCAAGCTGCGGATGTTCGAGCTGCTCGTCTCGATGGGCTACAAGGAGATCGAGGTCGGCTTCCCGAGCGCCAGCGAGACCGACTTCGCCTTCGTGCGCCAGCTGATCGAGGGTGACCGGGTGCCCGAGGACGTCACCATCTCGGTACTGACCCAGGCGCGCGAGGACCTGATCGAGCGGACCGTGCACTCGCTGATCGGTATCCACCACGCCAACGTCCACCTCTACAACGCCCTCGCGCCGCTGTTTCGCCGCGTCGTCTTCCACGCCGGCAAGGACGAGATCAAGGACATCGCCGTCCGCGGCACCCAGCTGGTGATGAAGCACAGCGAGAACATCCTCGGCCAGACCGTCATCGGCTACGAGTACAGCCCCGAGATCTTCACCGGCACCGAGCTGCC
>JBPCQY010000051.1:0-2600 GCA_050997635.1 Nocardioides sp.
ACCTGTACGACGACCCCGACACCGGCCAGCGGATCCCGTTCGCGATCGCGAACATGACCGGAATGTTCTACGACCCGGATACGCACCGGATCTACTACACGCTCTTCGGTGACAGTCGCCTGTTCTACAGGTACTTCACGCCGGAGAGTGATGTCGTGGGCGCCTTGACCTTCCAGGCCGACACCAACGGGGTGAGCTTCGCGTCCGCCGCGGGCCTGACCCTGGCGTCTGGGCGGCTGCTCTATGGGTCTTCGGCCGACGGCTCGCTGAGAAGTGTCGCGTTCTCAGGTGCTCGGGTCACCGGCAGCCCGTCCGTGGTCAGCTCCGACGGCACCTGGCAGTACCGCGCCATCATGGTGCCCAACACCTGAGGGGTGACTCCGTGATCGTGCAGGGTGCCGAGCCGGCCCGACCCGGTTCCGACCTCGACGCCGTACGGGCTCAGGCCTCCTGGCCGCGCTGCTTCCACCACTCGTAGGCGATCGGGAGCACCGAGAAGATCAGCAGGGCCAGGATGATGATGTCGATGTTCTTGCCCAGCGTCGGGAACGCGCTGCCGAGAAAGTAGCCCAGGCAGGTGATCAGCACGACCCAGGCCGCGGCGCCGACGGCGCTCCAGAGCCAGAACTTGTGCCGCGGCATCTCGGTGACACCGGCCACGACGGTGACGTAGGTGCGCACGAACGGCACGAACCGGCCGACCACCAGCGCGACGCTGCCGCGTTGGTCGAAGAACTCCTGGGTGCGGTCGAGGTACTTCTTCTTGACGATCCTTCCGTCGTGGTGACGGATCGGTGGCCCGATCTTGCGGCCGATCTCGTAGCCCACGACGTTGCCGGCGAAGGCGGCGATCGTGAACAGGACCAGCATGCCGAGCAGCTCGAGGAGGTTGGGCGCGTGCAGGAAGTTGAGCTTGTCGGTCGCCACGAACAGCCCGATCGCGAACAACATGGTGTCGCCGGGCAGGAACGGGAAGAACAGCCCGCACTCGACGAAGATGATCGCCAGGCTCACCCAGAGGAACTCGGTGTGGAAGTGGTCGAGGATCCAGTTCGGGTCCATCCACGGGACGCCGAGCAGGAGCGGGTGGAGCACGGCGGAAGTCAGCACGCGGCGAGCCTAGCGGGGCAGGCTGACCGTAGCCTGACCGCGTGGAGGACTCGCGGGCGCCGTACGACCCCATGCCGCACGGGCCCGAGGAGGTGGGGGTCGGTCCATGGCCGGGCGCCTGGCCCGACGACGAGAGGTACGACGGCGAGCTGCTCGCCGGCGGCGACCGGCGCAACGTCGTGGACCGCTACCGTTATTGGACCCTCGAGGCGATCGTGGCCGACCTGGACGCCCGTCGGCACGACTTCCACGTGGCGATCGAGAACTGGCAGCACGACTTCAACATCGGCACGATCGTGCGCACCGCCAATGCGTTCCTGGCCGCCGAGGTGCACATCGTCGGCAACCGGCGGTGGAACCGGCGCGGCGCGATGGTGACCGACCGCTACCAGCACGTGCGCCATCATGCGACCGCCGGCGATCTGGCTCACTACCTCGCCTCGATCGACGTCCGGCTGCTCGGCATCGACAACCTGCCGGGCTCGGCGCACCTGGAGACGATGGCGATGCCGCGGCGGGTCTGCTTCCTGTTCGGGCAGGAGGGCCCGGGGCTGTCGGAGGGTGCGCGTGGCGTGTGCGACGGGACGTTCTCGATCGCCCAGTTCGGGTCGACTCGGTCGATCAACGCCTCGGCCGCTGCGGCGATCGCCATGCACACCTGGATCCGGGAGTACGCCGACCTGTCCGGCGACACCGCCTGGCGCGGCTGACCTCACGCCCGGTCATGCGCCAGCACCGCCTGGAGCGCATGGAGTCCGCGCGAACAGTGGCTCTTCACGGTGCCCTCGGAGATCCGCAGCTCCGCCGCGGTCTCGGCGACCGACAGTCCCAGCCAGTGCCGCAGCAACACCGTCTTGCGCTGCATCAGCGGCAGCGTCTGGAGCGCCTCGAACAGGGCCGAACGCTCATCCACGGGCACGGGAGTGGACTCGGCGCGGTCGGGGGTCTCGGCCCGCGGCTGCTCGCGGCGCCACGGCCGACGGGACTCGTCGATGTTGGCGCGCACGATGATGGTGCGCACGTAGGCCTCCTCGCGTCCGTCGCGCCGCACGCGCGGCCACGCGACAGCTTGAGGAGCGCGGTCTGCACCAGGTCGTCGGCCCGGTGCCAGTCGCCGCAGACGGCGTACGCGATCCGGCGCAGGTGCGTACGGCGTGCCCGGACGAACTCGGAGAAGGCCGCGTCGCGGTCGGGCCGCGTCACAGCAACCCACCGCCGCCGTCCGCGTAGCGCTGCCGTGCCACGGTGAGGAAGTCGTCGAGCGTCGCCCCGCCGAAGCCCTGCGGGACGGCGATGTACTGCGGGGTCTTGCCGTCGAACCGGCGGGCCAGCACGTAGTAGAGCGTGCCGTCGGAGGTCCGCACCTCGGCCGCGGCGGTCTGGTCGGTGGGTCGGGCAAAGCTGGTGCCGACCTGGACGTGCGCGCGTTGCTCGAGGATCGTCGTACCTCGCACCGGCTCGAGCTGCTCGGTGTCGCCGACGAAGCGGAC
>JBPCQY010000081.1:0-38745 GCA_050997635.1 Nocardioides sp.
CGTCGTACGCCGAGGTCAGCCGCCTGCTCGCCCGCATCGAGGACGTCGACCCGCTGATCCTCTCGATCTGCGACCTCGACCCGACCGCGCTCGAACAGGCGACCGCCCGCGACGCCGAACGCGAGGCCGGGCGGGTGCGTTCGCCCCTGCACGGGCGGCCGGTCCTGATCAAGGACAACATCGACACCGCCGGCCTGGCCACGACCGCCGGCTCACTCGCGCTTGCGGGCAGCCCGCCGGCCACCGACGCCGAGCTCGTACGCCGCCTGCGCGAGGCGGGGATGGTGGTGCTGGGCAAGACCAACCTCAGCGAGTGGGCCAACATCCGCGACCAGCACTCGACGTCCGGCTGGAGCGGCCACGGCGGCCTGACCGTCAACCCGTACGCCCGCAACCGCACCGCCTGGGGCTCCAGCTCGGGCAGCGGCGCCGCGGTCGGAGCCCGGCTCGCGCCGTACGCCATCGGCACCGAGACCAACGGCTCGATCACCGCGCCGGCCGCGGCCTGCGGCTGCGTCGGTCTCAAGCCGACCGTCGGGCTGGTGTCGACCCGGGGCGTCGTACCGATCTCCTCGACCCAGGATGCCCCGGGCCCGATGACCCTCACGGTCGCCGAGAACGCCGCCCTGCTCGACGTCCTCGCTGGCACCTCGACCCACGCCACGCTCGAGGCCGGGGTGCGCGGCCGCCGGATCGGCGTACCGCGGGACCACTGGGGCTACAGCCCGGCCGCCGACGCCGCCGCCGAGCGGGCCCTGTCGATGCTGGCGGGGGCGGGCGCGGTCGTCGTCGACGACCTCGCACTGCCAGCGATCGCGGCGGTCGAGGAGAAGCACGTGCTCAACCTGATGCTGGTCGAGCTGGTGGCCGGGCTGGCGGCGTACCTGCCGACCCGCGACGTGGCCGTGCGCTCGCTGGCCGACGTGGTGGAGTTCAACCGGGCCCACGCCGCCGAGGAGCTGGCGGTCTTCGGCCAGTCGCTCTTCGAGGACGCGCTGGAGCTGGGCGACCTGTCCTCGCCGGCCTATCGCGCCGCCGTCGAGGCATGTACTGCGGCCGGCCGGACCGAGCTCGACAGCACGCTCGGTGAGCACGAGCTCGACGTGCTGTTCGCCCCCGCCATGGCGCCCGCCTCCACGATCGACCTGGTCAACGGCGACCACGGCTCGGGCGGGGCCAGCGGGTCCAGCGCGTTGGCCGGCGCACCGATCCTCACCGTCCCCGTCGAGCTGCCTCGCGGGCTTCCTGTGGCCGTCAGCCTGTGGGGTGCCCGCGGCAGCGAGCAGACCCTGTACGCCGTCGGCGCCGCGCTCGAGCGGGTCCGCGACGCCTCCACCGGGCCGCTGGCCGAGCCGACCTTCCCCGACTACATCTGAGCGCCGGCGTCCCGGCGCGCCCGCCCGCCCGCGCCGGGACGTCATACGAATCGGCGGCTATAGCGCACGGATCGTATGACGTCCCGGGCCGCCGGCAGCAGCCCGCCCGACGTCGTGAGCACCACCGTCCTGCTGTCCTCGGGTGTACGGGGGTGGTGTCGTGACCTCGCAGATCGTCAGCCCGGACAGGGCGCGGTCGTCGCCACGACGGCAGGGGGTCGGTATGGCGGGGGCGAGGCCCTACTAGGCTCGGAGCGTGCCGTGCGGTCCCGTCGTTACCCGTGAGACTCCGTGACGACGCTGCAGGTGGTGCTCGCCGCGCTGGCGGGCGCGGTGGCGCTGTGGTTGGTGGTGCTGATCGTCCTCGACCGGCTGCCCGACGACTGGTCGTACGGCGCGGTGGCGCTGCTCGAGGTCGGGCTCGTCGCGCAACTCGTGATGGGGCTGGTGCAGCTCACCGGGCCGCACCACGGCGTCAACGTGCCGGCGTACCTCGGCTATCTGATCGGCTCGCTGCTGGTGCTGCCGATCGCGTTCTTGTGGTCGGTCGGCGAACGCACCCGGTCGGGCACCGGGGTGCTCCTGGTCGGCGTCATCGTCATCCCGGTGCTCTGCCTGCGGTTACACGACCTGTGGGCGGTGCGATGAACGACGTACGCCGCTCCACGCGCACCGGCTTCGGCCGGGTGCTGGTCTTCCTCTACGGGATCTTCGCGGCGGCCGCGACCGCCCGCGCGCTGGTGCAGCTGGCGACCCAGGCGTCGCAGGCACCCGTGGCCTACTCGCTGTCCCTGTTCTCGGGGCTCGTCTACATCGCGGCCACCTGGGCGCTGGCGACCGACCGGCTTCGGGTCGCCCTGGCCGCCGTCCTCGTCGAGCTGACCGGCGTGCTGGTCATCGGCACCCTCAGCCACCCCGACGACCTCGACCGGGCGAGCGTCTGGTCCGACTACGGCAACGGCTACGGCTACGTCCCGCTCGTGCTTCCGTTCGTCGGGCTCTGGTGGCTGTGGCGCGTCAGGGCTGCTTCCCGTAGTACTCCATGAAGTCCGCACACCGGGCATCGGCGTCGAAGCGCATCACGAAGCAGTTGCGGAAGGTCTGGGTCACCGGGCCGCCGGGTTCGTCGGTGTACGTCGAGGAGCCGGTGGCCACCACCACGTCGCCGTCAACCGCGACCGGCGCGTACGCCGCGTCGTACGTGCCGGGAGTGTCGCGGGTCGACGCACCCTCGGCACCGCTCTCCCCCAACCAGGACGCGACCACGTCGTCGCGACCGGTGACGGGGTCGTCCCAGGGGTGGTAGCGGTAGGTCACATCGTCGCTGAACAACGCGCCGATCGCGGCAGGGTCGTAGCTGCGCCAGGCCCCGACGTACCGGTCGAGCCACTGCTGCGCGCTCTGGTGGTCCATCGCCCCACCGTAGGTCCGGGCCACTCAGATTGCGACCGTGAGCCCGAGTGTCACGCTGTCGCCGATCTCGACACCCTCCGCACGGCGCGCCGCGAGCTTGAGCGGCAAGATGTAGCCGCCGTCCTTGGGCCACAGCGACGTGGTCCACTCGGTCTCGCCCAGCCGCACGGTCACCGGGATCATCCCCCAGCCGTAGGTGACCAACGCCGCCGTCTCGGCGATCACCTCGCAGCAGTCCTCAGGCACCGTCACGAAGTGGTGGGGCGCCGGGCCGCGCCAGTCCCAGACCCGGCCGCTGAACTCCATCTCCACGCGTACACCCTACGAACACCTGGACGAATGTCGGCCTTACGTGTGAGCCTCGGGACATGACGGACTTCCACGACCTCGAGCTCAGGGACGCGACCTTCCACGACATCGACGTGCGCGGAGGGCGCTTCGACCACTCGTACGTCGAGGGCGTGCGGCTGCGGGGCGTCGAGTTCGTCGACGTCGAGATCGAGGGCGAGGTCTACAACGTCAGGGTCAACGGCGTCGACATCGGCCCCCTGATCGAGGCCCAGCTCGACAGCCGCGACCCCGAGCGCGGCCTGATGCGGCCGCACGACGCGGCCGGCCACCGTCAGGCGTGGGAGATCGTCGAGCGTCGCTGGGACGAGACGGTCGCCCGCGCCCGGGCACTCGATCCGGCTCTCCTGCACGAGTCGGTCGAGGGCGAGTGGTCGTTCGTCGAGACGCTGCGCCACCTCTGTTTCGCGACCGACGCCTGGCTGGGCAGGGCGATCCTGGGCGACCCCGCGCCATGGCACCCGCTCGACCTGCCGTGGGACCAGATGGCCGACACGCCCGGCATTCCGCGCGACCGCGACGTACGCCCCTCCCTCGACGAGGTGCTCGAGCTCCGGCGCGACCGGATGGGCGGAGTCGCCGCCTACCTCGACCAGCTCACCGACGACGAGCTCGGCACGGAGACGACGCCGGTCGAGGCGCCCGGCTGGCCGCGAGCGCGGGCCTACCCCGTCGCGGAGGTCCTGCACACCATCCTCAACGAGGAGTGGATGCACCGGCAGTACGCCGAGCGCGACCTGACTCTGCTGGGGTCCCGCTGACCCGTGGTCACGCTGCGACCTACCACATCGCTACGGAGTCTCCTCGGGCACCGGCAACTTCTGGACCCCGCCGAGCCGGCGATGGAACCGGACGTGATCGGCCCGGGCGTCGAGCACGTGCCAAAGCGTCTTGTGGGCCGACCAGGGCAGCGGCTCGTCGCCTCGTCGCCAGCTGGCGCCGTACCCGATCCACACCGGGGTCCACTCCGCAGCGACGTCCCACTCGCCCCGATGTCTCATCAGCAGGCTGCGGCGGATCTGGAACGCCTGGCGCGGGCCGTCGTCGCAGATCGGCGCGGTCGCCACCGGCCACAGCCGCAGGTCCAGGGCCATGCAGACCAGCTCTAGGTCCGCGAGTGCGCGCGGGTCGACCAACACCGTCGCGACGTTCTCGTGCGGGCGCCTCATGCCCGGCACGCTAACCCGAACCACGTAGCACCGAGAAGGTCTTCCTCGGCGGTCAAGCGACCTCGGTCAGCGGTGTCACCGTGGGCGTCTATCTGTTCCGCAGCGCCGACCCCGCCTGAGCCGGATCAGGCCAGCCGCTCGCGCAGCCCGGCGGCCAGGCCGGCGACGGTCGCGGCGTCGAAGAGCTCACCGAGTGAGCTCGCCAGCCACGGCCGCCGTACGGGCGAGAGCCGCAGCCGGAGCTGGACGTGGGTGCCACCGTCGTACGGCGTCAGCACGATCGCCCACGAGCCGTCGGTGCGGCCACGCCGGGTGGTGTGCACCAGCGCCGTGGGGGCGTCGACCACGGCCAGCACGAACGACGCGTCCTGGCCGCCCCAGTCGGGGATGACGTGACCGACGCGCGCCTCGGCGACCAGGGTCGGGTCGAGGTGGCGCAGCCCTCGCCGTGACGGCGGGATCAGGCGTTCGACGGCCCGCGGGAGGTACCACCCCGCGCGCCGCTTGCCCAGCTGGACGAACCACGGCCACACGGCCTCCGGAGGTGCCGGGAGGTCGAAGGCCCGGTCCATCACGACGTCGGCGTCGGGCACCAGGTCGTCGCCCGGCAGCGGCCGCGCGACGTCGGCCGCCGAGGCCGTCACCGATCTGAACACGCGGGACGTCATACGTTCCGTCGCCTATAACGCGCGGACCGTATGACGTCCGCCCGGGAGGTCACGACGTGTCAGGCCGCCATCGCCCGGCGCTGCTCCTGGGTGATCCGCGCCTGCAGCGCACGACGGACCTTCGAGCCGCCGGTGGACATGGCGTAGAGCCGCTTGAGCTGCGAGGGCAGGTTGCGCGCGTTGGTCTGCTCGAGCCAGCCGTTGGGCAGCGAGAGCCGGACCACCCGGTGCCAGGCGGAGTAGACCTGCTGCGGGAACGGGCGGGTGCAGTAGTTCAGGCCGTAGCGGTCGAAGAGGTCACGGACCTGCGGGGCGATCTCGGCGTACCGGTTGGACGGCAGGTCGGGGAACAGGTGGTGCTCGATCTGGTGCGACAGGTTGCCGCTCATGATGTGGAGCAGCTTGGGGCCGGAGATGTTGGCCGCACCGAGCATCTGGCGCAGGTACCACTCGGCGTGGGTCTCACCGTCGATCGAGCGCTTCTCGAACGTCTCGACGCCCTCGGGGAAGTGGCCGCACATGATGATCGAGTGCGACCACAGGTTGCGGACCGTGTTGGCGGTGAAGTTCGCCGCGATCGTGGTCAGGAACGAGCCGGTGGCCAGCGACAGGGCCGGGTGCACGACGTAGTCCTTGGTGACCTGGCGTCGGATCTTGCTCAGCACGGCCTTGGCCTCACGGCGGAACTTCGGGTCCTTGGTGGTGCCGCGCTTGACCGCACCGCGCACCTCGAGGTCGTAGGCAGCGATGCCGTACTCGAAGAACAGGGCGTTGAGGAAGTTCACCCCGACCTGGGCCAGGTGCATCGGGTGCCAGGGCTGCTCCTCGTCGACGCGCATGATGCCGTAGCCGAGGTCGTTGTCCTTGCCGATCACGTTGGTGTAGGTGTGGTGGATCTGGTTGTGGCTGTGCTTCCACTGCTCGGCCGGGGTCGCGGAGTCCCACTCCCAGGTCGTCGAGTGGATCTTGGGGTCGCGCATCCAGTCCCACTGGCCGTGCAGGATGTTGTGTCCGATCTCCATGTTCTCGAGGATCTTCGCGACCGAGAGACCGGCGGTGCCGACGATCCAGGCCGGCGGGAACAGGGACGCGAGCAGGACGACGCGGCTGCCGAGCTCGATCTGACGCTGCGTGCGGATCACCTTGCGGATGTAGCGCGCGTCGGCCTCGCCGCGAGTGTCGATCACGGACTGTCGGATGTCGTCGAGCTCCTTGGCGATCAGCTCGATGTCCTCGGCACTCAGGTGCGCGATGGGGTTCACCTGGCCGATGGAGGGCTTCTTCTGGATCGTGGTCATGTGGAGCTCCTTCTGTCCTCGGTTTCGAGACGGTCGCTGCGCGACCTCCTCAACCAGCGGAAAGGTGGGGTCAGTGGTCGAGTTCGCAGGGCCCTGCGGCCGCGTTGATGCAGGTCTGGATGGGCACACCGTGGGTGCCGGTCTCGCCGGGTACGGCGACGGTCAGCTCGCCGGTGCGCAGGTCGCGCACGGCGCCCGAGCGCATCGGGAGCACGCAGCCGTAGCAGATGCCCATCCGGCAGCCGCTCGGCATCAGCACTCCGGCGTCCTCGGCGGCGACCAGGATCGGCGTACTACCGTCGGCCTCCACCTCGGTGCCGTTGCGCAAGAAGGAGACCGTGCCACCCTCGCCGGCTGCGGCCAGCACGGTCGGCCGAAACCGCTCGGTGACGACGCCGTCGCCCAGCTCGGCCTCGATCGCGTCGAGAAGCCCGGCCGGACCGCAGGCGTACGTCGTGCGCTCGGCCAGGTCGGGAACCAGGGAGCCGAGATCGGCGATGTCGAGCATCCCGTGCACGTCGTCGTAGCGCGCGACGAGCCGGATCACGCCGGCCTCGTCGAGCGAGCGGAGGTTGTCGATGAAGATGGAATGCGGCTCCGAGGGCGCGACGTGCACGACGACGATGTCGAGACTCGCGCTGCGACGCGGGTGCAGTACGCCGGCGTCGGTGGCCGGGAAGAGGTTGCGCAGCATCCCGATCACCGGCGTGATCCCCGAGCCGGCGGTCACGAACAGCAACTTGGCCGACGTGGACGACGGCAGCACGAACTCACCGGCCGCCTGCTCGAGGTGGACCATCGTGCCGGGGTGCGTGTCGTGCACCAGATGGTTGCTGACCTTGCCGTCGGGCACCGCCTTGACGGTGATCGAGATGTGCCGGTCACGCCTCGGCCCGTGGGTCAGCGAGTAGGCACGCCACTCGCGCACCCCGTTGACGTCGATGCCGACCCGGACATACTGGCCGGGCACGTGGCCGGCCCAGTCGGCACCCGGCTTGATCACCAGGGTGGCGGCGTCGGCGGTCTCCGGCGTGACGCTGACGACGCGGCCGCGCAGGTCGGCCCCGGGGCGCAGGGGCGCGAAGAGGTCGAGGAAGTCGGCGGGCACCAGCGGCGTGGTCGCCGCCTCCGCCACACGCAGGGCGCGCGACCGCCAGCCGGTGGGGGCGACAGTGCTGCTCATGGCTTCCATACTTGCTGTTCGGAGCCGGGGCTTCCTGCGCCTGCCGCGTGAATCGTGCGGCACTTGTTGTTCGTATGGAACAATAACCGGCATGACCACCCGCTCAGCCGAGACACAACTCACTCTTGACCACACACTCCTGCAACTCTTGCGCAGGCGGCTGCCCGAGGTCGCGAACCATACGATCGCCGCGGTGACCGACGAGGTGCCCTCCTATGCGGGCGCGTTCGGCGGTCCGATGGGCGAGAACATCGAGGGCGCCGTGCAGATGGCGCTGGCCGGGTTCCTGCGGCTCGCCTCGCGCGGACGCACCCTCGACCCCGGTACGCCGCTGTCCCCGGCGCTCGAGGGCGCCTACGCGCTCGGCCGGGGCGAGGCGCGCAGCGGCCGCAGCGCCGACGCCCTGCTCTCGGCGTACCGGGTCGGCGCGCGGGTCGCCTGGCGCGACCTCGCCGCCACGGCCGTCGAGGGCGGGGTGGACGCGGAGGCGCTGGCGTCGTTCGCCGAGTTGGTCTTCGCCTACATCGACGAGCTGTCCGCGGCGTCGGTTGCCGGCCACGCCGACGAGCTCGAGACCACCGGCCGGGTGCGACAGCGGCTCCTGGACCGGCTCGCGGTCGGGTTGCTGCGGGCAGACCCCGCCGATGCCCTGGTCGCGGCCGCCGAGCGGGCCGACTGGGTCCCGCCCAAGACCCTGACGGTGGTGGTCCTGCCCGGCGCCCAGCTGCGCCCGGCCCACGGGCTCGTCGACCCGCGCAGCCTGACCGGCCACGCCGACGTACCCGGGCTGGAGGAGGGGATGGCCGTCCTGCTGGTGCCCGACGCCGGTGGTCGATCGCGCCCCCGACTGCTGCGCACGATGGCCGGCCGCTCGGCCGTGGTCGGCCCGGCGCGGCCCTGGCTGGCCGCCGCCGCGTCGTACTCCCGCGCCCTGCGGGCGCTGCCCCTGCGGTCGGGCGACGACGCCTACGACACCGAGCGCAACCTCGCGCGGATCGTGCTCGCCGCGGACCCCGACGCCGTGGCCGACCTGCGCGCCGCGACCCTGGCGCCGCTGGCGAAGCTGCGGCCGAGCTCGCAGCAGAAGCTCACCGAGACGCTGCGCGCCTGGCTGCTCCACCAGGGACGCCGCGACGACATCGCCGAGGCGCTCTTCGTGCACCCGCAGACCGTGCGCTACCGGATGGGCCAGCTGCGTGAGCTGTACGGCGACCGGCTGGAGGACCCCGACCTGGTGCGCGACCTGACCATCGCGCTGGCCTGAGCCGGCTGTCATTTCCACCCATCTGGGGCTTGCCGGACGGGGCTTCTCCTGCCTAGCCTTCAGAAGAGGATCTGTCGGCAGTTCGCCGGCTGTTCCCGGGGGAGGAAAGCCCATCATGCGTCGCGTCGCCGCGATGGCCACCGCGCTGGCCGTGCTAGGACTCGCGTTGCCCTGGTACGCGAGCGCCGATGACGGCGCGGTGTCACGCCTGATCGCGGTGACCGACGTCAACCAGTTCCCGGCCGACCGCAGCTTCGGCCTGTTCTACGCCGACTGCGCGACCCCCGGAGCGTCGTACGACGGCGACATCGGTGGCCCGAGCATCAGCCGCGGACCCGCGGCGGCACCGCTCGGCACCGCCAGCTGGGGGTTCGCTCCGGCGCAGGCTGGTGGGGCCGTCGGCCTGTTCCAACAGGTCGACGACCTGAGCACTCTGGCGACCGCGCGAGCGTCGTTCCGGACGGAGTCGCCCGAGAGTGGCGCGGTCGTGGCCGAGGTCGTCGACCCCGCCACCGGCGCGGTGTGGTTCGGGCTCGGAAGGTTCCAGCTGACGCCGGGCGCCTGGCAGACGGTCTCGGCGACCGGGCTCGCCCTCGACTGGCGCGCCGACGTGGCCGCAGGCCAGCAGGCCCCGGCACCGGTGACCGCCACCGTCGCCGGGCTGCTCGACCAGCTCCGTGCGGTGCCCACGGCCGCGCCCACCAGCACCCCACCCACCAGCGCCCCACCCACCAGCACCCCACCCACCAGCACCCCACCCACCGAGCCCCCGCCCGCCTACCCGGGCTACGTCGGTCTGGGAGCGGGGTGCGACGGCGCCGGGCTCGTGCAGCTCGACGACGTCGAGATCGGGACGGCGTCTGCCGTGACGACCTACGACCTCGACGTCCCCGCCACCCGCACCACCATCACGGCGTCCACCGAGCACCCGGTCGCCGGAGGCTCGGTCACCCTGTCGGGGCTGGTCACGACCGCGGCCGGGACGCCGTTCGTGAGCGCGCCGGTGGTGCTGCAGCAGCGCGCCGTCGGTGAGACCGGCTGGCACGACGTCGGGGTGGCCCAGGAGAGCTACGACGGCACCCAGCACGCCGCCGAGCTCACGGTGACCCCGGCGGCGCCGCGCACCTTCTACCGCTGGCGCTACGTCGAGTCCGACTCGGCGGCCGGCAGCTACTCGCCAGCGGTCACCGTGGTGGCCGCGCCGCTCACGCGCTGAGCTCACACCTCGCCGACCTCGTGTTGTCGGCGGTCAGTTGCGCGCGTCCCGCAGACGTACGCCGTCCGGTGCCGCGGCGAGAATTGCCTGATCGGCGGTGACCAGCTCGGCGGCTTCGACCCGAGCCTGCGCTACGAGCAGGGCATCGAACGGATCACGGTGAGTTAGCCCGCTCGGCTGACGCACGGTCCACACGTGCTCGGCAGTGATCGGTAGCCAGACCAGGCCGGCTGCCGCGACCAGCTCCGGTAGGTCGTCTGGGACATCGAGCTTCCCAGTCTCGGCCTTGATGGCCAGCTCCCACAGGCTGGCCGCGGACACGTGCACCGGCGAGCCACCCGCCAAGGCTGCTCGGGTCTCAGCGCCGAGCCGGTGATGATCCTCGATCAGCCACAGCACCACATGGGTGTCGAGCAGCATCAGCAGACGCCGAACAGCCGGAGGATCGAATCGTCGCTGTCATCGAAGGCCGCGTCGTCGTAGTGCAGCCGGCCGGCGGCCGTCCCGAACACGATGTCGGGACGCCGATGGGGAACGAGCTCGGCCACGGGGCGGCCGGCCCGGGCGATGATCACGCGTTCCCCGTCCTCCATCAGCCGCAGGAGCTGGGACAGGTTGGACTTGGCCTCGTGCACGTTGACGGTCGTGGTCACTCACTCAGGCTACCTGGCTAAGTCTGGCTAGACCAAGGGATTTCACAGGTCACGCCGGGCGGGCACGTTCAGACGTCGCGAGCGAAGTAGAGCGCCGTCTCGTGCGCGACCTGGCCGTCGTACAAGGTCTGGTCCAGGCCGACCATGCTGAAACGTAGTGTTTTACCACGAACACCGTGTCGGAAACCGAAGACGGATCGATGCGATCAAGCGCTGCCAGGTCGTCGGGAAGGCGAAGTCGGCGTACCCGCACGCCTGCAGCCTAGGCTGCCTGGTCCCTACTTCTCCAGGAAGCCCAGCAGCGCCTTGTTGAACTCGTCGGCATGGCTGGTGTTGCACCCGTGCGGCGCATCCTCGATCACCACGAGGTCGCTGCCGCCGATCGTCTCGTGGGTGCGCTTGCCCGACCCCTCGAACGGCACCGTGCCGTCGGAGTCGCCGTGGATGACCAGGGCCGGCACGGTGATCTTGGCGAGGTCGTCACGGAAGTCGGTGGTCGCCCAGGCGTCCATGCACTCCAGCGCCGCCTTCTCGTCGGACCTCTTGCAGACCTCGACGGTAGCCTGGCGTTGCTCGTCGGAGACCTTGAGCTCGTCGCCGGCGGTGAAGAACGCGGTCATGAACTCGTCGAAGAAGCCGTCGCGGTCCTTCTCCAGCCCGCCGCGCATCTCCTGGGCGGTGTCGGCGTCGAGCGGACCGTCGGGGTTGTCGTCGCCCTGCATCAGGTACGGCGTCACGGCGGCCGCGAGGACCACGCTGTGCACGCGGTCCTCGCCGTACGCCGAGACGTAGCGAGCGACCTCGCCGCCGCCCATCGAGAACCCGACGAGCGTGACGTCGCGGAGGTCGAGCTTGGTCAGGATGTTGTCCAGGTCGCCGGTCAGCGCGTCGTAGTCGTAGCTGTCTCCCGGGTCGGACTGGCCGAAGCCGCGGCGGTCATAGGTCACCGGGCGGTAGCCGGCCTCCTTGAGGGCCGCGACCTGCGGTGCCCAGGAGTCGCCGTCGAGCGGCCAGCCGTGGATCAGCACGACCGGGCGGCCGTCGCCGCCGCTGTCCACGACGCGCACGCCGGGCTCGTTGGTGTCGGTGTTCTCTTCGGTGTTCTCTTCGTTGCTCTGGTCGGTCATGCCTCCGACGCAACCATGCCGACCGGCGGAGAACAACCGCCCCTAAGGGTGAGGCAGCCCGCCGTGGACGGCCTGGCCAGCGACCCAGGTGACGGCGACCGGCATCTCACGCAGCCGCTGCGCCTGCTGCTCCGCAGTGCCCTCGGCCAGCGGGTCGGCGTCGACCAGCACCAGGTCGGCCCGCATGCCGGCGTGCACGCTGCCCTGCCCGTCGACACTGGCTGCCAGTGCCTCGCGCGGGCCGATCGCCTGCTCGGGGTGCCAGGCCGGGCGCTCGTCGGCCGAGCGGTGCACCGCCGCGGCGACCGCGAGCCACGGGTCCAGCGGCGAGACCGGGGCGTCCGAGCCGAACGCCATCCTCACCCCCGCGTCGAGCATCCAACGGAAGGCGAAGCAGCGATCGGCCCGGTCGGACCAGACCAGCTCGGTCACGTCGCGGTCGTCGAGCAGGTGGGCCGGCTGCACGCTGGCCCGCAGGCCGAGCCGGGCGAGGCGTCGTACGTCGGGCCGGGTCAGCAGCTGGGCGTGCTCGATCGAGCCGCGCGCCGCGGTCGTCTCGTAGGCGTCGAGCGCGGCGGTGACCGCCCGGTCGCCGATGGCGTGCGTGGCGACCTCGAGTCCGTGGGCGGTCGCCTCGGCCAGCAGCGCGACCAGCTCGGCATCGCTCTGGTTGGGAGCGCCGGCGCCCGACCCGTCGTCGTACTCCTCGCAGCACCAGGCCGTGCGGGTGTTGAGCGAGCCGTCGCTGATGATCTTCAGCGGACCCATCGTGACCAGCGGCCCGGCCAGCTCGGCCCCGGTGCGCAGGCCGGCATCGATGACCGCGTCGAGCCCGTCGGCGTACGTCGCGGTGCGCACCCGCAGCGGCGTCGGCCGGTCGACCCACGCGTCCGGCGCCGCCCCGAACTCGAGGTCGACCAGACCCGTGACACCGAGAGCCGCTGCGTCGCGCAGCGTCGTGGCGTACGCCGCGGGCGAGAGGTCGGGCGGGGCGATCTCGGCCAGGCGGGCGTGGGAGTCGAACCACTCGTTCTCGGTGACGATCTCGTCGCGCGGTGCGAGCCCGAGGGCCGTGAGCCCACGGGAGTTGACCCAGGCGTGGTGTCCGTCGCCGCTGATCAGGAAGACCGGCACGTCGGGCGCCGCCTCGTCGAGCTCGGCGACCGTGGGGTCGCGGTTCCACAGACCGGTGCGGTGTCCCCAGGCGACCAGCGGGCGGGTGCGAGCGGCGGCGACCCGGCGTACGCGCGCGACGGCGTCCTCGGGCGACTCGGTGCCGGCGAGGTCGAGCCGGTCGCGGTTGGCGGTCCACTGACCGAGGTGCACGTGCTGGTCCCAGAGGCCGGGGATCAGCCAGCGGCCGTCGGCGTCGAACTCGTCCAGACCCGCCGGGCGGTCGAGGTCGTGGCCGACCTCGCGGACCACGCCGGCCTCGACCAGGACGTCGACCGGGCCCTGCCAACCCGGCCTCCGGCCCAGTTCCACGATGCGCGCACGGCGCAGGACGAAGGCGTTCACATGTGTCGGCGCGACGAGACGATGCGGAAGCGGGAGGCGACGTACGCACCATCGGTGAATGACGCGTTCGCGGCCGGGTTGGCACCGGTGCCGTGGAAGTCGGAGTACGCCGCGGACTGGTTGACGAAGACTCCTCCCAGCAGGTTCTCCGACAGCGCGACGCCGGCGTCGAGCGCGGCCTCGCGCATGTCGTCGAGCACGGCGTCCGAGGTCGAGTAGACCGAGGCCGTCATCGCGCCGTGCGCCTTGACGGTGGTGCGGAACAGGTCGATCGACTCGTCGGTGCCCGCGGTCGAGATGAGGTAGGCGACCGGCCCGAAGCACTCCTGCTCGTAGACGTCGGAGTCCTTGGCCGAGACCCCGATCAGGGTGGGCGTGCGCACGGTCGCGTCGGCGTACGACGGATGCTGCACCTCACGGCTTGCGACGAGCACCTCACCGTGGTCGCGTGCGGACTCCAGTCGCTCCAGGACCCCACGGTTGACCACGCCGCCGAGCAGCTCGACCGCACGGGCGTCGTCGCCGAGCAGGCGGTCGAGCGCGGCGCCGATGCCGGCACCGACCTCGACCACCGACTTGTGACCGTCGTCGGTGTCGATGCCGTCGGCGGGCAGGTAGACGTTCTGCGGGGCGGTGCACATCTGGCCGGTGTAGAGCGCGAACGAGAACGCGAGGTTCGCGCACATCGCCTTGATGTCGGAGGTCGAGTCGACCACGACCGTGTTGACGCCGGCCTTCTCGGTGAAGACCGTCGCCTGGGTCGCGTTCTTCTCCAGCCAGTCACCGAACGCGTTGCCGCCGGTGTAGTCGATCAGCTTGACCTCGGGGCGGAGCGCGAGCGAGGAGGCGAGCTTGTCGGCGGGGTCCTCGGCGGCCAACGTCACCAGGTTCGGGTCGAAGCCGGCCTCGGCCAGCACCTCCTGGCAGACCTGCACCGTGATCGCCAGCGGCAGCACCGCGGCCGGGTGCGGCTTGACCACCACCGCGTTGCCGGTGACCAGCGAGGCGAACAGGCCGGGCCAGGAGTTCCAGGTCGGGAAGGTGTTGCAGCCGATCACCAGCGCGATGCCGCGCGGCACGACCGTGAACGTCTTCTCCATCTTCAGCGGCACCTTGCCGGGCTTCTCCCACACCGCGGTGGCGGGGGTGCGGGTCATCTCGGTCCAGGCGTAGGCGATCGCCTCGAGCGCCCGGTCGAGCGCGTGCGCGCCACCGGCCTGGAACGCCATCACGAACGCCTGCCCGCTGGTGTGCTGCACCGCGTTGGCCAGCTCGAAGATCCGGGTGTGCAGGCGGTCGAGGATCTCCAGGCACACGCCGGTGCGACCCTCGGGACCTGCGTCACGCCAGGCGCGCATCCCGGCGAGGCCGGCCTCGATCAGGGCGTCGGTGTCATGGGCTCGCGGGTAGCGCACGCCCAGGTCGACGCCGTACGGCGAGCGCTCGGTCGCGACGCTGCCGTCGGCGCCCGGCGTCTCGAGCGGGAAGTCGGTGCCGAGCCACGCGTCGTAGGCCGCCTTGCCGTCGGCGGCCGCGGACTCGCCGTACACCCGCGGGGAGGGCGACTCGTCGAACGCGGAGTAGAACTCCCGCGAGGCGGAGGCGGCGACCGCCGCGTCGAGCCGCGCGCGGTGGGAGGCCAGGTAGTCAGACGTCATGTCGCCACCTTGTCCGGTGGCGCAGCGTCACGCAACACGACGCAGAGGAGGCCCTCCCCCGGTGGTTGAGGAGGGCGCTCCGCGCCCGTCTCGAAACCACCCCGCCCGCGCCCGGTTTTGGTGCGACGGTGGTTGAGGAGGGCGCTCCGCGCCCGTCTCGAAACCACCCCGCCGACCCCTTGGTTTCGAGACGGTTGCTACGCAACCTCCTCAACCAGCGGGTCTGCCCGCAGCCTCTTCAACCGCCAAGGAATGCGCACTCGATACGGTGGGGCCGTGAGCCGACGGGGACTGGTGGTCGCGCTGCTCTGCGGCCTGCTCGGGCTGGTGGCCGGCGCTGTGGTGGCGTACGTCGAGCGGCCGAGCGCCGTCGACGCCGGAGCCGCGACGCCCGTGGCCGCGGAGTCGCCCAGCGTGCCGATCGACGTACCGACCGTGCAGCCCTACGCGCGCGACCTCGACTACGACCCCCTGCTTCCCGGTCTGTCGCTGCCCGTCACGCACCGGGTCAGGAACAAGCTGGCGACCTGGCAGTACCACGTGCCGCAGGGCTGGACGGCGTACTCCGCCTGCATCCCGGGGGTCCCCTGTCGGACCCCCGACAACACCGTGATCCCCCCCAAGCGCGTCGACCGCAACCAGCAGGTGCGCTTCCGCCCGGCGGGCGAGCCGCTGGTCGGTGGCTACAGCCTGCGGGTGCGGATCCTCGACAACACCCTGGCCATGAACACCGGCCAGCTGGTGAGCACCAAGGTCCGGGGCTTCCAGGACGCCTTCACCGACTTCACGATCATCCGACAGACCCCGTCCGCGGTCTACTTCACCTACCGCGACGGAGGCAACCACCTGCGCTACAACTTCTTCCAGTGGTTCGCCGCGCCCGGCAGCACCACCGCGACCCTGGAGATGTCGGTGTCGGGCCGCCAGTCCGACGCCAAGGGGCTGCAGGCGCTGTTCAACCGGTTCGCGGACGACGTGCAGGCGCTCTAGAAGATCCCGCGGGTCCGCACGGAGGCGAGCACCGCGTGGGCGGTCGCCAGGTCGCTGCTGCGCACCTGCACCCACAGCAGCTGGTCGCCCGTCACCTGCACCACCCGCTCGATGACCACGCCCGGGCGGCAGCCGGCGTACGTCGTGGTGCTGGCCGGGTCGCCGGCGATCTTGCTGCGCACGGGCTCGCCCACCGACGTACAACCCTGATGCTGCGGCAGGTGGGTCGGCAGCTCTGTCGCCCGCAACAGGCCCACGAAGACGCCCTGGCCCGTGGTGGCCCAGTCGCTGCTGTCGCCGACCGCGAGGGCGGGCGCGTGCGAGGTCCCGTTGGGCGGCGTCCAGCCGGCGGTGGCCAGCTCGCCGTCCCAGTCGCGCGGCACGGTCACCGACAGCACCCCGTCCATGTCGGTGCGGGTCATCTGGTCGTGGGTGCCGCGCCACCACGTGTAGCCGCCGTACAAGCCCGCCGCGAGCAGCACCAACGAGAGCACGGCCGCCGGCCACCGACGTCGCTTCACGGGCGGGGCAGCGGGCTCGGGGAGCGGGCCGGCCTCGGGCGCGGGTGTCGGGCGCCGGCCGGCCTGGGTCAGCTGGGGGTCGACCGGCAGCCAGCGCCAGGGCAGCGCCTCCCGCGTCTCGCCGTACGACGCGGTGAACGCGTCGCTGAGCGCCTCGGCGTACGTCGTGACGTCGGGCCAGCGGTCGGCGCGCTCGGGCGCCATCGCCCGCGCGACGACGTGCTCGACCTCGGGCGGGAAGGGCCGGTCGGGCGTCGAGAGCGGCGGCGGTGCCGCGGCCTCGGCCGCCGCCTTCAGCGTCGCGTGGGAGTACGGCGCGCGGCCGGTGAGCAGCAGATGGGTGAGCGCACCGAGGGAGTACTGGTCGGCGCGCGCGTCGAGGTGCTCCCCCTGCGCCTGCTCGGGGGCGACGTAGGAGGGGGTGCCGGCGATCATGGTCAGCCGCGAGGACACGTCGAGGGCCTTGCCGAGCCCGAGGTCGCCGATCATGGCGCGCACCCGCCCGCCGTCGGGGCCGCCGTCGATGGCGCGGAACAGCACGTTGGCCGGCTTCACGTCGCGGTGCAGCACGCCGCGCCGGTGCAGTTCGGCAAGTCCTTCGGCCACCTGGCGCACCACCTCGAGCGACTGGTGGACCGTGAAGCCCTGCAGCTCGAGCCGGTCGGCGAGGGTGCCCTGGTCGGCGTACGACATCACGAGGTAGGGCCTGCCGTCGTCGAGCTCGCCCGCGTCGTAGACGGTGACGACGTGCGGCGACTCGACCTTGCGGAGGAACCGGCCCTCCTCGAGGAACCGCTTGCGGACCGCGGCGTCCTCGGTCCAGTTCTCCGCCAGCACCTTCACGGCAACCGGAGAGTCCAACTGCTCGTCATAAGCAAGCCAGACCGTCGCGAAACCGCCCGAGCCGATACGTCGGCGTACGGCGTAACGACCGAGACGGGCTGGCATGGACACGCCTGCATTATGTTGCAGGTGCGCACGACATTCGGAAGGGAGTACGGGGGAATGACTCGGGAAGAGTTCGGGCCGGACGACATCGACGACCTGGCGCGCCGCGCGCAGGAGGGCGATCGCGACGCTCTGGAGACCCTGCTCGGGGTGATCCGGCCGCGCGCGCTGAACGTGTGTCGCGGCGTGCTGCCGTACACCCCGGACGCGGAGGATGCCTGCCAGGAGGCGCTGCTCAACATCGCCAACAAGATCGGCAGCTGGGGCCACAACGGGCGCTTCACCACCTGGATGCACGTGGTGGCCCTCAACAGCTCCCGCACGACGTACCGCCGGATGAAGAACCAGGCGTTCCCCAGCGACGTGCTCCCGCTGGAGAAGCCCGACCCGCGCACCACCAGCGTCATCGCCGGCACCCGGCTCGACCTGCTCGAGGCGATGGAGACCATCGAGCGCGACCACCCGCAGTACGTCGAGCCGCTGCTGCTGCGAGACGTCTACGGAATGGCGTACGCCGAGATCGCCGAGCAGATCGGCGTGCCGCTCGGCACGATCAAGGCGCAGATCCACCACGGCCGCAAGCTCGCTCGACCGCTGCTGCGGGGCCACGAGTGAGACGCCTCGCTGCCGTCCTCGCTACCTGCGCGCTCCTGGCCGCCGGCTGCGGGGGCAACGGCGAGCCGGCCGCCCAGCCGGCCCCACCCCTGCCGAGCAGCGCCGCCCACGACACGACGTCCGCGGCGTACTCCGCCGCGCAGAGCCACCCGCAGGAAGACTCCGTCTATCCCGACGTCGGCGACCCCCGCGTCGACGCGCTCCACTACGACCTCGACATCAACTGGGCGCCGTCGACGCAGCTGTTGCGGGGTGACCAGACGCTGCTGTTCCGCGCGGCCTCGACCGGCACCCACTTCCAGCTCGACCTCGAGCGGCAGCTGGCCGTGCACGGCGTCTGGCTCGACGGCAAGCCGGTCGACTTCAGCCACGACAGCTCGAACCTCGTCGTCGCCGCGCCGCTGCACAAGGGCGACCGGCACATCCTCCAGGTCCGCTACACCGGCACCCCGGAGCCGGTAGCCGCACCCACCGACCGCAGCGACTTCTCGACCGTCGGCTGGACCATCACCGACACCGACGAGGTCTGGACCATGCAGGAGCCCTACGGCGCCTACTCGTGGTACGCCGTGAACGACCAGCCGTCCGACAAGGCGTTCTACGACTTCACGATCCACGCGCCGTCGCCGATGGTCGGGGTGGCCAACGGCCAGCTGCGCTCGCGCACCACGAAGGCCGGCATCACCACGACCCGATGGCACCTCGCGTCACCCGCGGCGTCGTACCTCACCACGATCGCGATCGGGAAGTTCACCGAGACCAGGGACACCGGCCCGCACGGCCTCCCGATCACCTACTGGACACCCAGCGACCAGCCGAAGCTGATCAGGGGCCTGCATTACACGCCGGCAGCGGTGCGCTACCTGGAGAGCAAGCTCGGCCGCTACCCCTACCCCACGCTCGGCGTCCTGCTCGTGGACTCCAAGAGCGCCATGGAGACCCAGACGATGCTGACGCTCGGGATCGGGGACTACACCCTGAGCCACGACGTGCTCGTCCACGAGCTCGCCCACCAGTGGTACGGCGACGAGGTCACGCCGGCCGACTGGAGCGACCTGTGGATGAGCGAGGGCATGGCGCTCTACCTGGCGGAGGGCAACTGGACCGCCGACCACGGCCCGCGCACCCTGAGCGGCATCGCCAGGGGGTGGGCGCGGTACGCCGGTGAGCTGCGCGCCAGGAACGGCCCTCCGGCCGACTACCGGCCCGGCACCTTCGGTGAGGGCAACGCCTACTACATCCCCGGCCTGATGTGGGACACGATCCGCCAGCGCCTCGGCGACGCGACGTTCTGGCGGCTGGTGCGCGAATGGCCGATCGCCCACCGTTATCGCAGCAGCAGCCGCGAGGAGATGGCGCGATGGTGGTCGGCGAGGTCCGGCCAGGACCTGCGGCCGGTCTTCGGTGCCTGGCTGCTCGGACCACACGAGCCGGCGTACCACGCCGGCTGAGGTCGTCGGCTACCCGGCGCCCAGGCAGGTGAGCGTCGCCTGGGTCAGCGCGCTCTTCTCGGCAGGGAGCTTGGCGAGGTCGGGGTTCTCGAAGGTGAAGTGGGGTCCGAAGAAGCGGTCCTTGACCAGCTTGTCGAGCCCGACCGTGTCGATCAGGTGCTGCGCGACGCAGTCGGCCTGGGTCTTGGTGAACACCCCCTGCTTGCTCAGGGCGTCGGCGAAGTTGGCCATGGCCAGCGCCTCGTCCGAGGCCGACGTCGTCGGTGCCGTCTCCGTCGGTGCCGTCTCCGTCGGTGTCGTCGTCGGTGCCGTCGTCGGTGCCGTCGTCGTGGGCCGCGACGGCGGGGGTACGTCGACCGAGGCGGCCTGGGAGTCTGGCCTGGTGAGCAGGAAGGCGGCGATGAGCACGGCGACGACCGCCACGGCGGCCGCACCCCAGGCGATGGGCGGGATCCGGCGCGTGCGAGTCGGCTCGGCCACCACCGGGCCGCCCGACGGCAGCCGGGAGGCGGCCGTCAGGTCCTCGCGCATCGCCGCGGCCGTGGCGTAGCGGTCCTCCGGCAGCTTGGCCATCGCGGTCCGCAGGATCTTGTTGGTCGCGCGCTCCAGCTCGCTGGTGCCGTCCAGCTGCGGGACCGGCTCGCCGAGGTGCGCCGAGATGATCTGGAAGTCGGAGGTCCCGGCGTACGGCGCCTGCCCGGTCAGCGTGGCCCACAGCAGGCAACCCAGCGAGTACACGTCGCTGGCGACACCCGCCGTGCCGCCGGTGTGCAGCTCGGGCGCCATGTAGCTCGGGGTGCCGACGGTGCTGGTCATCGTGGTCGGTTCGAGGTCGACGTGCCGGGCGATGCCGAAGTCACCGAGATAGGCCGTCGTGCCGTCGTCTCGCCGACGCAGCAGCACGTTGGCGGGCTTGATGTCGCGGTGGATCAGCCCGATCGCGTGGGCGTCCGCAAGGCCCGACGCCACCTGCGCGATCAGGTCGACAGCGGTGGCCGGCGGTGGCGCGCCGTACGCCCGCAGCGACGCGCCGAGGTCGCCGTCGGGGACGAGCTGGGTGACCAGGTAGAGCCGACCGTCCTGCTCGCCGTGCGCGTAGACGTGCACGACGTGGGCCGAGTCGAGCGCCGCCATCGCCCGGGCCTCCTTGACGAACCGCGCGCGGAACGTCGCGTCGTCGGCCAGGTGCGGCGAGATCACCTTGATCGCCACCTGGCGGTCGAGGGTCTCGTCGGCCGCCTCGAACACGACCCCCATCCCGCCGCCGCCGAGGCGACGCGAGATCAGGTAGGGGCCGATCCGCTCACCGGGGCGCGGGTAGGCAAGGCTCGGGGTCACGGCTCGCTCAGAACAGCAGCGCGCTGGCGGGGTCCTCGACGATGCCGGCCACGTCGGCGAGGAAGCGCGAGCCCTTCTCACCGTCGATGTGACGGTGGTCGAAGCTGAGCGCCAGCGTCGTGACGGACCGAATCGCGATCTCGTCTCCCCCTTCTCCTCGCACCACCCACGGCTGCTTCTTCACCGCACCGAAGCACAGGATCGCCGACTCACCGGGGTTGATGATCGGCGTGCCGGCGTCGACGCCGAACACCCCGACGTTGGTGATCGTGAACGTGCCGCCGCTCATCTCGGCCGGCTGCGTCTTCCCGTCCCGCGCCGTGGCGGTCAGCTGGTTGAGCGCGCCCGCGAGGTCGAGCAGGGAGAGATCCTGGGCGTCCTTGACGTTGGGTACGACGAGCCCGCGCGGCGTGGCCGCGGCGATGCCGAGGTTGACGTAGTGCTTGTGCACGACCTCCTGGGCCGCCTCGTCCCAGAACGAGTTGATCTCGGAGGTGCGCCTCATCGCCAGCATCACCGCGCGCGCCAGCACCAGCAGCGGGGAGACCTTCACCTCGCGGAACTCGCGGCGGGTCTTGAGCCGGTCGACGAACTCCATCGTGCGGGTCGCGTCGATCGTCACCCACTCGGTGACGTGCGGCGCCGAGAAGGCAGAGTCGACCATCGCGCCGGCCATCATCTTGCGCACACCCTTGATCGGCTCGCGGGTCTCGCGAGCACCGCTGCGCCCCGTTGGTTGAGGAAGGCGCGCAGCGCCTGTCTCGAAACCAGGGACGCCACCAGAAGCCGCGGCCTGGACGTCGTCACGCGTGACCACTCCGTCGGCGCCCGAGCCGGTGAGGGTGGACAGGTCGACGCCGAGGTCCTTGGCCAGCTTGCGCACCGGCGGCTTGGCCAAGGTCCGCGTGGCCTCCCCCGATGCGACAGGCGCTGCGGCAACGGGGACGGCTTGCTCGTCGTCGGCGTCGACCACGTCGGGCGACTCAAGGCCGGAGTCGAAGGAGCCCTGGAGCTGCGACTGGGTCGCGGCGGCGCTCGCCGCAGCCGGGGCCGCGGAGCCGGTGCGCGCGCGGCGTACGGCGCCCCGATCGGCCTTCATCCGGCCCACCAGCGACTCGCCCTCGCCGCCACCGCTGGCGGCCGGGTTGGACAGGTCGATGTCGGCGGCGGCCACCCGTGGGCTGGCCTCGGCCGCAGCAGACGGATCGCCGATGGCGATGATCGGCGTGCCGACGGCAACGGTCTCGCCCTCGGGCACCATCAGCTTCGCCACCACGCCGGCGAACGGCGAGGGCAGCTCGACCAGTGACTTCGCGGTCTCGATCTCCACCAGGATCTCGTTGATGGCGACGGTGTCGCCCTCCTTGACCTTCCAGGTGACGATCTCGGCCTCGGTGAGGCCCTCACCGACGTCGGGCAGCTTGAACTCGGCCACGTGGGGTCCTCCTCAGAACTCGAGCGAGCGGTCGACGGCATCCAGCACCCGGTCGAGGTCGGGCAGGAAGTCCTCCTCGATCCGCGAGGGCGGGTACGGCGCGTCGAAGCCGCCGACGCGGAGCACCGGCGCCTCGAGGGAGTAGAAACACTGCTCGGTGATGCGCGCCGACACCTCGGCGCCCAGGCCGAGGTTGACGTGGGCCTCGTGGGTGACCACGGCGCGGCCGGTGCGGCGTACGGAATCGAAGACCGGGCCCAGGTCGAGCGGCGAGAGCGTGCGCAGGTCGATCACCTCGAGCGAGCGGCCCTCGGCCTCGGCCGCCTCGGCGGCCTTGAGCGCGGTCTTCACGGTCGGGCCGTAGGCGAGCACGGTGCAGTCGGTGCCGCGCTTGACCACGCGCGAGGTGAACAGCCCGTCGGGCGTCGCGGTGTCGTCGAGGTCGGCCTTGTCGGCGTGGTACTGCCGCTTGGGCTCGAGGAAGATCACCGGGTCGTCGCAGGCGATGGCCTGCTGGATCATCCAGTAGCCGTCGACGGGGTTGGAGCAGGCGACCACCTTGAGGCCGGGCGTGTGTGCGAACTGTGCCTCCGGGCTCTCGCTGTGGTGCTCGACCGCGCCGATGCCGCCGCCGAACGGGATGCGGATCACCATCGGCATCTTCGACTTGCCCTGCGAGCGATAGGTCATCTTGGCGACCTGACACACGATCTGGTCGTAGGCGGGGTAGACGAAGCCGTCGAACTGGATCTCCACCACGGGCCGGTAGCCGCGCAGGGCCAGGCCGACGCCCGTACCGACGATGCCGGACTCGGCGAGCGGGCTGTCGATGACGCGGTCCTCACCGAAGTCCTTCTGCAGACCGTCGGTGATTCGGAAGACGCCGCCGAGCTTGCCGACGTCCTCTCCCATGATCAGGACCTTGGGGTCGTCCTCCATCGCCTTGCGCAGCCCCATGTTGAGGCCCTTGGCGAGGGTGATCTTCTGGGTCTCGCTCATCGGTGGCTCTCCTGGAAGCTCTCGAGGTACGCCGCGAACCCGTCGCGCTGCTCGGCCAGCTCGTCGGTCATCTCGGAGTACACGTGGTCGAACATGCTCATCGGGGCCGGATCCTTGAGCGCCTTGCAGCCCTCGCGGAGGTGAACGCCGAGCTGGTCGGCCTCCTTCTCGACGGCGCCGAAGAATTCGTCGTCGCCGAGGCCGTTGCGCGTCAGGTAGGCCTTGACCCGGGCGATGGGGTCCTTGAGCTTCCAGTGCTCGACGTCGTCGGAGAGCCGGTAGCGGGTCGGGTCGTCGGTCGTGGTGTGCGCGCCCATCCGGTAGGTGTAGGCCTCCACGAACGTCGGGCCCTGCCCCTCGCGGGCCCGGTTAAGCGCGGCCTGGGTGACGGCGTACGTCGCGAGCACATCGTTGCCGTCGACGCGGACCCCTGGGAAGCCGAAGCCGAGCGCACGCTGGTAGAGCGGGATCCGGGTCTGGCGCTCGATGGGCTCGGAGATGGCCCACTGGTTGTTCTGGCAGAAGAAGACGACCGGGGCGTTGTAGGAGGCGGCGAAGATGAACGCCTCGTTGACGTCGCCCTGCGAGCTGGCGCCGTCGCCGAAGTGGGCGATCACCGCCGCGTCGCGCTCGGGGTCGCCGGTGCCGACGACGCCGTCGCGCTGCATGCCCATCGCGTAGCCGGTGGCGTGCAGGGTCTGGGCGCCGATCACGATCGTGTAGAGCCCGAAGTTGTTGGTGGCGGGGTCCCAGCCGCCCTGGTCGACGCCGCGGAACAGGCCGAGCAGGTCGAGCGGGTCGACGCCCTTGCACCAGGCGACGCCGTGCTCGCGGTAGGTCGGGAAGACGTAGTCCTGGGGGCGCAGGGCGCGACCGGCGCCGATCTGGGCGGCTTCCTGGCCCAGCAGCTGGGCCCAGATGCCGAGCTCGCCGTGGCGCTGCAGCGCGGTGGCCTCGACGTCGATGCGCCGGGTCAGCACCATGTCGCGGTAGAACCCGCGGATCTGCTCGGCCTCCTCCTCGGCGGAGAGCCCGTCACCGAAGGAGAAGTCGGGGTGCTCGACCCGCTCACCCTCCGGCGTCAGGAGCTGGATGAGCTCGGGGCCGCCGTCCTGCTGGGAGGGTCCGAAGACCTCTGCCAGATCCGGGCCGAATCCTGCCTGGGTCATGCGCACTCCTTCTCGTGAGCCGGCTGCGGGGTCTCCACTCTGCCTGCTGCGCTGCACTGCGTACGCCGCATGGGTGGTGCGGCGTGCGCTGATGTGACTGGGTTCTGTGACCGGGGCCACAATCGTGGACCCAAACTTACCGGGCGGTGCGCCATCCAAGCCAATCAGGCGGGAGTGGTGACCAGCCGGCGCGCCAACGTGACCAGGCGGGTGGCCTGGGCCGCCGAAAGCGGGGCGAACCGGTCCTGCACCGTGCGGGCCGCGATGGGCGTGACCCGACTGATGGCCGTCCTGCCCGGGGGCAGGAGCTCGATGACGTGGGCACGGCGGTCGGTCTCGATCTTGCCGCGCGCGACCAGCTCGCGGCTCTCGAGCTCATCGATCACCTTGACCAGGTGGGCACCGCTCACAGCGAAGACCCGGGCCAGCTCCGACTGCGAGATCGGGCCGGTCGACTTCAACGCCACCAGGATCCCGAAGTGTTGGGGCTCGATGCCCAGGGGAGCCAGCGCTGCCTGGAACTCGCGGTGCATGCGGAACTGCAGGCGCGTGATCAGGAAGCCGATGCTCTCGCGCAGGGGCTCCGGTGTATCCGGCGCGAGCTCGGGCTCGACCACCCGGAGCAGGAGTGCGCGCAGGTCTTTCCGCTCGCGAGGGGTGAAGCCCTGCGTGATCGCGTCCTCGACCTCCTCGGCGTAGCGGCGCCACTGACGGGCGGCGGCCGTGCCCGCCGGAGTGCGGGTCAGGGCGTAGGAGCGACGGTCGTCCGGGTTGCGCACCCGCTCGACGAGCCCGCGGTCCGCCAGGTCTGCGGCCACCCGCATCATCGTCGTACCGCTGACACTCACGGTCTGCGCCAGCGCCTGCTGGGAGCGGGTGACACCGCCCGCGAGCGCCAGCAGCGCGGCGTACCCGTGGATGTCGACGCTGTCGGGCAGCACGTCCTCGAGTGCCACCACCACGCGCTGCCGAGCGCGCCAGACCACGTGGCCCGGCAGCTCCGCCAGCGCGGGCAGCAGGAACCTGGTGGTGCCGACCCCGCGCAGGTCGATGTTCATCACCTACTCAATCGTTAGCCACTTGACGAATCGAACGACAGGCGTATCGTACCTCAGGCAATCGTTAACTGATTGATGATTCGGGCGGACGCAGCCCGGGATGGGCGGAAATCGATGAGTGAGCGGGCCCCGACGGACCCCAAGTGGTGGACCCTGGCCGCGGTCTGCACCGGCGTCTTCATGCTGCTGCTCGACATTACCATCGTGAACGTCGCGCTGCCCAACATCCAGAGCGAGCTCGACGCGTCGCTGTCGGATCTCCAGTGGGTGATCGACGCCTACGCGCTGAGCCTGGCCGCCCTGCTGCTGACGGCGGGTTCGCTGGCCGACCTCTACGGCCGCCGGCGCGTCTTCGTGATCGGGGTCGTGATCTTCACCCTGGGCTCGGTCGCCTGCGGATCGGCCCAGGACATCTTCTTCCTCCAGATCGCCCGGGCCTTCCAGGGAATCGGCGGTGCCGCCATGTTCGCCACCGCCCTCGCGCTCCTGGCGAGCGCCTTCCACGGCAAGGACCGCGGTACGGCGTTCGGCGTCTTCGGCGCGACCACCGGCGTGGCTGTGGCGATCGGGCCGGTCCTCGGCGGCGCCCTCACCAGCGGCCTCTCCTGGCGCTGGATCTTCTTCGTGAACATCCCCATCTGCCTGGTCGCGCTGGCCGTGTCCCTGCTGAGGGTCGTGGAGTCGAAGGACCGACACGCCGGCCGGCCCGACTGGTTCGGCTTCGTCAGCTTCTCCCTCGCGCTCGGCGCCCTCGTCTACGGCATGATCGAGGCCGGCAAGGACGGCTGGGGCGAGCAGCGCGTGGTCATCCTCCTGGTCGCCTCGGCCGTGCTGCTGGTGGTCTTCGTGGTCAGCCAGCTCGTGCAGGAGCACCCGATGTTCGACCTCGGGCTGCTGCGCAAGCCGACGTTCACCGGCGGCCTGGTCGCCGCCTTCGGGGTCTCCGCGTCGATCTTCTCCCTGCTCGCCTATCTGGTGATCTACGTGCAGAACGTGCTCGGCTACTCCGCGGTCGGCACCGGTGTGCGGTTCCTGTTCCTCTCGGCTGCGTCCTTCTTCGCCGCCGCCCTGGCCGGACGGCTGACCGAGCACATGCCGGTCAAGTGGCTGATCGGGCCGGGGTTCTTGATCCTCGGAGTCGGGCTGCTGTTGCTCCACGGCATCCACGACGACTCCTCGTGGACCCACCTGATCCCCGGGCTCCTCGTGTCGGGCGTCGGCATCGGGATGATCAACCCGCCCCTGGCCTCGACGGCGGTGGGCGTCGTACCCGTCGCCAGGTCGGGCATGGCCAGCGGCGTCAACTCGACCTTCCGCCAGGTCGGGATCGCCACCGGCATCGCCGCGCTGGGCTCGATCTTCAGCCAGCAGGTGGCCGACGCCGTACGCCCCCAGCTGGCCGGTAAGGTCCCGGCCCAGGCCCTCGACGGGCTCACCGCGGCGTTGTCCGGTGGTCAGGTGCAGGCCGCCGCGACCGGTGCGCAGCAGGCGGCGACCACGGCCCAGGGCCCGACGGTCGGGCAGCAGGCCTTCGACCTCGTCCACCAGGTCGGTACGTCGGCCGTGGTCGACGCGTTGAACCACATCACCCTGATCGCCGCGGTGATCGCCTTCGCCTCGGGCGTCGTCTCCCTGATCCTGATCAGGCAGCGGGACTTCGTGGTCCGCGGCGGCCCGCCGGAGTCTGAGTCCGGCGACCAGGCCGGTCCCGACGACGAGCACCCTGGTGGCGCGCACGCCGCCGGCGCCCACGCCCGCTGACCGCCCGCGGGTCGCCGAAGGTCACTTTGGAGCCACGTCGATGACGGCGCCGGTGTGGTCGGTGCAATAGCTGCCCTTGCTCAGGTCGACCAATACCAACCGGTTGCCGAACGGATCGGCCACCACGGCGACGCGACCGACCGGAATGTCGGCGGGCGGGCTGATCATCCGACCGCCGGCCGAGACGATGACGCCCGCGGCGGCATCCGCGGACTCGACCAGCCAGTTCGGCTCGGTAGGCAGACCAGCGGAGATCACGATCTCGGTCTCCGAGTCCGGGCAACGAAGGCCAGCCTGCCCCAGAGCATCGTTGCGCCACAGCAGTTCATGGCGAAGCCGGCCGGCGTAGAACTCCAGGCCCGAGTCGAGGTCGGGCACCGCGACGGTGACGGCATCGACCATCCGGAGCAACGGCTCCGCGGTTGGATGCTGCGGGTCCATGGTCGGCATCGTCTCATGAGGCATTTTGTGCTCCGACGACGTGCCCGGCAGCCACCGCTCGCCACCACGACCATGACCTATCCATGCAGCCTCCCACTCCTTCATCTTGTTGGTCGGGTCGCACCGGTCGGTGGTCGAGCGAAGTCGAGACCAGGCTGTGGAAAGTCCCTTGTTTTTCGAACGTATGTTCGATAGACTCGGCGTGTGCCGTTCCCGCTCGCCGACCTCGACACCGCCGCCACCCTGGCCGCGGCCGAGTCGGCGACCCAGCGGCGCCGTGCGGTCGAGGTGGAGGACCTGGAGCTGCTGGCCCACTGGGCGATGCTGCACGGCAACCGCGAGGACCACCGCCCCGGTGACCGGTTCCGCCGCCTGGGCGGCGAGGGGACCCCCGAGCTGTGGGAGCTCTCGACCGCGGAGATCGCGATCGCCCGGCAGGTGCACCCGGCCTCGTGTGACCGGGCCATCGCCGACGTCTTGGATCTGCTGCACCGGCTCCCGCTGACCTGGCGGGTGGTCAAGTCCCTCAAGGCCGAGGTCTGGGTGGCGCGCAAGGTGGCCTCGCTGTGCCGGGCCCTGCCGCTGGCCCGGGTCGGCATCGTCGACTCCGCGGTGGCCGCAGCGATCGGTGGCCAGGCACCCTCGCGGGTGCTGGCGATCGCCGAGGCCAAGGTGATCGAGGCCGATCCCGACACCTACGCCGCCAAGCTCGAGGAGCAGCGCCGCCGCCGGTTCGTGGGCCTGGGCCGGGTCGACGAGTTCGGGCTGCGCCACGTGATCGCCCGTATCGAGGCCGGTGACGCGGTGTGGGTCGACGCCATGGTCGACCGGGTCGCCGACATCTTGGCCACCCGCGACGACACCCCGCGTTGCCGCGATGAGCTGCGCGCCGAGGCGTTCGGCTGGCTGGCCCGGCCCGCCGAGCTGCTGGCACTGCTACTCGAGCACGGCACCGACGACGATGCCCTGAGGCAGAGCCGGTCCACGGCCATGCCGGCCGACCTGCTCGACAAGCTCACCCACGCCGGCCTGGCCCGGCTGCGTCCGCGCGCCAAGCTGCACGTCCACCTCCACCGCGACGTACTGGGCGGAGAGGTCACCGGCGTGGCCCGCGTCGAGGGCGTGGGCCCGATGCTTCCCGCTGAGGCCCTGGAGTTCTTGGCCCGCACCACCCGAGGCGAGGTCGCCCCGGTCATCGACCTGGCCGACCAGATCTCGGTCAACAGCTACGAACACCCCCAGGGGCTCAAGGACCGGATCCACCTGAGCAGCGGCGGCGACTACTTCCCCTACGCCACCTGCGTGACCCGCAACGTCGACCTGGACCACCCCACCCCCTATGACCCCGGGGGCCCACCCGGCCAGACCGGCACCCACAACTGCGGCCCCCTGACCCGCCGACACCACCGGGTCAAGACCCACACCGGGTTCACCGCCACCCAGCTCGGGCCCGGCCGCTACCTCTGGCGCACCCCACACGGCCACGAACTGATCATCGACCACACCGGCACCCACCGCCTCCCACGATCCGGCATCCGCATCGACCTGGCCTACGAAGCCGCCTGACTACTCCGCGCGTAGCAGGACGTCCAGGACTCTGGGCGCCACGAAGCGCCGGTCATAGGTGCGGTCGTCGAGCGGCTCGAGGACGCCGAGGGCCGTGAGTTGGTTGACGAGTACGTTGGCCCTCCCCTTGGAGATGTCGAGTCCCTGCTCGACCCGCCGAATGGTGAACGAGGGATTCGCGACCGCGAAGTCCACCAGCAGCCGGGCGTTCTCGGCGCGAAGGGCCGAGTGGCGAACGATCTCCTTGAGCTCGTGCTGAACGTCCACGAGGGCAAGCATCTGCCGGTGGGTCAGGTCGGCGGAGTCACGCAGCCCGAGTGCGAAGAACTCGACGTAGTCATCCCAGGCGCCCTCGGTGCTGACGGCCAGGAGTCGGTCGTAGTACTCCCCTCGTCGCGCCTCGAACCACGGCGAGATCGTCAGCGTGGGCTCGTGCAGGATCCCTAGTCCATGAAGTTGGAGAACGACGAGCAGTCGACCGATGCGTCCATTGCCATCGTTGAAGGGGTGCAGCGTCTCGAAGTGCTGATGCGCGAGCGCACACGCGATGACCGGGTCCATGGCCCTGCCCCGGTCGATCCTGATCCAGTCCACCAGCCGCCGCACGTCGCTGACCAGCTCCTCCCCTGGAGGAGGCGGCACGAATCTGGCCGCCCTGATCGGCAGCTCACCCGCCGGCACACCGGCGCGCCGTCCGATGACCACCTGGATCTCACGGATCTTGCCGGCCGAACTGCCCTGAGCCGCCGTTCCCTGCACCAGGATCGACTGGAGGTCCTCCAGCATCGGGAGCGAGAGCGGCCTACCGTCCGCGACCCACGCGAAGGCGTGGTTGGCCATCCGGACGTAGTTCAGAATTTCGCGCAGGTCCGCATTGGGGGGCGCATCGTCGTCTGCCGTGAGCACATCGCTCAACGGCGCGTAGGTCCCCTCCAGTGCTGACGTTGCCTGGGCCTCCCGGCGAAGGGTCGGCGCGCGCAGCAGGGTGGGGTTCGGCAGCCTTCGTGCGGTGCTGTCGAGCGCAGCGAGCGAGGCACGCGCATCGGCGATCGCGTGGTAGGTCACCGCGCTGAGTACGGGCGGGGTATCCGGCAGCGGATGGGGACGGAAGGCCTGGTGGGACCAGGACCCGGTGCGCGGGTCGGAGCCCGTAATCCCCTCGAGGCGACCACTCGCCTCGTTTCCGAACATTGTCAGGTCCACACGTGCAGTCTAATGGCACTTCACAGAACTTTCATCACCGTGATTCACCGTGAACACGTCCAGGGGCCCTGGCTCGGGCGTCCTGCCCTCCGGCGTCGAAAGTCAGAGCCTTTCGCGGGCGTGGGCGGAGTGCCAGCCTGCGAGGTCGGGACCCTTCGGCACGATGCCGGTCGGGTTGATGTCGGTGTGCACGCGGTAGTAATGCTGCTTGATCTGCTCGAAGTCGGTGTTGTCGCCGAACCCGGGCGTGGAGAACAGGTCGCGGGCATAGCCCCACAGCGCCGGCAGCTCGGTCAGCTTGTTGCGGTTGCACTTGAAGTGCCCGTGGTAGACGGCGTCGAAGCGGGCCAGCGTGGTGAACAGGCGTACGTCGGCCTCGGTGATCGACGCGCCCATCAGGTAGCGCCGGTCGGTGAGCCGCTCCTCGAGCCAGTCCAGCGCAGTCCATAGGCGGTCGTAGGAATCGTCGTACGCCTCCTGCGAGTCGGCGAAGCCGCAGCGGTAGACGCCGTTGTTGACCTCGGTGAAGACCCGCTGCATCACCTCCTCCATCTCCTCGCGCACGTCGTCGGGCCACAGGTCCGGGGCGTCGGGCCGGTGGTGGTCGCGCCACTCGAAGAAGAAGTCGTGGGTGATCCACGGGAAGTCGTTGGTGACGACGGCCTTCGTTGGCACGTCGACCATCGCGGGGACGGTGATGCCCCGCGGATAGTCGGGGTCTCGAGCAAAGAACGCCTGCTGCAGTCGCTCGTAGCCCAACACCGGGTCGCGGCCGCCCGGATCGAGGTCGAAGGTCCAGGACCGCTTGTCGTGCGTCGGCCCCGCCAGGCCCATCGAGATCGCGTCCTGCAGCCCCAGCAGGTCGCGCACGATGATCGCCCGGTTGGCCCACGGGCAGGCCTTCGCCGCAATCAGGCGGTAGCGACCCGGCTCGGCCGGCCAGGTGGGTACGGCGAGCTCGGTCTCGCGCGGGTCCCGGGAGCGGCCGGGCTCGGCCGTGATCCGGTCGGGGATGTAGTCCATGTCGCGCTCGAACCCACCGTCCGCTGCCGACTCGTGGCTGGTCATGACCCGACCCTAGCCACTTCGATTGCCAAGAAGTGTTTGCACAATTACTTTTGCAAAGATATGTTGGTGGTCATGTCTCCGAAGAACGCGGTCACGCCGTCGGCGGCCGGGCTGCGAGCCCTGGCCCACCCCACCCGGCTGAAGATGCTCGGACTGCTGCGCCTCGAGGGGCCGGCGACGGCCACGATGCTGGCCAAGCAGCTGCGGCTCAACAGCGGCGCCACGTCCTACCACCTGCGCCAGCTCGCGGAGCACGGCTTCATCGAGGACGACCACGAGCGCGGCGATGCCCGCGACCGGTGGTGGCGCGCGGCCCACCAGAGCACCGACGCCGGGCGCACCAGCGACACGGAGGCGGACGCCGACGTCATGGAGAGCTTCTTCCACTCGGTCGCCCTGCTCTACATCGAGACGCTCATGCAGGCCGTTGCCGAGCGGCGTTACCTGCCGCGGGCGTGGCAGGAGGCCAGTACGACGAGCGACTTCCACCTCCGCCTCAGCGCGGGCCGCGCCGAGCAGCTGGTCGAGGCGATCTTCGAGCTCGTGCAGGGCTGGGAGGAGCAGCCCGACGCCGACGAGACCACCGACTTCGTGGTCAACCTGAACGCGTTCCCGCGCCCCGGGACCGTCGTACTGGAAGGGGAGGACGAGTGAGGCGACTTCCCCTCTACGGCTGGCTGAGCGCCGAGGCGATCTCGCTGCTCGGCACGCGCGTCTCGATGATCGCGATCCCGTGGCTGGTGCTGGTCACCACTGGTTCGGCGACCCGCACCGGGATCGTGGCGGCGGCCGAGCTGACGCCGCTCGTCCTGCTCAAGGCGTTCGGCGGCCCGCTGGTCGACCGCGTCGGCCCCCGCCGGGTCGCGATCACCTGCGACAGCGCGAGTCTCGTCGTGGTCGGCCTGATCCCGCTGCTGCACGCGTCCGGGCACCTGACGTTTCCCGCACTGCTGGTGCTCGTGGCCCTGGCCGGAGGGCTGCGCGGGCCCGGTGACGCCGCCACGGCTGCGCTGATCCCGTCGCTCGTGGCCAGCGCCGGGGTGAGCTTCGAGCGGGCGACCGGTCTGTCGTCGGCGATCGAGCGCGGCGCCACCATGATCGGCGCCGCCATCGCCGGGGGGCTGGTCGCCACCATCGGCGCGGCCAACGCCGTCGCCGTCGACGCGGTGTCGTTCGGGTTGTGCGCGCTGGTGCTGCTGGGGACGACGGGCGGGCTCCCCCGGGTCACCCAGGAGCCGACGACCGAGCCCACGTCGTACGCCGGGGAGCTGCGCGACGGGTGGCACTTCCTGCGTCACGAGCCGGTGCTGATGAGCCTGTCGCTGATGGTGGCCGTGACCAACCTGCTCGACCTGGCGTGGTCGGCCGTGCTGATGCCGGTGTGGGCGCGCGAGACCGGCGCCGGCGTCGGTGCGCTCGGACTCGTCTTCGCCGTCTGGGGCGGCGCGTCGATGGTCGGGTCGCTGATCGCGGCCCGGTGGGGCGAACGCCTGCCCCGGTTCGCGACGTACGTCGTGGCGTTCCTGGTCACCGGACTGCCCCGGTTCGCGTTCTTCGCGCTCGGCGTGCCGGTGTGGGCGATCCTGGCGATGTCGCTGGTGGGCGGCTGCGCGTCCGGCTTCCTCAACCCGGTGCTCGGCGCGGTCATCTACGAGCGGATCCCGCCGCACCTGGTCGGCCGGGTCACCTCCCTGAACACCGCGCTGTGCTGGTCACTGATGCCGCTCGGGGGCGTGCTCGGCGGCGTGCTGGTCACGGGCTTCGGCTTCGTGCCGGCCGTGCTGGCCGTCGGCGTCGCCTACTTCGCGACCACCATGGCGCCCACCCTGCTCCCGCGGTTCCGGGAGATGGACCGGCCGGCGGTCACCGAAACGATGCAGCCAGCCTGAGCAGCCGGTCGTTGGCCTCGGTCTCGCCGATCGAGACCCGGTCGCCCTCCCCCGCGAACGGGCGTACGACGATCCCGGCCGCGTCGGCGGCCGCGGCGAACTCGGCGGTCCGGTCACCCAGCTCGAACCAGACGAAGTTGCCCTGCGCCTCGGGAACGTCCCAGCCCGCCTGTGTCAACCCCGCGGTCACTCGGTCGCGCTCCCCGACCAGCGCGTCGACCCGCTCGAGCAGCGCCGGCTCGGCCTCGAGCGACGCCACCGCAGCCGCCTGGGCGACGTGCGAGACGCCGAACGGCAGGGACACCGCCCGCAGCGCGCCCGCGATCGGCGTCGGCCCTACGGCGTACCCGACCCGGAAGCCGGCGAGCCCGTAGGCCTTGGAGAAGGTGCGGGTCAGCAGCACGTTCTCGTGGGAGCGGTACGTCGCGAGCCCGTGCACCGGGTCGCCCATCCGCACGAACTCGACGTACGCCTCGTCGACGACGACCAGCACCTCGGACGGGATCTTGGCCAGGAACGCGTCGAGCTCGGCCTGGCTGACGGCCGGACCGGTCGGGTTGTTGGGCGTGCAGACGAGCACCACCCGGGTGCGGTCGGTGACCGCCGCCGCCATCGCGTCGAGGTCGTGGCGGCCATCGGCCAGCACCGGCACCCGCACGCTGCTGGCGGCAGCGGCCGTGACCCCGATCGGGTAGGCCTCGAACGAGCGCCAGGCGTAGACGACCTCGTCGCCGGGCTCGCAGAACGCCTGCACGAGCTGGTAGATCAGCGCCACCGAGCCGGTCGCGAGCGCGAGATCCTCGGTCGGAACGTCGAGCCGCTCGGAGAGCGCGGAGTAGAGCGCGGCGTTGCCCATGTCGGGGTAGCGGTTCATCTGCTCGGCCGCGCGCTGTGCCGCCTCGAGCACGCCCGGCAGCGGCGGGTAGGGGTTCTCGTTGGAGGAGAGCTTGTAGGTCGTCATCCCCTGGCGCGGGATCGGCGGCTTCCCGGCGACGTACGGCGGGATTTGGGACACGCTGGCGCGCGGGCGCGGAGCACTCATGGCAGCAACCTATCCACCATCACGGGCGGCGACGGAACCGCAACGGCAGCGCCAGCACCGCTCCAACGACGACACCCACGAGCGCCCCCGACACGTTGTCGACCATGTCGGTGACATCGCAGGCGCGGTCGATGCGGGCGAGCTGGAGCTGGGTGTACTCGATGCCGACCGAGTACGCCGCCAGCAGCACCAGCCCGAGCGGCACCAGCACCCACGACATCCGCCGCCGCGAGGCGAGGGTGAGCACCAGGAAAACTCCCGACGGCACGAACAACACCGTGTTGAGCAGCCGCTGGCCACCCGCGAAGATCCAGAACCCGCCCGGCGCCGGGCCACCGTAGTCGAACGAACAGGTGGTCGCGTGCGCGTCGGCCGGCACGATGCCGGGATCGGGGCTGGTGGGCAGCAGGGTCACCAGGGCGATCACCACCAGCGACCACAACAGGGCTGCCGTGAACGCGCCGGTCAGGCCACCCAGCCAGCGCGCCAGCATCAGCCCGAAGGCCGCACAGACCAGCGCCGCCGCCGCCGCGAGCAGCAGCATCCAGCCGATCCCGCCCACCGGAAACATGCGACGACCTTAGAGCCAGTCAGGGCAGGACGACGGTGCCGCCGGAGAACGCCGGGACGTCGCGGCCGAGCCGGACATCGAGGGGGTTGGTCAGGCAGCGGATCGAGCCGCCGGCCTTGTGGAACTCCGAGACGTCGACGAGCACTACCTCGAAGCCCCAGGCCTCGAGCTGCTCGCGCACCCGGTCGGGTACGGCGGGCATCAGGATCGTCGAGCCGAGCACGATCGAGTTGGCGCAGAAGGTGCCGAGCGCCTCCTCCTCGGTCAGCACGATCGGCTCGGGCACCAGCGCCATCAGCGCGTCGGCCGAGGCACCGTCGAACGCCTCGGGGCAGACCAGCGCACGACGGTCGTCGAGCGGGCAGAAGGCGAGGTCCAGGTGGTACATGCCGGGGTGCACGATCCGGAAGCCGCGCACCCGCACGTCCAGGTCGGTGGCCAGGGCCTTGAGGCCCAGCTCGTCGCTGCGCGGGCCGTAGCCGGCGACCAGGCCGTCACCCCAGGCGAACACGTCGCCCGCCTCGAGGTGCGCGCCGACGCCGTCGCGACCGACGTACGACGTGCTGGCGCCGAGGCCGGCGAAGAAGGCCTGGGCGGACCCGGTCTCCATGCGGCGTTCGGCGTAGCGCATGTGGGACAGGACCACATGTGCGGCGACCCGGCCGTCGTGTTGTGGGCGCTCGACGGCGAAACCGAGGTTCATCGCGTAGACCATGTCGGGCGCGTCCTCGCGCTGGGGCAGGCTCACGACGGAGCCGCCGTGCGCCTCGATGGCCGCGACGAGGCGCTCCCACTGGTGCCGGGCGAGCTGCGCATCCGGCTGCAGGGCGAGGTTCATGAAGGGGTTGATCTGGTAGTCGACCCGGAAGTGCTCCGGCACGACCATGGCGTAGCGACGGCCCCAGCTCAGCTCCACGTGACGTCCTCCTGCACCTCGAATTGTCCGACAATCTGACAACCCTAGTGTGGAGCACGAATCGCCGCGACACAAGTTGATGTCGGACAATGGCGCACGTGTCCTTCGACTCCCTGCATCTCGAGCACGTCTCCACGGTCGAGCGCGCCGCCGAGGAGCTGCGCCGGGCCGTCTTCGAGGGCGAGCTCGAGTCCGGTACGCCGCTGCGCGAGGTCGCGCTGGCCGACTCGCTCGGCGTCGCGCGGTCGACCGTGCGCGAGGCCCTCGGCATCCTTGTCGCCGAGGGCCTGGCCACCCGTGAGCCGCACCGGGGCGTGGCCGTCGCCAGCCCCGACCCGGACTCGATCACCGATGTCAGCCGGGCCCGCGCGGTGCTCGAACTGGCCGGCGTGCGGCACTGGCCGACCGCCACCGAGGAGGACCGGGGCGCCGTGCGCGACGCGCTCGCGGCGTACGAGCGGGCCGTCGCCGAGCGGGCGTCGTACATGCGGCTCAACTCGCTGCACCTCGACATCCACCTGTCCCTGGTCGGCCTCACCGGCAGCCCACGGCTGGTCGCGATGGCGGCGTCGCTGGCCGCCGAGCTGCGGCTCGCGCTGGCCCAGATCGACCGCATCCGGCGCAACGCCCAGGACCAGGCCGGCGCGCACCACCATCTGCTCGAGCTGCTCGAGTCGGGGGACGTCGACGCGGCCGCGGCCGAGCTCGAGGAGCACCTCGCCGGCGCCGAGACGGCGTTCCTCGAGCGGCTCGACCTGACCTGAGCGGCCGCGGGCGGCTGGCTATGCTCCCGGAGTGCGCTTCCTGACCTGGCTGGCGAGTACGGCGCTCGCCCTCGCCGCCGCGACCTGGCTGATCGACGGCATCCACTTCGACGGGCCCACCCGCGGCCTCGCGGAGGTCGAGCACAAGTTCTGGCCGCTGCTGGGCGTCGCGCTGGTGCTCGGCGTGGTGAGCGCCCTGGTGAAGCCGGTGGTGAAGTTCTTCTCGTTCCCGGTCATCATCCTCACCCTCGGGCTGTTCCTGCTGGTGATCAATGCGCTGATGCTGCTGCTGGTGGAGGCGATCTCGGGCGGTCTGGGCATCGGCTTCCACGTCGACGGATTCTGGCCGGCGGTCTGGGGCGGCCTGATCATCGCGATCGTGCACGCGGGGCTCAACGCCGCGACCGACGACGACTGATGCGGCTGCCCCCGTCGCGAGGCAACGCGCCGTACACGATCGGGCTGGTCTGCTCGGGCAACATCTGCCGCTCGCCCACGGCCCACGTCGTCCTCACCGCGCAGTTGGCCGAGGCCGGGCTGGCCGACCGCGTGCACGTGGTGAGCAGCGGCACCGGCGACTGGCACGTCGGCGAACCGATGGACCAGCGCTCGGCGGCCACGCTCCGGGCGGCCGGCTACGACCCGAGCCGGCACCGGGCGCGGCAGCTCGACACCACGTGGTTCGACCATGATCTGCTGCTGGTGATGGACGAGACCAACCTGGCCGCCGTACGCCGCCTCGGGTCCGGCGACCCCGATCGGGTCCGGCTGTTCCGCGACTTCGACCCGGTCGACCCCCGCTGCGACGTGCCGGACCCGTACTACGGTGGCAAGGACGGCTTCACCGAGGTGCTGGCCATCGTCGAACGCACGGGTACGGCGATCGTGGCCGCCCTCGCGGACACCATCTGAGGAAGGACCTCCCATGCCCAAGGCTCCACTGCCCGACGACGCGATCGAGTTGCTGCGCGCCGCCAACCCCTCCGTGATCGCCGTCCTGATGCCCAGCGGCAACCCGATGTCGGTGGCCACCTGGTATCTCCTCGAGGACGACGGCACGATCCTGGTCAACATGGACGCCACCCGCGCCCGGTTGCAGTGGATGCGCGAGCGACCGCAGGTCTCGCTGACCGTTCTCAAGGAGGGCGAGTGGTACACCCACGTCAGCGTCCGCGGGACGGTCGTGCGCTGGGAGGACGACGAGGCGAAGGCACTGGCCGACATCGACCGGCTGTCCACCCACTACAGCGGCAAGCCCTACCCCGACCGCGAGAGCCCACGTGTCAGCGCCTGGATCCAGGTGGAGCACTGGCACGGTTGGGGTGCCGCCAAAGCCGACTGACCCCGGCCCGGCCGGACCGTCGGCGTACTACCGTGTGCGCAAGGCGTCGGAGGAGGTGCTGACCATGACGGTGCACCGGACCCTGCCGTGACCCGCCAGCCGCTCGTGGCCCACCGCGCCGAGGAGCTGCTCGGAGTCGCGGTCGTGGCCACGGCCCCGATCGCCGGCGGCGACGTCGCGACGGCCACCAAGCTCCGGCTCTCCGACGGCACCACCGCCCTGATCAAGACGATGCCGCATGCCCCGACCGGTTTGTTCGCCACCGAGGCGGCCGGGCTGCGGTGGCTGGGCGAGTCGGGCGGCGTGGCGGCCGCCGAGGTGCTCGCCGTCGAACCCGACTGCCTGATCCTGCGCTGGGTCGAGCCCGGTAAGCCGACCCAGGAGGCCGCCGTCACCTTCGGCCAGCAGCTCGCCGCCACCCACCGGGCCGGCGCCGCGTCGTACGGGCTGGAGCGCGACGGCTACATCGGGCGGCTCCCGCTGCCCAACAAGCCGATGCAGACGTGGGCGGAGTTCTACGCCGCCCGACGGGTGCTGCCCTACCTGCGGCACGCGCGCGACCACGGCGGTCTGACCACCGCGCAGGCCGAGGCGATCGAGGGTGTGCTCGGCCGGCTGGCCGAGCTGGTGCCCGACGAGCCGCCGAGCCGGCTGCACGGCGACCTGTGGAACGGCAACGTGATCTGGGGCCAGGACGGCGCCGCCCACGTCGTCGACCCGGCGGCGTACGGCGGGCACCGCGAGGTCGACCTGGCGATGCTGTCGCT